>DCHL01000035.1:3800-33664 GCA_002317595.1 Lachnospiraceae bacterium UBA1753 | reverse complement strand
AATGAGGTCATACACGAGATCATCAACCACATGTACTGCACCACTCTCAACATCAAGGACAATATTATATCCGCCGCTCTTATATAAATGAACCACAGATATTTCCTCTTTTCTATTTTTCTTTTTAACATGCAAAAGCGAGCGAGAAGGACATACGGCCCTCTCGCTCAATACTATATGCTTTTCAGTTAGTAATTACTTTGAAGACTTCTCGCAGCTCTGGTTTCCAACTGTGCATGATGTCTTACAAGCTGACTGACAAGATGTCTGGCACTCGCCACATCCGCCGTTCTTCATGCTCTTCTTGTAATCTCTTGTGTTTAAAGACTTTACGTGCTTCATAACTCTGGTTTCCTTTCTCAATATGACTATGTCTGTAAAAGCCAAGGGCATACTACACCCATTACTCCACATAACTTTAACAACTATACCATAAATATTGTTTACAGTGCAACATTTTTTAACGTCCCGAAACCACTGTCACAGCAAGAATACTTTTCCCCATGTTCTCCAGCGAGTCTCCAAGTATCGCCCCTGCAAGCTCTGCCACCTTAGGATTAGTGGCAGTAAAGTATACTGTCAGTTTCTCTTCCTCAGCCAGAAGGCTTCTACACAGATGGCCCAGCAGGAGGATAATCGACAGTTCCGCCCCCCTGCCCGCAAGAATCATATCTAATATTATGCGTTCCTGATTCCTTGAGCACAGCATACAGCTTCTAGGATTTCCCTTCCGGTCAAAAACCACACTGGAATATTTTGTAGAAAAATCAGGGCCGCTCACATCTTCAATCCGGGAATTATTATCCGTCAGATATTTTTTTACAGACTTTAACTCAATCGGACCAAGCCGGTCGAAGGCTTTAAGCCTATCTGGAATCCGTTTCCTGGAAATCAGACGTACCCTATCCAGATCTTTTAAATCTGCAGTACTGAACGAAAAACTTTCTGCACCTTCAGAGAGATAAAATCCCATTCCTTCAAAAAAGCCACGTCCCTCTGCCTCGCCCCCAAAGCTCACAAGTAGATTACCCACTCCCATCTGCTCCGCTTTGTCGATAAATTTTTCAACAAGAAATCTGCCGACTCCCTGCCTTCTTTTCTCGGGAAGCACATAAATGTAATCAAGATAACTGTCTGGAACAGCCATTGTATAGACCGCTATTCCGCATAATCCACCTTCATCTAAGGCACTCAGGAACAGCCTGTCATTTCCTGACAGATATCTCTCAGGAACAATCCCCGACAATTTTTCCATCTCTCTCTGGTGCAAAACCTCTAACCGCATCCGTATTTCCTCCCAGGCAGCATCACTCTGTCATCAAACCTCGTCAGCCGGTACCAGTTCTCCATCCTTAACTGCAAGAGCCTTGAGATTATCAAGGATTTCCTTCCTGAAGTTAAGTTCACGCTCATCCTGATATCCCACAAAAATAACTTCATCTATCCTGTCCCTGTTAAAGAAAAAGGCATTCTCAAAATCCGTCATTCCTTCAGGAAATGCACATGCAACATAATCATATACGTCAAGTGGTTCTCCACCAGCAGCAACCCTTCCAATTATCATCAGATAATGGTCACCCTCCTTTAGTCTCACAACCGAACCTGTCGGCAGCAAATCCTTATACATATTTTTCCTCCAATCTCACAGACCTCATGCCTCAACAATTTCACCATTTACGATCTTAAGTTCTCCAATTTCATCAAGAACCTGCTTCCTAAATGCCGCCTCAACCTCATTCTGGCATCCGATAAACAGTACATTCTCAACAGCATCCCTGTTAAACAAATATACGTTGTCAGTATCAATAAAACCCTGTGGATAAGGAACTGCACCGTAGTCATAAATCACTTCCTCGTCAGAAGCTGCCACTATCCGGCTGCAGATCATGAGGCTTATTCCGCCGTCACCATCATCAACATTTACCACAGAGCCGATTGGTAATAAATCCTTGTACATACCTGCCTCCTATATGCTTCAAAACCATCTTTTCTTCTTGAGTCCATCAAAATACTTTGTCATTTCTGCCCAGTCAAGGGATATCTTAAGGCCGCCGCCAAGTCCCAGCGCCCCGCCTATTGAGAAGGATCCACCTGTTCCCGTAGACTTGATTCCAAATTCCGCGCCAAAACCCACTGAACCGCTGACCGCCAGCTTGACCTTCAGTCCCAGAACCGTGAAGGAGGCATCTGCCTTACCCTCAAACAGGTTGGTTCCTGCCTTTCCACCAAATTTCAGTCCTGTTCGCTCTACGCCCTTCTTGCTGACCCACTTACCGACTTTTGCGCTTCCCTTCGCGTACGCAGTTGCAACAGCTGCGGAAGCTTTTCCTGCTACTCCCAGAATATTACGGCCAATTTTTCCCCATTCGCCGACATTGAGCTTTGCCTCTCCGCCTACTTCTGACTTAAGTGCCGCTGCAGTGATATTTCCTTCAGCCAGAAGCTCCGGCCGCACCTTCCCCTCCTTGAAAAGACTTAGCGCAAGCTTTCCGGTCGCATTAAGATTGCCAAGCTTTGCGCTCATATATCCCATGGTTGTGCTGCCGCCACTCATTGTCCTCTTCTGCCGTACTTCTCCCTCAAAAAGACTCGCATCCGCAGTCACCATGTAGGATGCCCCAACGTCAAGCTGTGATCCCTTGTCAAGATCTTTAAGTGCCGCCTCCTCAGCCGCATCCTGCTCCTTCTTCGAGGCAAATTTCTCCTCAGATACATTATCCCTTTCGTGCTGCTCAATTTCTTCAGTAGAGAGTGCTCCTACATGAAGTTCCGAAACATGCGTAACCTTGAAACCAATAAGCTTTGCCTTATTTGTAGTCTCAACCTTGGTATCTCCGTTCCTTCTTACATCCCTGCCAAGATCCGTCCCGTCAAAAAGGTCCATGGCCGCCCCGTCAGCATAAACGCCTGCAATATTTTTTGACTCCTTCTTCATATTAAGTCTTTTCAGCTTTGCAAGGGATCTCAGATACGCCGAAAGACCCCTGTTGGAATCCTTGTAGAGTTCAGCATCCATCTCCAGCCTGGCTAAAGTCATTTTCTCCATATCCTGCTTGCGGAGCAGGGAAAAATATGAGCTTGAAAGAACTGTCATCTTAGCCTCAAGATATTCCCTCTGCTTTTGATAATCGACAGCCTTTTCCCGAAGCTGTTCCATGACTTTAGGAGAATAGGGCATATATTTTGAATAATCAGGCCCTCCATCCTCCGTATCAAAGTATTTCAGGAGATCAACGGCCACATCAAGATCCTCAATCAGCTTTGGATATTTTTCTATCAGTTCCTTATCACTGAGTGACATTACCGAAATATCCATTGCGTCAAGACGGCGGAACTGAATCGTCATCAACTTTTTTGCCCTGATTTCCAGAGCAGCCGCCCTGTCCTCACTCTCTTCGTCCGAAGGCTGAACGCGGTCTGCAGAGACAATGACCTCCCGCATGCGACGCGCGGTATCTGCAAATTCTGCTCGCTTCGGTTTTTGTGCCGAAATCGCCTCCTCCGCCTTCTCCGAAACCTTCCTCTTCTTTTCGCGTTCGTTCTTCCTCTTACGCATTTCCCGGTCAGATTGAATACGCTCCCTCGTTACATCTCGGACAACCGTCCTTATGGTCCCTTCTTCATCAAATGCCCTGCGATGTACCTCGTCAGCCTCGGTCCTGACATGATCCTGTCTATTCAGTTCTTCAAATCTGTTGACCAGTTCAACACCTGAGAGTACCTCACTGTCCGCATCCCTCTCCAGCAGGTCCTGTGCAGGCAAAGAACGTTCCTGCTCCCTGGGCAGTTCCTCATGTACCGCAGTAGAAGAAGCCTGAAGCTGTACAGGAGGCTGCTCCTGTTCACCCAGCTGTCTTTGTCTTAAATCCGACGCCATATCATCTCCTCCAGATGGTTAATTCTAATATTTTTTCACAAACCGCATCAGGCAGCTGCTGTACTCACCCTTCCTGAATTCCGGAACGCTGATTCCGCCCTTCATAAGCGCCGCTCCGCTGTAAGATAACCCGGTCTGCTCGCAGTAATACCGTCCCTTGGCATCAAGTCCCCTGAGCCTTATATACTCCGGTGGCTGATTATACTGTGTCGACACGCATACAATCCCGACAATCGCCTCAGACAAATCATCTGCCGCATATTCCCAGGCAGCGAATATCCTTCTCTCTGCAGGATTGGTAAGCCTGTAATATCTGCCCTGCTGGATGAGCCTCCAGTCCTTCTTATAATCCTCAATGAACCCTCTGACCTTGTCCGTCTCCTCATCTGAGAGCAGATTCAAATCGAGTTCAAATCCAAATCCACCTGCAAGAGCCACTGCTGCCCTTGTCTCTATCGGTGTCACCCTGCCTGTCTGGTGATTTGGCACAATCGACACATGTGCCCCAACTGTACTCATCGGATATCCAAAGGATGTTCCGTACTGTATCTCGAGTCTCTCGATCGCATCCGTATTGTCAGAGCACCATATCTGCGGAACATAGCAGAGCATTCCAAGGTCCACTCTTCCGCCTCCGCCGCAGCACCCCTCAATCATGATGTCGGGATACCTCTCAAGAAGCCGCCCCAGGAAATCATACATACCAAGCACATACCTGTGGAGCACAAGGCCCCTGTTCTGGGTACGGCCACACCTGGTGTAGACCTCATTTATACTTCTGTTCATATCTATTTTCAGGTAGTCAACACCAGTCTCATCAAGAACCTTAGCTATCTGGGAAAAAATATGGTCCACCACCTCCTGCCTGCTAAAGTCAAGCAGCAGCTGATGCCTTCCCCTCACGGGTTCACGACCAGGAATCGCAAATGCGTAATCGGGATGTTCCCTGTAGAGATCCGAATCCTCCGACACCATCTCGGGCTCCAGCCACAGACCAAACTTCATCCCGTAGCTCCGTATGGTATCAGCCACGTCCTTAAGGCTTCCCTGAAGCTTCTCCTCATTTACGAACCAGTCTCCAAGACCCGTGGTATCGCTCTCACGCTTTCCAAACCAGCCATCATCGAGAACGAAAAGTTCGACTCCCAGTTCGCCGGCCTTCCTCGCAATATTCTTAAGTTTCTCCCCAGTAAAGTTGAAATAGGTTGCCTCCCAGTTATTGATGAGGACCGGCCTTCTGCTCTCCTTGTAGGGTCCCCTGCAAATATTTTTTCGCACATGACGATGAAAGGAATCCGACAGTGCCTCAAATCCATTCTCACTGAAGCTCATCACTGCCTCAGGTGTCCAGAAATCCTCGCCAGGAGCAAGTTCCATCGAGAACTGCTCATCTGAAATGCCGCTGACGATTCTCACCGAATTGTAGGGGCACTTTTCAATCTCATTCTTGAAGTCTCCGCTGTACACAAGGCTCACACCATAGCACTCACCAGCTGTCTCCGTCACCTCTCCCCTTGTGAGGATGAAGAAAGGATTCTCCTGATGAGATGATATTCCGCGCCTGCTGCCAAGGACAACCGAACCATGCCCCAGCTGAATATCCTCCCTCATGCGCTCCTTGCCGTACCTTCCCCTGAAATGGGTTACGCCGTACTCATCCTGCATAAGGTCGAGCGTCATGCTGGCAGCCTTATTGACCGTCAGCACCTCTCCGCCTTTGTTGATGAGGCACACTGTCCTGGTTATCACGTCAGTCTCCTCAAAAACTGCATAGTACAACTCGGCGCGAAGCCCAATAATCTCATCCTCCAGGGCAACCATCAGCGTATCCACACGCTCCCCAGGATTTGCATAGGAAGATGGCAGACCAGGTATCGAATATTTTATCCCATCCAGAACACGTATATCCTTTATCTTGAGGTCTACCGCAGAGGCACCTTCACCATTCTCCACGATCAGGGACGGGCTTCTGAAATCACCCGCACCAAACCCTGAGTATTCCTGTGGCAGAAGGTCCAGCGAGTATGTCCTCTCATAGGCCGCCTCGTTGGGATTGGGCGAGAATCCCCTGTCAATGTAACTTATGAGGTAGCTCATATCCCCGTCACATTTCCCGCCATAATATGTGTGAAGCAGATGCCCAAACTCCCCCTTCACCATCTGATATGAAGTGTTCCTGGTATTAAGTGTCACAAGACACTTTTCTCTGTCAAAAAATATACTCATCTCATTCCATCCAGTCTGTAAATCTCATTAAGTCTCTCTATTTCATTAAATCTCTCTATTTCATCCACCCTCGTATCAATGCGATTTCCCGAGTATATCCCTCGTCATCATTGGGCGTCTCGAGAATGAAGGGAAGCCCCTGAAGCCTCGGGCATCTGACCACACTCTTTAATATCTCGCTTCCAATGCAGCCCTCACCAATCTTCTCGTGCCTGTCCTTGTGCGCACCGATTACGTTCATGCTGTCATTCATATGAATGGCCTTAAGATGCTCAAGCCCTATCACCCTGTCAAACTCATCAAGAACGCTGTCTATATCAGATATGTCATAGCCACCATCCCACACATGGCAGGTATCAAGACATACGCCAAGGTGTTCGGGACACCTGACCCTCGCCCTTATCGCTGCCAGCTCCTCAAAGTTCCTTCCAACCTCACTGCCCTTGCCAGCCATTGTCTCAAGAAGGACTGTTGTATGCATACCCGGAGTCAGTGCCTCATCAAGTGCCTCCACAATATAGTCAGATGCCGTCTCTACGCCCTGTCCCACATGTGATCCCGGATGGAAATTGTAGAGATTGCCAGGAACGTATTCCATTCTCTCCATATCATCCACCAGCATATCGCGGGCAAACTTCCTGATGTCGGGCTTGTCAGAGCACAGATTCATCGTGTACGGGGCATGTGCCACCAGCGGCCCAAATTTGTTTTCAGAAAGATATTCCATAAGTGCATCTGCATCAGACTTTACTATCTCCTTAGCCTTTCCACCCCTTGGATTCCTTGTGAAAAAAGCGAAGGTGTCACCACCCAGCTTTGTTGCTGCCTTTCCCATGGCAAGGAAGCCGGCAGTTGAAGATAAATGATTTCCAATGTATATCATATATTCCCTCCCTAAAGTGCATAAGTTTCAAAACAAAAAACCGGACAGCAAATCAGCTGCCCGGCCACCACATCTCTCGGTTCTATCAGATTAGAATCCCTGTCCAGCAAGGAACTCAAGACCTTCGTCAACAGTGATAAAATACTTGTTAACGGTCTCAGGTGTATTAGACATAGCCTTGTGCCTTGACGCCTGAACAGATACTTCGTATGAGTTACCCTCAATATAGACAATAAACTTGCAATTCTTATCCCTGAGTTTCTGATGAAGTTCAACATAACTGCCAGAACCCTTGGGAGTCACCTGAATCAAGTCCTCTATAAATGCAATATAAGCAAATCCCTTATCATCCTGCCAGTCCTTGGAAAGCTCCAGAAGCTCTGTGTACATATTCTGGATCTCGTGAGCATGAGCCCTTCCTACGCCCCTTGAATAGACGATTCTTCTTCCATCCGGATCAGTCCAAACTTTAAAACAATCTACCTGCATCTCCATTATTGTGAATAACCTCCTGAATCAATACATATATGCGATGATTTTAACACATATTTATCAATTTTGTATATATTTTATTTGATATTTTTATGCAAGTTCAAACACCATTACCCTGTTTCTGGGATCCCTATCCTTGAACATATCCTGACAGTCTATCTCATCATAGAATGATATCTGATCATGCGTCATAAGAAACGAGACATACTCATCCGAAGGGTAATAGAAGAAAAGTCTTATCACCCTGGGGTTTTCATTCCAGGAATCCACAATGCGCCGAACAACCTGCGACAGTATCTCCACGGAGAAGGGATTGAAGAAAAAGCACCCTGTCACCTCAGAAGGAACTTCAAAATCCTGCGCTTTCATCAGAAGGAACTCTGTCCTCCCCATATGGCGTCCTTCCTTTCGGTTGTTCATGGCGCGGTTAAATATTCTCTCATCAAACTCAACTCCCACACACCTGCAGCCGATCTGCGAACTCAGAAAAAAGGAAACTCTTCCCTTTCCGCAGCCGTAATCAATCAGCCTGTCCTTCTTCCTGATAAGTCCGCTTTCTGCCACCCTCTCAAGAACACAGTAGTCTGTGGGTTCGTATGGATAATTGTAGGTATCTGCGTTGCTGGCATCCCTGCCCGAGGTCCGAACACCAAGTCTCTTGTCCCAGCTCTCATCATTAGTCATCATATCTTAGAAGTGCCTCCATCACCGCATAAATCCCGGACCTGCCAGGCTCCTTGGATTCCTTATCAAGATATACAGCCTTCCATCCAAGCTTAAGTGCCGGCTCAATATCTTTCTCATAGACATCTCCCACCATAATGAGGTCAGAAGCTGCGCACCCGCTCTTCCTCCTTGCGTACTCAAAAATCTCTAGGTCTGGCTTATCAATCCCAATATCACCAGACACAACTATGAGCTCAGGATTCACCCATTTATCAAGTCCTAGAAGCTTAATCTTATCCCGCTGGTGCTGCCCTGGTCCGTTCGTGATAATACCAATACCGTCGAAACGCCCCTTGCAGAAATCAAGCAGATTTGCGACTCCGTCAGCAAGCCTAATCTTCTTCTGCATCCTTGAGTACACATGCTGGAACTCAAGTGCCTGCTCATCTGTCAGTTCTATTCCCACATCAGCAAACCCCATCTTGTATCGATAGATATACATCTCTTCCATGGTGATAATGCCGCGCTGCGAATCAAGAAACACCTCATCCGCACGCTTTACGCAGGTCAGAAACGCCTCTTTCCCATTTCCAATATTCAGTTCCAGACAGGCCTCCTCAAACGGCACGCTTCTCTCATAGAGAGTGTCATCCAGGTCAAAAAATATAACCATCACATCATTCCTATTTTTTCACTGACATAATCGATACCCTTCACATCGAGGTATCCTATCCTGCTCCAGGTATTCTGTCCATCCCTCACAGAGAACTTCGGCCTGTAGCCTTCGCGCATAACCTGTCCAAACCCAAAGTAGACAGATGCAGTATCCGTTAATATCTCATTCTCCCTCGTGTTCACAAGCTCTATCCCAGAGCTGTCGAGATAGAAATGGCAGAACTCGTGGACAATAACTGCCAGCACTCCGTAGATATTCTCTCCGTTATCCATATGAAGTTCCATGAGAAAGGTACTCCCCAACTTGCTTATACGCCCTGGCGGTGTCTTTTCCTTTGCCGGAAACATTCTGAGCACAAGCTTCTCCCTGTTGTAACCACAGTGTCCCGCCACCTCCTGAAGAAAGAGGTTGAGGGCATACTCACTGCCAGGTTCCCTCTCAAGGATATTCATTATGGTTGCAGGAACCAAAAAAGCAGGCAGGGGCGCACCGAAAGAAGACGCCAGTTTCCTGAGTGCCTCATCGATAAGCTCGGGATCACTGATTCCCTGCCATACATTTTTTCCACCGTCCACCGGCTTCTCAAGGAGTTTTCGCCCCACAAAAACATAGAACAGGACCACCGCGCCAATTAAAGTTAAGATGGTCCTTTTTGTATCCGTAAATAACATTATTCCTTAGCCCAGCCGTAAGCATACTTAACTGCCTTCGTCCAACCCTTAATCCTCGTGTTTCTCTCCTCGTCGGAGATTACAGGCTTAAAGACGGCATCGACAGACCAGTTGCGCACGACCTCATCCTTATTTTTCCAATATCCAACTGCAAGGCCCGCAAGATATGCAGCACCCATGGCCGTGGTCTCCACACATACAGGACGGTTGACCGGGGCTCCAATGATGTCCGCCTGAGTCTGCATCAGGAAGTCGTTCACACTTGCACCGCCATCAACCTTGAGTGCAGTGAGCTCGATACCCGAATCCGCACGCATCGCCTGAAGGACATCGTTCACCTGATACGCAAGAGACTCAAGAGTCGCCCTTATTATATGATATTTATTTACGCCCCTTGTTATTCCTACAATGGTTCCTCTCGCATACTGATCCCAGTGCGGTGCACCGAGTCCCGTGAATGCAGGAACCACGTAGCAGCCGTTCGTATCAGGAACCTTTTTTGCCATATACTCAGAATCCGCTGAAGAATCAATGAGCTTCATCTCATCCCTCAGCCATTGGATTGCGGCACCTGCGACAAAAATTGAACCCTCAAGTGCATAGTTTATCTTGCCATCAAGTCCCCAGGCAATGGTAGTTACCAGACCATTCTTTGAGAACACAGGTGTCTCCCCTGTATTCATCAGAAGGAAGCATCCCGTTCCATAGGTATTTTTTGCCTCGCCCGCATTGAAGCAGGTCTGTCCGAACAGTGCTGACTGCTGGTCGCCCGCAGCGCCCGCGATTGGGATTTCCCCACCGAGGAACGACGAATCCGTCTCCCCATACACACAGCTTGAAGGCTTCACCTCAGGCAGCATGCACTCAGGTATGTCAAGCTTCTTGAGAATATCCAAGTCCCACTTAAGTTCAGTTATGTTGTAAAGCATAGTCCTTGAAGCATTGGAATAATCCGTCACATGAACCCTGCCCTTTGTAAGCTTCCAGATAAGCCAGGTCTCCACAGTTCCAAAGAGAAGTTCACCGCGCTGTGCCCTCTCCCGTGCGCCCTCAACGTTATCGAGTATCCACTTGATTTTCGTCGCCGAAAAGTAAGCATCAATAACAAGTCCCGTCTTGGCCCTGAAGGTTTCCTCCAGGCCTTCAGCACGAAGGCTGTCGCAATACTCGGATGTACGCCTGCACTGCCATACGATGGCATGGTAAACCGGCTGTCCTGTAGTCTTGTCCCAGACTATTGTGGTCTCTCGCTGGTTGGTAATTCCGATAGCCGCAATGTCGTCAGCACTAGCCCCGACCTTGTTCATGGCCTCCACGGCAACACCAAGCTGCGATGCCCATATCTCATCCGCATCCTGCTCTACCCAGCCGGGCTTTGGGAAGAACTGCGTGAACTCACGCTGTGCCACCGACAGCATCCTGCCCTGCTTGTCAAAAAGAATGCATCTGTTACTTGTAGTACCCGCATCAAGCGCCATTATATATTTTGACATTTCACTTTTCCTCCCATCCATCAAATTGGATGCATGTGCATTCTCATCACAAAAGTCTTAATGAATCCCCCATTATTCCTTCTGTCAAAAAATCAGAATTCGAGGAATCATTAGAATCCAAGAGCGTCGTTAACAAGGATTACATGAATCCTGTCCTTGTGCTTTGAGTATCTTGTAATCAGAAACTGGCAGCAGATGGTGTCAGGACTCTTGCAGTCCATGCATGAGCCTGTGCTTGCGCAGGGTGTTGCAAGACCAAAGCGCTGTGCATTGATGGGTGCAGCCTCGCCCCTTGCACGTTTCATGGCGCCATCAACATCGCTCATAACCTTGTTCATGCCTACGACAAACACAACCTTCCTGGGGCCATATGCAATAGCAGATACTCTATTTGAGTTGCCATCAATGTTTACAAGAACGCCATCCTCAGTTATTGCATTCACACTGCCAAGGAACACATCTGCGTCATAAGCAAATAATTCAGCTGCCCTCTTTGCCTCCCTGTCAGGCGCCGCATCCCTGTCACAATAGTTGTAGTTTCCCTTCTTGAGGGCCTCTGTAAGTCCTATCTCAGCAACTGACATAGAACCACCCTTTGTAACTGAACTTCCCTCAGGAATAAGCTCAAGTGCCTTCGCAAGAGCCTCCTCCTTTGTTGCAGCGTAGTATCCGCTCATATTTCTTGACTCAAGGCCCTTAATGATTTTAGGGGCAAGCAACTCGTTTCTCTTAAATCTGTTTTCGTTCATTTCACATCCTCCTCAATATTTTTTCTTAATCATCCTACACATATAGCCTTACAGAGGCTTATATGCTTTTTATGTGGCTTATATGTGCCCATCATGGGCTTTTCGACAAACCTCAGGTTCCACATGTATTGGCTCATAAGTGTTTCAAGGCCGTAGCCAATATCACGTTTGAAGAAATAATATAGGCTACGAGAGACAAGTGCCTTTCAGCCAATACAAGGCAGACCTTAGAGGTATAGGGCAGCAAGATAATCTTATGGTAAGCCTATATTATCGCAAATTTCTCCTGTTTATTTTGTTATGGCTCTTCGCTAAGAACTGGCATGAGCCTATTAAACAAACAAAACCGCTGTATAGGGCAATAAGAAATTGACTGGATAGCCAATACACAAGCCCAATCTCATCTCGCCCCACAACAGACAGCAAACACCTCTACAGACAGCAAACACCTCTACAGACAGCAAACACCTCGGCAGACAGCAAACACCTCTACAGATAACAAACACCTCTACAGATAACAAACACCTCGGCAGATAACAAAGCAAGACTGCCGCATCCTGGAAATACGACAGTCTCTATTGCACTTATCTGCACTTATCTGCATTTATCTGCACTTATCTCAAATTATCCATGTGGTGCTTACAGCGACTCAACGAACCTTCCGAAGAATTTCCTTCCCTCTTCATCAGTCTTGAATACACCTGCATCCTCGAGAACCCTCTGGAATACCTTGCCGATTTCCTTCTCAATTATAGCATCTCCGTTCTCATTTGAGAATTCCGGATATTCAGGAAGAAATTCCTCTACCCAGTCGGCATGCTTTGCAAGAACTTCATCTGCCCTAAGGTCCCTGCCCTCGATAATAGCCACCTTAAGGTCAGCCATCTCCGTCTTAAGTCTCGCAGGAAGTATTGCAAGTCCCATAACCTCAATAAGACCAATGTTCTCCTTCTTGATATGGTGAAGCTCATCATGAGGATGGTATACACCAAGAGGACACTCCTCAGTAGTAATGTTGTTCCTCAGAGTGAGGTCAAGCTCGAACTTCCCATCTCTCATCCTGCAGATGGGAGTGATTGTATTGTGAGGTTCTCCGTCAGTCTCAGCAAAGATAAATGCCTCCTCATCCGTGTAACCTCTCCACGCATCAAGGATGTGGTCAGCAAGGGCAATGAGCCTCTCCGCATTCTCATGTCTGATTCTGATGACCGAAAGGGGCCAGTTCACAATTCCGGTCTCAACATCCTCAAATCCAGAGACAGTGAACTTACTTTCATACTCTGCCCTGGTCATGGGGAATTCATAATTGCCGCCCTGGAAGTGGTCGTGGGATAAAATTGAGCCGCCAACTATGGGCAGGTCCGCATTTGAACCAAGGCAATAATGAGGGAACTGTCTCACAAAATCAAAGAGCTTGCAGAAGGCATCATGGTCAATCTTCATCGGTGTATGCTCACCGTTGAACACGATGCAGTGCTCGTTGTAGTACACGTAGGGAGAGTACTGGAAGCCCCATTTTTTCCCAAGGACAGTAATCGGGATGATTCTGTGGTTCTCCCTCGCAGGATGGTTCATACGGCCTGCGTAGCCCTCGTTCTCCATGCACAGCTGGCATTTAGGATATGATGAAGCCTTAGCCTTGCCCGCTGCCGCGATTGCCTTGGGATCCTTCTCAGGCTTTGAAAGATTGATGGTGATATCGAGCTCGCCATAGGGTGTGGGAGCAGTCCACTTCATGTCCTTCCTGATTCTGTCACGCCTTATATAATTGCTGTCCTGGCTGAGCTTATAGAAATAATCTGTTGCCTTCCTTGAATCCTCCGCAAAAAGTGCATTGAAGGTATCAATCACCTGCTTAGGTCTTGGCATGAGACAGTTCATAAGCTTTGTATCAAAGAGGTCTCTTGACGTAATTCCGTTGTCTTCGATGACACCATTCTCATATGCATAGTCGCACATCTCTGAAAGGATGTCGGCAAGCTCACGCTCTGACGTGCCGGTGCTCTCCTCATAATCATCAAGTCCAAGGCACTCCAGAAGAAGGTTGGTTGTGTAAATCCTCTCCTCCTCAGGAGTCAGCCCAGTGCTGATGCCATATTCCACAAGTTCCTTAATCGCATCGAATATCATAGCTTAAATCCTTCCTGCTCCATCGCCACAATCAACAACATAAATCTCACAGTCGATGCCTGTCTTCTCCTTGTAAATTGCAGTAATCTTCTCCTTGAAGAGGTCAACCGAATCATTTTTCACAAGTGAAACAACACATCCGCCAAATCCGCCACCTGTGATTCGAGAGCCGATTACTCCAGGGATTGTCCATGCGGTCTCAGCAAGGATGTCGCACTCCTCGCAGCTGGTCTCGTAATCGTCCCTAAGTGATACATGTGACGCATTCATAAGCTTGCCGAACTCCTCGATGTCGCTGTTCTTAAGAGCCTCAACCGCCCTGATTGTACGCTGGTTCTCATATACCGCATGCTTAGCCCTCTTTACTCTTACCTCATCCTTTATGGCAATCTTGTACTGCTCGAACTCCTCCTCAGAGAGGTCGCCGAGGGTCTTGATCCCAATCACTGCCTGAAGTTCCTCGAGAGCCTTCTCGCAGGATGATCGGCGCTCGTTGTATGCAGAATCCACAAGCGAATGCTTAACCTTGCTGTTAGTGATAACGATTTTCGCATCAGGAAGCACCATGGGCGCATACTCGTAATTCAGGGTTGCACAGTCAAGGAAGATTGCATTGTCCTTCTTGCCCATTGCAGATGCAAACTGGTCCATGATTCCACAGTTCATTCCGTTGTAATTGTTCTCTGAGTACTGACCATAAAGCGCGATATCAACCATTGAAAGCTCATATCCGAAGAGGTCTCTCAGCATGGTTCCGATGAGTACCTCAAGGGAAGCAGATGACGACAGGCCTGAACCGTTGGGAATATTTCCATAAATTACCACGTCAATTCCCTTGTCAATAGGATTGCCCTTCTTACCGAAGGTCCACACAACTCCCTTGGGATATGCTGTCCATCCATCCTTCGCTGCATTGGCAGGAACGCACTCCTCAAGCGTAGTCTCAATGACTCCAGCCTTCTCAAAGTTAATTGAATAGAATCTCAGCTTATTATCATCACGCTTCCTGACTGCGCCGTAGGTTCCAATTGTAAGAGCACAGGGGAACACATGACCACCATTGTAATCAGTATGCTCACCGATAAGATTTACTCTTCCAGGTGCAAAATACACGCCATCAGGCTGCTCGCCAAAAAGCTCTACGAATTTTTCTTTAACAAGATTTGAATACTCCATGTCCTCACCATACCCTCTCTTTTGGTTCAAAATAATTCCTTTCGGTAGATTAACACTATCATTTTGTTCCGAAATACACTATATTCTAATGTGATATCTATATGTAAAAATGTTGCATAAAGCCTTGAGGAAAAAATATGGCAATTACTTTCAAGCAGAATTTCAAATCCACTGACCCCAAGATGGTCTCACTCTCCGTATACAATGTCGGCTACCAGCAGTGCGAGCCCTCACACCAGTGGGGTCCGGGAGTACGCGATCACTTTCTCATCCATCATGTAGTGTCAGGGAAGGGATATTACAAGGTCGGCGACAAGGTATATACACTAACTACTGGCGACAGCTTTCTGGTATATCCCTACACGGAAATCACCTACTGGGCAGACAGGGATGACCCCTGGAAATATTACTGGGTGGGCTTTGCCGGTTCCGATGCGGCCCTCATAATCCACGCGACTGCATTCACGAGACAGTACCCTGTTATAACCGCTTCACCGGAGGATGACCTGGCAATCCGCAAAAAGCTGCTGCACATATATGATGCGCGTGGCAATAACCTTGTGAACAACGTGGAAATGACAGGCGCCCTGTACTCAGCACTGTCGTACTACCTCTCAATATCCCCTGTTGTCACGGACGAAAATGACATCCAGGCTACCTATGTGAAAAAGGCTACTGATTACATCGCTGCCAACTACTCATATCCCATCTCAATCGAAGAGATAGCTGACTATGTCGGAATCAGCAGAAGCCACCTCTTCAGGGTCTTCCGGGAGCACCTCGAGTGTTCGCCCAAGGAATACCTGACAGACTACCGTATCCGTCAGGCCTGCACCCTGCTAAGGAACACAGGCTTATCAATTACAGCCATTGCACTTTCGACAGGTTTTGAAAACAACCTGTATTTTTCAAAAGCCTTCCGTAAAGAAACGGGTATGTCGCCCAGCATGTACCGAAAGTAGTACATTGCTTTCATTGACACCGGGGCATCCAAACAAGTAAAATTAAACCAATCAATTATGCACTCGGAGGTGTGATTTCATGAAAAAAATAGGTTCAAAGTTTGCCATTGTCATTGCAATCATCATCATGGTTGCAGTAGCCGTACTGCTCTATCTGAACACAAGCATTACATCCATATCAAATGCGAGTACAGAACTTCTCTCAACGGAAGTAGTAAAGAGCGATGAACTTCATCAGATAAAGGTGGTATATCTTAAGACTCAGCAGATTATGTACAACCATATCAATACAAAGCTCAAGGGAACCATGGAGGATTACGCCAAGGATATCGAGGCCAACGAGGCAGAGCTGGTGGAGCTCCTTAATTCATATTCAGGCAAGATTACTTCAGAAGAGGAGCAGGCTGATTTTGACAAGCTCTCCCTGAGAATAGAAGGCTTCAACAATTCCATTAACCAGATAATTGAAGCCAGTGGTGCCAACGACAAGGAAACAGCCAACATCTACGTCACCAACAATCTCGCTCCAATTACCAAGTCTGTCGGCTTTTATATCGACAGCCTGATTGAGAAGTCAGATGCTTCATTAAACGAGGGCAAGGCCAGTCTTATTTCAGTTGCAGGCACCTCCAAGAAGACAATATATGTTGCAATAGCAATACTGCTGCTTCTCTCCATCACAGTCCTGTTCATTGCTGTAAGGACAATTGTATCTCCCGTCACCAGGGCAACCGCGTCAATGCAGGATATCATTAATGACCTTCATGAGAAAAAATGTGACCTCAGCATGCGTGTCGCAGTCACCTCAAAGGACGAGGTTGCAGGTCTTGTAGGTGGAATCAACGAATTCATTGAGCAGCTCGAAGTTGTTATGGGCGAGCTCATCAACGCATGTAATGAGATAGCTGCAAGCCAGGACCTCGTACTTGCAAGTACAGACAAGGCGAATGTAAGTGCTGATGACACCTCCGCCATCACTGAAGAGCTTGCTGCAAGAATGCAGGAGGTAGCTGCTACTCTCGGAACGGAGTCAGAGCACACAAGAAAAGCTGGCGAGTCAGTAGATGCTGTAGCTGCCAGAGTTAATGATGGTACAGAATTTGCCAGGGAAATCACCAGCCGTGCACTCACCCTTCAGGATGATGCACGTGAGAGCAAAAGAAATGCAGAGGAAATTGTTAGCGGAATTGGAAATGCGCTTGCGGAGTCAATTAAGGAAAGCAAGCAGATTGACAGAATCAACTCTCTTACCGACGAGATTCTCTCAATCAGCTCACAGACTAATCTCCTTGCACTCAATGCAAGCATCGAGGCGGCCCGTGCCGGTGAGGCAGGACGTGGCTTCTCCGTTGTCGCCGAGGAGATAAGAAAGCTTGCCGATGACTCAAGGTCAACAGCAGAGCATATCAACGAGATTTCTTCAACAGTTGTCCTTTCGGTTGAGAAGCTTGCTGAGAATGCAAAACAGCTTGCGGATTTTGTTAATGAACGGGTAATGCCTGACTACGATAAGCTTGAAGAAACGGGAATCCAGTACGCAAAGGATTCAGATGCAGTAATGGCCATTCTGAGTGGAATAAAGAATGCCTCAGAGCAGGTACAGGGTATTATGGCTGAGCTAGTATCTAACAACGAGATGATTGCAGATGCGGTCCATGAAAGTACAGTCGGAATCACGAATGTAGCCGGCAACACCTCAGATCTTGTAAACAACATGCGCGACGTAATGTCAGCAATGGAGGGCGTGACAGTCCAGACAGCACGTCTCTCAGAGCTTGCCAGCGGATTCAGGGTTGATTCTGATTCTGATCATAATTCTGATCCTGATACGAATCCTAATCCCGAGATTGACGACGCGCCCCAATCTCTTTCATAAGCGCATTCAGAACCCTCTTCTTATCTCCGCTCCAAAGGGGTGAGATGAGGGTTTTCTTATCCCCATCCCCAGTCATCCTGTGAAGTACCATTTCTTCAGGCAGGAGTCTCACACACTTTCCAACAAGACTGACATAGTAATCCATATCAAGGGTCTCAAACCGGCCGTTTCTGAAATCCTCTGACAGTTTCGTTCCCTCAATCACATGGAGGAGCTGAAGCTTGATTCCGGCCTTTGACGGGTCCTTAGGCTTCTCTGCCACATATCTGACACTCTCAAGCATCATTTCCTCACTCTCCCCTGGAAGTCCAAGTATCAGATGAGTGATAATCTGGGAAAGACCGATTTTTTCAAGATTCTCTACTGCCCTGTCATACACTGGAAGAGGATAGCATCTGTTGATGTACTCTGCGCTCTTTTCATGGATTGTCTGAAGCCCCAGTTCCACCCAGACGGGTTTAATCCGGTTAACCTCCTCAATCACCTTCAGAACCTCCCCGCCAAGGCAGTCAGGCCTTGTGGCAATAGAGACAATGGCGATATCATCACGCTCTGCTGCTTCCATGAACAGTGACCTCAGCTGCTCTGCGGGTGCATAGGTACTTGTGAAGGCCTGAAAATATGCAATATACCTTCGATTCCCTTCAGGCACATCCTTTGACTGCTTACCTCTGGTCTGCACCTTGCCCGCCTCAATCTGCTCAGCAAGCGTCGCCTTCTTTGAGGAAGCGAAATCCCCCGAGCCCTTTCCCGAACAGAACACGCAGCCACCAACGCCTGCCGTACCATCACGGTTTGGACAGGTAAAGCCGCAGTCGAGGCTTATCTTATATATTTTTTCCCCGTATTCCTGCTTAAGGTATTCTGAAAGTAAGATCATAGACGCTGCTCCAAAAGGCGATTACATCTGCACCCTGTTCATGTACTTGTCCCAGGCAAAAATAATGTCACCGCACTCAATCTCAATTCTGAAGATGACAGAATCTGTACCTGCTATATCCTCTCCGGGACACTCGAGGCAGAGCACAGCCTCTCTCCTGCCGTCTCCAAGGTCCGATGTCCTGACCTCGTACAGATATGCGCCGTCAATCTCCTTCTTGAGAAGCTCAACCTGCTCATCATCAAGTTGCTTATCCGGGATCTCCTCGATGAGCACATCATTGGCATCAAATCTCCTGCAGCCCTCGCGCACGGCTCCCGTAATCCTGCCGTCAGCAAAGGTGGCAGTCACTGTGCCCGCATAGCTGTTTGTATAATTTGAATTCTGCGAATTGTCGGGGCGAACAATGAGCGCCTCAAGCTCTGCTGTAACCATCCCCTCACCATCAATCAGCTTAAACAGCTGGCAGTCATCGTAGGTAAATTTTTCTGTCTCATTTATAGATTTGAATTTCATATCATCTCACATTTCTCTGCGCTTTTTCAGAGAAGTGTGAGGCGAAAAATTTGTGAAGCGCAGTAAAACAAATTTTTCGCATGAGAAAAAGTGCGTAGCACTTTTTTCACACTATCTCACCTCCAAAACTCTGTATACGCTGAGTGCATGAAGCGCCCTTGTACCCGCAATGTACCTTGCCTGGTCAAAAATTATTCCTTCTCGTCCGTCATCAAGCAGATACACCTGCTCGAACTCAAGTCCCTTGGCGAGATAATACGGAATAACCGTAAGCCCAGGCCTGAAGTGACGGCTTCCGCTGTCAATGATACTGATGACCGACGAGTCACGCTCCTGCTCCCCGCATATTGCAAGAAGCTCGCCATGCAGGAGTCTCGCCGCATCAATCGTAAAGGTGATTACAGCCGCCGTCTCCACTTCAGGAAGTGAGAAATAACGTTCTGCAATATCCTTTGCGGCCGCCTGGCAGTCCGCTGCATCCACTATTCTTACTGCATCTCCGTGGCGTTCAAACTGCTCTGTCTCCTCTCCAGCGATGGAAGAAGCCCAGGTGGCAATCTCAACCGTGTTCCTGTAACTCTTGTTCATTTGAAGGATTTTGATATCCCGGCCAAGAATTCCAGGAAGGAAGGATGTGACATCCCTCGACTCATCGTCAAGAGTCTGTGCCTTGTCTCCGAGAATGGTCATTCTGCAGCTGAACATCCTCTCCAGAATCCTGTACTGAAGGTAGGTATAATCCTGCATCTCGTCGATAATCAGATGCTTAATCCTTCTGTTATCCCTATGAACCGAAAGCGAGTGCTTCAGATAGAGAAGCGGATATACATCCGCATAGGGAATAATCCTCTTCTCGGGTTCTACGTCCGGCAGTGTCTCCATGCCCTGCTCCTCAAGGAATTCATTATAGATTTCATACAGGTCAGTAGTTCTCAGCATACTGTGGAGATAGAGATAGAACTCATCCTTCTCCTCCTGGGAAATCGGCGGATAAAGCGTCTCGTATTCATCGAGAATCTTCTCACCAATCGCCTCCATCCTCGACAGGATAGGAAGATCAATGAACTTGTAGAAGAACATATTCTCAATCTCTGACGCCTTCATGGTCCACTTCCTGATTCGCACATCCTTAAACTCAGGAAGCGTGTCATCCAGCATGAGAATGAAACCATCAAGCTCTGCGACAAATTCCGCCGACTGCTTGTCCCTGTAGCCTCCAGGATTGTCATCCCCTGCAAGAAGCTTCTCCATGAGATCACACTTATCCTCGGTATCACACGCCACCTTGCGAAGCTCCCTGTAGGCGAAGGTATCAAAGCTCATCTCAAGGATGTTCTCCTCACCAAGTTCAGGCAGTATGTGCGAGATGTAGTCTGAAAAAATACCATTCGGAGACAGTATCAGGACATTCTGCGATGTCAGGTTCTGCCTGTCGTGGTACAGAAGGTAGGCAATCCTGTGAAGTGCAACAGAAGTCTTGCCAGAACCCGCAACGCCCTGGATGACAAGAATCCTGTCAGCGGTATTCCTGATGATTACATTCTGTTCCTTCTGTATTGTGCTTATGATGTTCTTAAGGCTCGTGGAACCCTTGTCAGACAGTTCCCGTGCAAGTACCTCGTCATCTATCGTCACGTCGCTGTCAAAGGCGTATATCAGCTTGCCACGCCTTATCTTGTACTGGCCCTTGCCTGTAATCTTTCCCTCGATGATTCCACCCGGTGCCTCGTAGGAAGCCGGGCCCGCATCGTAGTCATAGAAAAGGCTCGAAACCGGTGCCCGCCAGTCATAAATCAGTGGGACCGTTCCCTTCTTCTCGGAAAAATTAGCAAGGCCGATATAGAAAACCTCAGGCTCACTCTCGCCATCAAAAATGAAATCAACACGTCCAAAAAACGGAGATGCCATCATCTTCCTGTAACGGCTTCTAAGCTTCCTCTGCTCCTGGTTCATCCCCTCCTGGAGGAAAAGTGCGCGCTGGTTATCATAGTTCTCATAGCCATACTCAT
This sequence comes from Lachnospiraceae bacterium UBA1753, assembly GCA_002317595.1. Lineage (GTDB taxonomy): Bacteria > Bacillota > Clostridia > Lachnospirales > Lachnospiraceae > UBA1753. The sequence goes on along the minus strand of DCHL01000035.1, from coordinate 12,382 downwards.
CCATTTCTGTATAGTTGAGCCAGTAATACTCCTGCATGCTCTCGATATCCTGCTGCCCCAGTTCAAGGCTACAGTCAATGACACCAATAGCATTCCCGATTTTTTCCTGTATTTCTTTAATAAAATTAATAGTCGCGTTCTTATCCATCTGTCTCATTTCACTTTACGTTCTTCTTAAGCCAACCAGCCAGCTGCGCAGGGCAGTCGGCCTTTATGTGCACGCCCTCAGGCGTGTACTCCCTCAATAGGATATTAGCCTCACTGCTTATTTTTGACACAATATCCCCTGCAGAAAATGGCAGCAGAAGGTCAACGACCTCATTTCCTGAGTAGACCTTCTCTGATATCATGGAAAGGAGTTCATCGATGCCATCTCCCTTTGCAGCAGAAATGTAGATGTCATCCCCGCGCCTCAGTCTCCAGGGTTCCTCCATCTTGTCAGCCTTATTATACACATAGATTCGCGGTGTCTCCTCGGCACCCAGTTCCTTAAGAGTGTCCTCCGTAACCTTTATATGGTCCCTGCTGTGCTCGTCTGAGGCATCCACCACAATCAGCAGAAGGTCCGCATATACCGCCTCCTCAAGAGTGGACCGGAAGGCCTTCACAAGAGTGGTCGGCAGGTTACTGATAAAGCCTACCGTGTCTGACAGAAGGAAATCCTTCTTATCAGGCCTCATTATTCTCCTCACCGTAGTGTCGAGAGTAGCAAAGAGCATGTCCTTCTGAAGAACCTTCTTCTCCTCATCAGCCTCCTGCATCTGAAGCAGTGCATTCATCAGCGTCGACTTGCCCGCATTGGTGTAGCCCACCAGTGCAACCATCGGAATGCTCGATTCCTTCCTCGCCTTGCGCTGCACGTCCCTGTCATGCTGAATGGCATTCAGTTCTCTTCCCAGCTCACTGATACGCTTCTCGATATGACGGCGGTCAAGCTCTATCTGCTTCTCACCCTGTCCCTTGTTACTCATGCTTCCTGAGGCACCGCCCTGTCTTCCCAGGGATTCCCTCATTCCAACAAGCCGGGGCAGCATGTATTTAAGTGATGCGGACTCCACCTGGAGTCTTGCTTCCCTTGTCCTTGCCCTCTCCGAAAAAATTCTGAGGATAAGGCTTGTCCTGTCCATCACTGATGCCCCATCTATTCCTCGCTGTATATTGCGAAGCTGTGCAGGTGACAGATTGTCGGCAAAAATAACATAGTCAGCCTCAAGATTGTCAGAAAGCTGTGAAAGCTCCTCAAGCTTACCCGAGCCAATGTATGTGGCAGGATTGGGAGAAGCAAGGACCTGTTCCATCCTTGCTGCAACCTCCATGTCGCAGGCATCTATTAAGTTTTCCATCTCCTCCATCACATGGGGAAAGTCGTCAAAATTTCCGCAGTCAAGACCCACGAGTATCGCAAGCGGTCTTAATAGCTTTTCTTCCATATACACCTCATCCTCAGCCCTGCATATCACACGAGTTAACCTCAGCCCTGCATTTCACACGAGTTAACCTCAGCCCTGCATTTCACATGAGTTAACCTCAGCCCTGCATTTCACATGGACTGATTTAAGACTTCTTCACAAATATATTCTTCCAATTCAGCCGCCATCACTTCAGCCTCTGAATCCCTGATGTGCCCTGGTGTGACAGCACCGTTTCCTGTGAACAGGAATCTGTGAACGCGGTCATCACCTTCACCCTTAAGGCGCTCATACACAGCAGTGATCGAATCATCCCAGGCCTTATCATGAATGAGGACAGTCGTAATCATTATGATGTGTGCCGCAGGGTATCTGCCTCGTATATTTTTTATCAGGGAATAATAGTTACTGCGCCAGTTATCGGCCTTTCCGCCGTTGTAATCCTCAGCCATGTAATCCCCCTGGGCATTGTCATTCTGGCCGATAGCTACAATTACAATATCAGGTGTAAATCGCTCAAAGTCCCAGGTGCTCTGCTCTGGCATCTCCGGGCGCGGATTGTATTTTAGCTTATCCCAGGTACTAAGTACTCCCACAAGTCCCGAGGGGTGGAAATATCCTGTATTATCAAGCAGCGCTATACCGCCCTGCGATACATCCTGAAGCCTTGCATCAAGCCTGTCGGCCAATTTCCACGCATAGGAATGACGGACATTATTGTATCTGGCGTTATGATTCTCAGGGTCTGCCTTTCCTTCATATCCGACAACCTCAGACACCTCTCCATTTGACACGGAATCACCGTACACCTCAATCTTAAGTCGATTGTCACTCTCCTGCGCCCGCTCCCTGATATCACCATCTTCGACATCAAATCCAAGGAAGGACACATAGTGGCAGCTGTCCTGTCTCTTAAATAGCAGAAGCTCATGTGCCTGGTCTGGGTCAAGATCATCCGCAATCAGATAATCCCTCTCCTCATCCATCCACACGCCCTCGTTGTCCCGGAGCATTCCGCTGCTATCCTTCTCTCCGTCAAAGAGAAGGATTTCACCCTCTATGCCGTCAAGGACATATCCCATGCGGTTGCTCCAGAGGTCGTGCGTGTTCTGAAGCCTCACAGACACACTCGTTCCAGTAAATCTCATCCTTACATAGCTGCCAGCCCAGATAAACAGAGGGCGACAGGCGTCCGTAAAGTCAATTCTTCCGCAGTATTCAAGGTTTCTGTTGTCAGGAGTGATAATTCCCATTTTTTCACCAATCCTTCTGAAAGCTGTTTTCGCTAGTAAAGCGGACATTCGCAATCCGCTTCGCTTCTTGCTCATGAACGCAGTTTTCGAAAAAAAGCCTCGCAGGCGTTGCCCACAAGGCTTTGAAATCTAAAGTCAGATAAACTCTATTCTTCCTCTGCAGTCTCAGAAACCTCAATACCGAGTTCTGTGAGCTGCTTAGGGTCAACCACTGAAGGACACTCAGTCATCAGACAGCTTGCATCCTTAACCTTAGGGAATGCCATAACCTCCCTGATTGAATCAGCGCCGACAAGGAGCATAACAAGTCTGTCGAGACCGTATGCAAGTCCTGCGTGAGGGGGAACTCCATACTTAAATGCTGTTAAGAGGAAGCCGAACTGCTCAAAGGCATTCTCCTTAGAGAAGCCGAGAACCTCAAGCATCTTCTCCTGGATATCATCCTGATGGATTCTGACTGAACCACCACCAAGCTCTGTTCCGTTGAGTACGATATCATACGCCTTAGCCCTTACCCTGCCAGGATCAGAGTCGATGTACTGCCAGTCCTCATCCATGGGCATTGTGAATGGATGATGCATTGCCATGAATCTGTTCTCGGTGTCAGACCACTCAAGAAGAGGGAACTCTGTAACCCACAGGAAGTTGAACTTGCTGTCGTCGATAAGACCAGCCTCACGGCCGAGCTTAAGTCTGAGCGTTCCAAGAACATCCCATACAACCTTGTTCTTATCTGCCGCAAAGAGGAGAAGGTCGCCCTTCTCACCGCCCATCGCCTCAACAAGAGCAGCAAGACCTGCCTCGTCAAAGAACTTGGCAAATGAAGACTTATATGTACCGTCCTCGTTAACTGCAAGGTAAGCAAGCCCCTTCGCACCAAGGCCCTTTGCCTCCTCAACGAGAGCATCAATCTTCTTTCTTGGCATTCCAGCCTGACCCTTAACATTGAGACCTCTTACAGATCCGCCGTTTTCAAGGGCACCAGTGAATACGCCGAAGCCACAGCCCTCAACAACCTTCGATACATCTGTAAGTTCCATGCCAAATCTTGTATCAGGCTTATCTGAACCATATCTGTTCATGGCCTCAATCCAGGTCATTCTCTGGATAGGTGTCTGAACCTCAAGACCGATGGCATCCTTGCATACCTTCTTTAAGAGTCTCTCATTGACATCAATTACATCGTCAACATCAACGAAGGAAAGCTCCATATCAACCTGTGTGAACTCAGGCTGCCTGTCAGCCCTGAGGTCCTCATCTCTAAAGCACTTTGCAATCTGGAAGTATCTGTCATAGCCTGAGCACATAAGGAGCTGCTTGAAGAGCTGTGGTGACTGAGGCAGTGCGTAGAACTCACCGGGATGAACTCTTGAAGGCACGAGGTAATCTCTTGCACCCTCGGGAGTTGACTTACAGAGAATAGGTGTCTCCATCTCAAGGAATCCCTCCTCTGTGAGGAAGCTTCTGATTGAAGCTGTAATCTTAGAGCGGAGAATGAGGTTTCTCTGGATATCAGGACGACGAAGGTCAAGATATCTGTACTTAAGTCTTAAATCCTCCTTGGTCTTTGAGTTCTCCTCGATAGGGAACGGAGGTGTCTCTGACTCAGCGAGAACCCTGATGCTCTTTGCACGAAGCTCATATGCACCAGTCTTTAAGTTCTCATTGGCAGCACCACCGCGGTTTACAAGAGTTCCCTCTACGGCAATGACAAACTCAGACCTTACTGCGCCTGCTGCCTCGAAAGCCTCTGTTCCGCACTCAGCCTCCTCAAAAATAACCTGCATGATTCCTGAGCGGTCTCTTAAATCAACAAATACGATTCCACCCTTATTTCTGTTTTTCTGAACCCAGCCCATCAGTGTTACAGACTGTCCCACCATCTCAGGTGTCACCTCTGCGCATCTGCAGCTGCGCTTGAGTCCCATCATACTCTCAGCCATGATAATTCTCCATTTCTGTAAAAAATATTATTTCTTAAGCTCTAAAAATCTATTTTTTCAAGCATTAATATACTCTATTTCTTAAACTTCAATTATTTCTTAAGTTCTTCCTTGTAAAAGTCCTTGAAGTTGGTATAACCTGCAGCCATGAGCTGCTCCTTCTGGAACTTCTTGTTCTTGTTGGCCTGGACAACTAAAACCCTTGTGCCGTCTGCACGAAGCTGCGCAGCTTCCTTCATTGCATCAGCAACCCTATTCTCAGGAAGTCCCTTCTCAAGAAGGAATACAATGTTGTCAGTTGTTCCGGGAACCTCATAATCCTTGTCGAGAAGAATTGTGATGATTCTCTCAAATCCGATTGAGAAGCCAACTGCAGGAGTAGGTGTTCCAGTGAAGCGTCCAATCATCTCATCGTATCTTCCGCCACCTGCAACAGATGAACCAAACTCTGCCATCTCAATCTCAAAGATTGTTCCTGTGTAATAGCTCATTCCTCTTACAAGAGTGGGATCAAAAGCAATCTCAAAGGGAACGCTCTTGGTCTGACCTGCAAGACGGATGATTGTCTGAAGGTTATCAGCGGCTCCTGCCTCGAGATTGTCTCCCAGCACACCCTTTAAGTACTCAATACCCTCAACATCTGAAGATGTCTTCTCAAAGAGGTCAAGGTACTTGGCAGCTGCCTCCTCGCCAAAGCCTGCACTTACAAGCTCAGCCTTGACGCCGTCAGGACCAATCTTGTCCATCTTGTCAAGAATAATGAACGCAAGGTCGTACTGCTCCTCGTCAAATCCGCAGTAAGCAGCCATTGCCTTTAAGAATCTTCTGTCGTTGATGCGGACCTTGAAATCCTTAAAACCAACCTTACCAAGAAGTGTTGAAGTAGCTGTGATAAGCTCAACCTCTGCCATGTATGAAGCATCACCCAGGATATCGATGTCGCACTGCATGAACTGACGGAAACGACCCTTCTGAGGTCTGTCAGCCCTGAATACATTACCCATCTGAAGAGCCTTGAAGGGCGAGGGTAACGATGCTGCGTTATTTGAATAATATCTTGAGAGAGGAAGCGTCAGGTCGTATCTCAGTCCTGAATCCGCAAGGTCATTCTCATTCTCAACGCCTTCAAGGGAAAGCTTCTCGCCTCTCTTGAGAATCTTGAAAATAAGCTTCTCATTCTCTCCTCCCTGCTTAGAGCAGAGATTCTCAATGTGCTCAACACAGGGGGTCTCTATTGATGAAAATCCAAAGCTTCCGTAGGTCTCCTTCGCAAGTGCGATGACATAATCCCTGATGCGGGACTCCTTCGGAAGTATATCCTTCATACCCGTAACGGGCTTCTTCTTAAGTGCCATATATACTCTCCTAAAAAAATACTGCAGCGTGGTCAAATACAGACATAACCACTGCCGGACATTTCATTGCATACTTTGTTAGTATAATCCACCAGTACCGTTATTGTCTATATTTTTTCACACTGCAGTACACTGTTTGCACTCTAGTTTGCGTTCTTGTACGCGCTCTGTATTTTTTCTGTTGTTCCCCTTCACTACATAAGCAGGTCCTCATTTGTTCCAAAGCTGAAGTTTCCAGGATTTATGCCGTGGCGCTCACAGTACGCGCGGATCCACTCAGCCTCCTCGGGGGTACAGTCATTATTGAATCTGTGATAGGCCTGGACGAGCCTTCCTTCGTAGATCTCGATGGTTATGAAGGGCTGGTTAAAATCCTTTGTTCTTCTCATAAACAGTATTGTCGTCTCATTCGCAGAGAATGCCTCAATATAGTTCATGAGACAGTTTGACATATAGACAGATTCGCGGAAAAAATCATTGATGGTCTGCGGATACCTCACCACATACCCGTTATTCCGCTCCTGCCACTCGGGGTCACGCCTGCGGTTTGCACGCCGTATAAGCGCATCATACTTCTCCCTGTTTGTTATAAGATAGTACTTAAGCTCACCAAGCGGATCCTTACTGGTCCATCTGGGGTCATAAAGGTACTTCTTGTATATCGGGTCAATCTCTTCAATCTGTCTGATGAGAGCACGCCGCTCCGCTCCTACCGTTTCCATTTCGATAAAAAATGAATACTGCGAGTCGCTCCACATGAGCATCAGCTTATCGCTCCTCGATTTATACAGTCTTCCCGCCTCGCCGGGAGTGAGGTCGCCATCAATCAGGAACTTAAGATAACTGCACTGGGCATCGTTCATAGGCTGGGTAAACATATATGGGTAGAGCTTCTTAAGAGCCAGAATGAAATCCCTATATTTTTTCTCCGCAAGAAGGCGGGCTCCGCTCCTGCAGTTAAGGCTCCTCAGTATCTTGAGATTGATCCCGCCATAGATATCAGCTGGTTTAGTCGCCATCAGGTCAACCTCATCAATTGTCCCCGACCAGACTGCCAGTTCATCAAGCCCAACCTTGTAGAGAATCTCCTTGATGGTATTCTTCTTTAGGCAGTTGTAGATGTGGTCAAGCATCCTAAACGACAGAGTGTAGTACCGCTGCAGCTGCCACTCCGGGTGTGCCTTGCTGCTTGCCCTGTACACTTCTCCAATCTTTGAGTGTGAAAACATGCAGTTGGGATTCGAAAGGCATCTTGCCCTGAATATCTCCTCGCTCTCTCTATCCCAGGAATATCCCTCGTGGAATGTGTAGCGCACTGCCCATCTCACATCTGTAGGTCCCTCCGACCCATAATGCACAAGAAACGAGTCCACATAGGGCTCAGTCCTGAAAATAATCAGGCGGTCTTCTCCTTCCGGCACATCAGTGGCAGAGGCGATGATCTCATCAACCTCCGCCTCTGTCATATCTTCAGGTTCCCAGGTATTTTCCTCAAATCTAAGTTCCAGCATATATCCTCCCATAAATTAAGGTCTGGATTTTGCAGGAACTTGCAATTCATTTAATCTTTCTTGTTCCTGCTCTTGTAATCTTCCATAATCGGTGCGCAGCACTCCTCCAAGCACTCTGCAAAATCCATATCATCAGTCATGCATCTAAAGCTTGACACAGTGTTACTGAGTGCCTTAAAGCTAACTCCCGTTCCACGGCTGTCGCTCATATAGTTGATGGCCCTCTTAGAATCAATTCCAAAGCTGCCTGCCACTGAGATGGCATCAATATTGGCACCGAGGAAGAGAAACTCCCAGCCGTACTTGCTCTGCTGCTTCTCTACTAATTTCTTCACCTTCTTGTAGGTGTACTCGTGGCTCGAATTCTCCATTCCATCAGTCGTGATGATGAAAAGTGTCTTCTCAGGCCTGTCCTCTTCTCTCGCGTACTTGTGGACATTGCCGATGTGGTGAACAGCGCCGCCGATGGCATCAAGAAGTGCCGTGCAGCCTCTCACGTAATACTGCCTGTCATTCATGGGCTCCACCTTCTGAACGGGAACACGGTCGTAAATCACCTCACTCCTATCATCAAAGAGAACCACAGAGATGAGAGCATCGCCCTCCTCCTTCTTCTGCTTCTCAACCAGTGAGTTGAAGCCCCCGATTGTGTCCGCCTCAAGTCCGCTCATCGAACCGCTTCTGTCTAAAATAAATACTACCTCAGTTAATCCCTTTCGCATAATATACCTCCAGTTTAATCTTTGTTTTTTTCTGCCAGATGTCTGTCTCCGACCGCCGTCTCTGTCCGGTAATTCTGTCCGCCATCTCTGTCCGGTAACTGCTTACCTTGAGGAGATAATATCAGAATAAAAAAATAAAGAGGTCGCCTCACAGGCGACCTCTGGAATAAGCATGTTTCTTTTGTTGCAATTTTGTTTAACCCGAAAAACTCCCTCTTGCTGAAAGAATCCCTCTCTCTCAATATTACTCGCACGCTCAGATATGTATCCGTTCATCGGAAACCTTAGGTTTCTTATTTTCTCGATGATGCCTAGCATCCCGCGTCATCGGAAACTTTAGGTTTCTTATTTTCTCGATGATGCTTAGCATCCCCGCGTCATCGAAAGAT
>DCHL01000035.1:667-3731 GCA_002317595.1 Lachnospiraceae bacterium UBA1753 | reverse complement strand
AAACCTAGCATCCCCGCGTCATCGACAAATATAAGTTTCTTATTATCTCGATGACGCTTAGCGTCCCCACGTCATCGGAAAGCATAGGAAACTCACAATCTCGATGATGCACAGCCTCACACGTCATCGGAAAACATAGGAAACTCACACCCCCGATGATGCCTCCCTCTCACTCAATGATCGGGGCTATTCCATGCTCCTCAAGCTGGATGTCCAGCTCAATCATGTCGTAGATTTCATTCTCAATGAAGAAGGAGAAGATAATATCCTCCTTCGCACAAGGTGATATTGCGTACCCTGCCCTTGCCAGCAGATCCCTGGTCTCATCAAGATTCAGCATCGCACCTACACACAGACACATAGCCGTTCTCTTGCTGGGATGATAGTTGGGATTGCCCTTGATCTTGGAAAAGACCTTCTTATCAACGATGGCCCTGTTGTAGACATCTGAATTCTTAAGCCCCTTCTGCTCTATGAGATAGAACAGGTACTGCTGGAAGGTGTCTGCGACATGCTCCATGCGCTTCCTAAGTTCATCCTCCAGTTTTTCGATGTCATCGGGCGCTTCTATGCAGGCACACTCTAGTTCTTCAGCGTCCGCCTCATCGCAGCAGAAATCATCTGCAACCATGGGACTCATCATCGGTGGCATAGCCTCTGCCGAGTTTGGTCTCGCCATGGGTGGTACCACAGGTGGCATAGCCTCTGCTGCTTTCTCTCTAGGCAGTACCCTGCTAAGTATCTCGCCAATCCCCGGCCTCACAGAAGACTTCGAAGGCCTGGCACCATACTCAAAATCGAGCCGCTTGCCTACATAATTCCTGTCAATGTAGGATTCAAGTGCCGGGTATATTTTTTCACCAAGGTGTGTTGCCTCATCTGAAAAAACTACCAGGTATACATCCATGACCTCGCGGAGGAGAAATGTGTTGATCTCATCCACGGCAATTCTCATTCCCTCTTCCTTCGGATATCCAAAGGAGCCTGTAGCTATCAGTGGAAATGCAATTGAGCGTACCTGATTTTCAAGGGCAAGACGGAGGCTGTTCCTATAACACAGCCTGAGCTTCTCCTCCTCGCCCTCATTACCTCCAAGGAACAGAGGGCTGACCGCATGAATGATATATTTTGAAGGCAGCAAAAAGCCGGGCGTAAGCGCAGCCTCCCCCTCCTCAAGCTCACCGATTTCCCTTCTTGCGGCAAGGAGCTGTTCGTAGCCCGCTGCCTCGTAGATGGCACGGTCACAGCCAGGCCCCACCTCCACAAAGCTATTGGCGGTGTTGACAATGGCATCCACCCTCATTTTTGTAATATCATTTCTAACTATTTTTAGCGGCATACGACTCCCATGATTTTCTTAATCATCTTCTCATTAACTGGCATAAATATTCCGGCAACAGGTCCAACCACGAAGGCACAGATGACTGTTCCTATTCCGATTGTTCCCCCAAGTACAAGGCCGACAACAGCAAAGCATGCATCCACAATAACCCTGATGATGCCGAACTTCTTCCTAAGCTTGTCGCTGATTACAACTGCAACAAGGTCGTTGGGCCCGGTTCCCGCCTCTGACTTGATTACGATTGTCATTCCATATGCAAGGATTACACAGCCAAGGCAGTTCACAATGATTCTGACCGGCAAGGAAACGCCGCCCTCAAAGAGAGGCCCCAGCAGCCAGTTGAATACGTCAATAATCGGTCCGCCGCAGAACATGCAGAGAATTGTTCCTATTCTCACATAGCTCTTATCCACCACAAGCAGCACCAGAATGATGATGAAGCACACTGCCATGTGAGTCCTTCCATGGGTGAGCAAGGGAATGCTGACTGCTGATGAAATAGTCTTAAACAGGCCTTGAATCAGCACATTGAAGGGGTCAGCGCCCAGGTCTGCCAGCAGGAACAGAGTCACTCCAAGATGAGCAATAGTAAGTCCCACCAGCAGAATAATCACGCGAAAAAATAATTCCTTTAATCTGTTCGTCATTTTGAGTCTCCAATCTGTGTGTTGTTACACAGATTATAATCTATGTGAGACTCTTTCTCAAATACTTTGCCGTAATTGTATCGCTTTCCATCATCTGGGCAGGCGTTCCCGTGAACACAATCTCTCCTCCAGCAGTTCCGCCATCAGGTCCCACGTCAATGATATAGTCAGCAAGCTTCATCACATCAGTATTGTGTTCAATGACAATGACAGTGTTTCCGCGGTCCACGATACTCTCCAGGATACCTATGATCTTCTCGATATCAGAAGCGTGAAGTCCGGTCGTCGGCTCGTCGAGCACGTAGATGTTACCCTTCTGCTTTACATACATGGCGAGCTTCACCCTCTGCCTCTCACCGCCGGAAAACGTCGAGAGAGGCTGTCCCAGCGAGATGTAGGAAAGTCCTACCTCCTTAAGGGCATCGAGCTTTGCAGATATCTTTTTGTTATCTGCGAAAAATTCAGAAGCCTCCTCAACACTCATTCCAAGCACGTCGACAATATTTTTTCCACGATATGTAAGTCCAATCGTCTCACTGCCAAACCGCTTTCCACCGCAGCACTCACAGACCGTTGTCACCGGGTCCATGAACACGAGCTCTGTCGTGATGGCGCCGCGCCCCTTGCAGGCCGGGCAGGCTCCCTTTCCGTTGAAGGTGAACATACCGGCATCCGCCTTTGTCGCAGCCGCAAACACCTTCCTGATTTCATCAAAAAATCCAAGATACGTGCAGACTGTCGAACGACCCGTGGCGGTTATCGCGCTCTGGTCGATGAGCACCACCTGGTCCTCGTACTGCTTTGCGAACACATCCCTGATAAGTGATGACTTTCCACTGCCGGCAACTCCCGTCACCACTGTGAATACTCCGACAGGTATGTCTGCATCTACGTTCTTCAGGTTGTGGGCATTCGCGTTGCACACCTTGAGGTACTTCTGCGGAATACGTACCTTCTCCTTCACAGGAATCACACGCTTCATCGCTTCTCCGGTCTTCGTACCGCTGACGAGGAGTTCTTCGTAACTGCCCTGAAAAAGCACCTGTCCGCCACGTCTTCCAGCAAACGGTCCGAT
>DCHL01000035.1:0-586 GCA_002317595.1 Lachnospiraceae bacterium UBA1753 | reverse complement strand
TTCGTCATCCTGTGCACATCCCTCGGATGCATTCCAGTACTGGGCTCGTCAAAGATATAAATCATTCCGCAGAGCGAGCTACCCATGTATCTCACAAGCTTAAGTCTCTGCGCCTCTCCGCCTGACAGCGTTGAACTCTCACGGTTCATGCTGAGATAATGAAGCCCGATATCTATCATCCTGTCGAGGGATGCCGTGAGTTCCGTCACTATCGACTGTGCTCTGGCATCTTCAATTCCCGCAAGCACCTCACGAAGTCTTGAGAACTCCATTTCGCACATCTCGGCGATGTTGTATTCCATCACTTTGCTTGAAAGTGTCCTCTCATTAAGTCGCAGCCCCTTGCAGTCAGGGCATTCACACTCATAGAGAAACCTGCTGATTTTTTTCAGGGTGGCATCGGTCTGCTCCTCCTGACCCTTCATCAGTACCAGTCGCTTGAACTGCTTGTACACGCCCTCCACATGCTTATCAACCCTCTCGCCATCCTTCTCAAAGCTTCCGTAGAGCAGGAAGTTATGCTCCCGCTCTGTCATGTCCTTCCAGGGCACATCCGTCCTGAAATACTCAGGCTTCCTGTAGACTC
>DCHL01000187.1 GCA_002317595.1 Lachnospiraceae bacterium UBA1753 | reverse complement strand
CCGTGCTTTATTATCTGAATCCGCTCGAGGGTCATTCTATTAGATTGGTAAAGCTGCTGTCGGTGTGTCACTTTCTACCCTTTTCTTAACAATCGCGTACGCGTATGCGCAAATCATTGGTTTATCTGCACAGGTAATCCTGATCTCGAATACTCCATCCTTATTCGGAGCTGTGTAAACACCATCTGATGTAATCTCTCCTGCGCCTTCTTCAGTAACCTCATATACTATGCTGCACCTTGACATGTTCTCAAACCTGACTCCAAAGAAATGACTCTCTCTTGGCTCGAGAACAACTGTGGGAGTCTCGGGAATGATGCTCATGAGACTCACATCAACACTCCTGTCCTCCGTCTCTCCAGCAGGGAACCTGATTGCCACCCATCTGAAGGTGAGTACCAGATAATCAACATTCTCAAGAAGCCTTGCCGCAACCACGAAGCTTCCCTTGTCATTGAGAATCTTAACAGCAGTCTCAACCATGGGAGCCTGAACCGAATCAGCCCTGAAAAGCTCTGCATTTCCGTAAATCGTGCTTCTTGCGTTAGCACCTAAAAGTGCATCCTCATTTACAGACTCAAATCCCACCTGGACATATACATTACCGTTTCCAAGGCCATGCATTATCTCCCCGGAAAGTCTTATATCACCCTTTCTCGAATCTGTTCCAAGGGGTATTTCAAGGATGCCCGTTGCGATTTCAGGAGCACGGTTCTCAGTGGCAGTGATTACTGCCTTATCAGCCTTCTCCTCTACGTCAACCTTCTTCGTTGGAAGTATCTCGGCATTCTTGAAATAGTAATCAAGGAATTTGGCTCTCTGAAGTCCATCCGCAGGAGTGGCAACATATTTCTTTACTCCCACCTCAACGATACTGTCAATCACGTATGCCGAATCAGTCTTCTCGAGGGTAATGTCCGCAAGTCTTAAATACTCATCAACACCCGCCAATTCCTTCATCTCAAGGTTCAGTCTTCCGATTTCACGGTTAACCAGCCTTCTTGGATCAATATCAGATACAAGAACCTTGATTTCAAACTCTGCAGGGAGTTCCTCGGGAACATCATTGATATATACATGACCAGTTCCGCTCTTGAGGATTATGAGTGTGCTGTCCACCTCCTGCTCAGGAACCTTAAGCCAGATTTCCTTGGTAAAGGAATCACCGTTCTTAAGCGAAACATTGTCAATATCAAGCTCTATCTCCTGCTCATTGTCTGCAGACAGGAAACCAGGAAGCTGAAGCACACAGTGAAGGGTGAAGGTCTTCTCAGCATCTGAAAGCTTCTTTACAACCACCTCGAGCTTTACATTATGTTCCTTTGACACAGTTGCGGGAAGCTGCATCTCAACAACATAATCCTCTCCAGAATAGAGCGTATTCCTCGTAAGGAATTCCGTATCAATGTCGAGGACCTTCTCACACTTATCACTGTCGAGCAGGAACAGTTTAGAGCCTTCCGACATTCTCGAGTACTCATATTCAGACTCAGAGGATTCCTTTCCCACTGCATACACAGAATGCACTGGTTCCTCAACATACTTAATACAGAGACTTGCCCTGTTCGTCTCAAGCTGATCGAAGCCCTCTATTGCTGAAAGCTTCTTAACAAGAGAAGTATCCTGTACAATCTCTCTTCCAAAGCCGTCAATTCCGACTCCGCTCTCCACAAGTATTGAGAGATCATCAAGGCTGACCACCCCGAGTCCGCATACGATTCCGGAACCATACATAAGTGAATTCAGGAACCGCTCCTTGTTGTTGAAATAATCCTGCTCAGCCTGGAAGTCAGCACTTGTGAGCAGTTTTCCCGCGTAGTATCGATTTCTCTGAAACGGATACATCTGATTGTTATTCATCTTCGCTCTTTTCTCCCTTTTTCTTTCTGGTTGCTAAGAAATATGCTAAAAATCCGCCAGCTACGAGAAGTACGTCGAGAAGAACGATAAGTGCCGTGTTATTCTTCTCACCCTTCTTCTCTTCGTATACTTCATAGCTTTCCTTGGCATTCATCGCCTTATATTCATCGTTCTCTTCCGTGATACTCTGAGAACTTATAATATCCTTATAGGCCTCAATCGGGTCCTCCTCCACGCCGTTTGTGGGGAAGAGTCTGTCATCAGGATTGAGTTCCTCTCCGCTGCCGGTGCCATCACCCTCACCATTTCCAGCTCCATTGCCGTCACCCTTAGCTCTTGCCGCCTCAGCTGCCGCCTTTCTCTCTGCAAGCTTCTGGGCTGCCAGGGCATCTGCAGCAGGATCAGTAAGTGCCGCGCCGCTTCCGGAGCCACCCTTTGCAGAAGAACTGCTCGTATCCTTTGCCTCCGTAATTGAAGCTTTTCCAAGGATCTTAATCTTGTCCTTGGCCGTAGTTCCAACATTGTAGTTTTTGGTCAAGTCAGTGTCGACAAACTTGAAATAAACGGTTACTTCTTTATTTTTGCCAACCTTCTCATCCTTGAAATCAGCTGAGATAATCTTGTAATCAACACCGAGCTTAAGCTTCTCAGCTCCCTGAAGTCCCTTGAACTTAATCTCAGTAACCTTGGCAGTCGTCTTCTTATCAAAAGGCTTGTCCTCAACTAAAACCTTGGTTGCCTCGAGCTTATGCTTATCAATCAGCATCAGGAGCTTATTACTCTCACAAGAGTCAATCAACTTCTCCGGATCGCCATCTGAAGTCATCCAGATAAGGTAATATCCGCACTTCTCAGGAAGGCCTCTCTCGAACTTGCCAAGCTGTCTGCCATCCTTGTCTGATTTCGCATAAAATACGTTAAGCTGATTCAGCTTGACAGCCGTCTTCTTACCACCTATTCGATAGGTGTACTTGAAGTCAATGCCGGGTTCTATTGGCTCACCGTCATAAGCGACTGCCATATCAGAAGCCGACAGGACAATACTGGTCGCACTGGCGCTCATTCTGTACTTACAGATGCCACACTCCTGAACGTACTTCTCAAGCTCGTCATCCAGGAACGGCTCGCCGAATTCATGCTCTTCATATTCATCAGCAGGGCCAAGGTCAGCAGCATATCCACAGACAGAACAGTCCGCCTTTACCTCCATCTCATCGGTGCAGTAATGATCTCCAAATACGTGTTTTTCATACTTATCAGCGTCAACACCCTCTACCCCGGTGCCACAGACATCACAGATAAATAATACCTTCGTTCCATCCTCTGAAAGCTTATGCTTATCTGAGAAGGTGTGCCCCTTTCGACAGGCATCCGGAAGCTGAAGCTCCATGTCTATCTCATTACTTGTAGCCTTCTTCCTGTAATTTACATCATCCCAGTCAGCCTCGGCCTTAATCTTGTATTCTCCTATTTCTGAAGGAAGCCCCTCTGTCCACTCTGTATCGGTGCTCTTCTTATAGAAATATTTAATTATGCCGTCTCCAGGCACTGCCTCTTCCGATTTGACAAAATATGCAAGCTTAAATTCATCTCCCTCAGATACCGCTGTTCCATCAGCATCTCTGACGGGTATTATTGATGTGAGGGTAATAGAAGTATTATCAAACTCCTCTTCTGTCATGCAGACACGGCAGACCTTAATATGAGTCCCATCCTCCTCAACAACAACCTTGAAATCATGCTTACTGCAGGGCCTGATTGTAAGTCTCGTAAACTCAGTGGTTTCCGCTGCCGCCATCATGTTTACCTGGTCTTCAGCAATCTTCACGCCGACTTCATAAGTTCCAGGAAGGGTAGGCAGTCCATTGCTGATTTTAGCCGCACCCAAAGTACGATAGAAGAATGTAACCTTGCTGCTTGGCTCAACCTCTTTCTCAGTCTCAGTATTTATGTACCTGAAATGAAGGTCGGCTGTGGTTCCGCTTATCAATGAAGCTGTGGTGATCTTCTGTCCTGCTTCCTTAACAAGAACAGCTGGAGTAAGGGTAACGCTCGCTCCATAAAGAGGTTTTTCCTCTCCGCATATCTCACAGACTCTCTTTCCATCCACATACTTCCATACATGGCCTGGACAGACAATCTTCGTATCGTATTCAGGGCTCTCACTGGGACCGAAAAATCTCTCGTCATCATACCCAGCAACCGCTTTAATCTTATAGGATCCAACCTTAGAAGGAAGTCCATCCATGAACTCGTCATCGCCCACCTTCTTATACTTGTAGGTGATGATTCCCGCGCTCGGGTAACGTGACTCCTTATTCGGTTCCTCGCCCACATAGTAGAGTAATGCGAAATCAAAAGGTGCCTCAAGCGGCTCACCATCAGCAACATAGGATGTGCGAACATTTGAAAGCACAAGCGATGTAGGAGTATAGTCTTCTACCAGTCCACATATCTTGCAGACCTTCCTGTGAACACCATCTTCACCAATCATACTCTTGAACTCATGGTCTTCACAGCTGCTTATGGTAATGATAACGCTACCGTGATAGGTCTCGTCAAAAAATTCACCCTCCGCTTCGTTCGAATATTTCTTTCCGATGATTTTGACCTTGTAGGTGCCAGGACCTGGGTCTTCGACTGACGGAAGTCCTGCCTTCTCATTATTCTCTCCCAGTTTTGTATATGCGTAGGATATCAGTTCCCTGCTGGTAACATAGCTGTCCGACAGGGGGTACCAGCCAGTTGTATCACTGCCCGTCTCAAGTTTTTTTCTCAGCTGCTCAAGATTTGTGAGGTTAGCTGACGACTGGCTTGTGGTCCACGGAAGCACTATATAGCTGTAATAATTTTCCAGTGTATTCTTGATGGTTCCTTCCACCCTGGCATCAAGATAAGTAAACGAGAAGACATCCGTCTGACCACTTACCGCATACTTGGAATACTCCGGGTTACCAGGTGAACTGCGTCTCCAGATGTCTGCAGCAAAATACCCCGTCGTCGTTCCGCAGTGACTACACATACGCATTCCTGTTGAGGATGTCGAATTAAACTCATGTCCCGATGTAAACTGACTGCGGACCGATTCGGTTCCTGATCCCTCTATATCAACGGTATACAGTCTGTTTTTACCAACGAGCCCGACTGAAGACAGGTCAATACAGGTCGTAACCTTCGCATCCCCACTGGTTTTGACAAAGGAAATTGTTGCACTGGTCCCAGATGCTTTATATTTCACAACAGAGACACTGGTTCCAAATTTATTTTTAATAAAGGACGGTAGCGCATTATCATCGGACGAACCCAGTCCCAGATATACACGTTTAAGAGTATCCGTATTCTTTTCTCCAATAGATAGAAGTGCCGCCTGGCCGCTATTCTGTGGTCCTTCTAAGATAATCTCCTCAACACCGCAATGAGTAAAAGCAGTTTCAGCCACGCTTTGGTTAATCTGATCCAAATACACACTCTTAAGAGTTCCATTGCCATAAAATGCATCGTCACCCACTACTGTATTTGATGGAATTCTTACAGTCTCCACCCGATTATTAATAAAAGCCTGTTTTTTAATAGTAGTGCAGGTAGTTGTTCCCAGAGCCTCGCTGCCAAAATTAACCTCTGTGATCTTGCTGGCACCAAACGCAAACTCACCAATTTCGCAGTAACCACCAAAAGACACCTTCTTGAGTCCGGACATGTAAAATGCTTCATTCCCAAAGTATTCAACCTTGGCAACGTCAATGTCAGCAAGCGAGGAGCAACCGTTGAACGACTTGGCACCAATACGGTTTACATCCCCCAGATTAACACTGTTAAGCTTGTCACAGTTCATAAAAGCAGAATCAGAAACTGTACTGAAGTTAATCAGGTTGAGGGATTTTATCTGCGATCTGATTCCAATATTCAACCAGAAATTCGCACCTATATCTGTCATTTTTTTGTCAGCATTGTAGTTTTCTATCTCGAGTACGCCTGTGGAAGGATCAAAAGCCCATCTCTGATGCTCCCCGGCATCGAGATATCCCTGCATAATACCATCGCCCTCGGGCATTATCGCATTCTCAGACACGGAGTCTTCAATTTCGTTTTCAGACACAGTTTCCTCGTCCTCAAGCTCGGATGCTCCCTGGGTAGCTGCCTGTACCCTGTCACCTTCGGAATAGCCCGCAGTCTCATAAGGATCCGCATCAAGAGCCTCTCCCTCCTCAAGACCCTCCAGGTCGGAAATATTGGCACCGTCCTCCACGCTGTCCTCATCCACGATTGTCACTGTAATCTTTGGAAGTGCAAGCGTGTCAGGGTAAGTCAGGATATATCCGCCTCCAAGCATAGGAAGGCTGGGTCTGTACACGTAGATGTCACCCACATGCGAAGGACCTGATGTAAACACTGAACCAGATGATTCAGCTGCATCAATCTTCCATGTGACAGGAACACTTATCTCCTCAAATTCAGTTCCTGCATATACAGTCTGAGGTCCAAGAACAGCTGCCGCCGCATAGAAACCGTCGGCAATTGTATCCGTTATGCTTCTTGCATCCTCCGTAGAATCGCTCGAATCAGAATCCGACGCCTCGGAATCCTCCGATGTTCCACCATTCGACTCCTCGCTGTCATCTGCACCATCATTGCTCTCTGAAGAACTATCATCACCCTCTGATTCATCAGCGTTCTCATCATCAGAAGGCTCTTCAGAAGACTCGCCATCACCAGATTCCTCTGTTCCGTCTGAATCCTCAGAATCATCTGCATCTTCAGAGTCATCCGCATCCTCAGAATCATCAGTATCCTCAGAATCATCAGTATCCTCAGAATCATCCTCATCCTCGGAATCATCCGCGTCGTCAGATTCGTCCTCATCTTCTGATTCATCCTCAGCGTCATCCTCGGAATCCTCTTCCTCGCCTTCCTCGATAATTTCCTCAGGAATCTCCTCTTCCTCTATGATCTCATCATCAATTTCATCCTCAACCTCATTCATGATGGTGACAACAAGATTTGAAGGGAAATAAATATCACTTTCAGACGCAAAAACAGCGGCCTCCTGCCTGGCAACATTGCCAGCGAGCCCGTTTACCTTGATGACCTCTCTTGAAGACCCTGCGACCACTCTGCTACCAAGGCCGCCGATGCCACCTACCGAAAGCACCGCCGCCATTGCAACAGCAGTCGCGGATTTCCTTGCTGCAAAAAATGATAGTAATCCAGTCTTTTTCACAATATTTCCTCTTTTTATTCTGCATACACAAAATAATCCAAACTTATAGTATCATATTTTGTGAAATCTGTCACAAAATTCATAAAAATTATTTACATAATTATTTTACATAAAGTTTATCGCAGCCACTTCTTGCCAATAATATAGTCAGTTCCCTCTTCCTGGGCACCAACGTAGCGCAGGATACGCTCAGATAATCGGCCGCCACAGGCAATGCAGACCCTTGTCTTCCGCCCTCGGAAAAGCATGACCTGGGACAGGAAATACTTAAGTATCTGTTCCTTTTCTTCCACATTTTTCCCTTCAAGCGCCAATATGCTGATGCCATCATCACCGTCATCAGAAGCAAGAACAGCCGCTGTTATCTTGCCCTCAGCAAGGTTCACGCAGCTTTCCCTGGCAAATGCCGCCTCGCCCTTCTGCTCATATTCAGCCGCCGCAAAGGAATCACCAGCGTTACCTATGAATTCCCGCAGCTGATATGCAGGCGCCTTGCTGAGCATGACATATCCGCTCCCAGCCTTCACACCAAGGAGAGCATCCATCATCTCTGACGCCTCAAGCTCGGCGCCACCCTGAAGGCAGGTCTCAATCTGAAAACCATTTGAGGACAGGAAATCAACCACTGTCTCGGTCTGCGAATTTGCATATGCAGAAAAAATAATGCTTGATGCTTCTGTCCTCCTAAGTGCATCCACAAGCGCCTCAAGAAGTTCGCCGGCAATGCCCTTTCTTCTGGCAGTTTTCGCCACATACAGCCAGTCCAGCAGGAACACTCCGCTCGGCAGCAGTTCTCCCGAAATGACACCATCTGTCAGCCCTTCATTCACGCTTCCAAGCGTAAGCACATTCTCAGCCTGCCCCGAGCTGACCATGTCATCGCTCATCATATCCTTAAAAAAATGTCTGTTTTCGTCTGTCACAAGCACTACTGCCATCAGTCATTCCTCCCATCTGCCTTAATCATCATCCAAGGGGTATATTTTTACACTTCACCCTTATCCACTCTTCTTCAACTCCAAAAAAATTACCCATGGTCTCGCCGACTCCGTTAAGTGCGGCAAAAGTAAGTCTCCCGTACTCCCCGTACCGGTTTCTCGCCCTTGACACAGCGAAGGTAAGCATCTTGGCCATGTACACCTGGTTCTTTGCCTTCATGGAGACAAGCACAATTCCTCTTCCGTCCTCTCGCCTTGTAAAGAGAAGCATTCCTGCAGGTCTTCCCTTCTCAATGCAAATGCAGCTTTCCGGCTCGAAGGCTTCCTCGATGGGCAATGTGGCGCCACCCTTTTCATGCTCAATCCTGCGCTGGAAATTAATTGCCCTCTTCCTGTCAGCCTCTGAGTACTCCCCAAGAAAGTCCTCCATGATTCCCGAAGGCAGTTCCGTGAGATAATAGCAGCTGTCGACACCCGTGACCTGCCCAAAATTCTGCAGGAAGCGATCAAAGGTAACCGTCACGATATGCTCCGTTACGATTCTATCCATGCAGCCCAGTCTTCCAAAGAGTCTGACCACTGAACCGGTCTCTTCCTCCTGTTTCCTGCTTCCTGCCAGGAAATACACCCCTGTTGCCATTGCCTCTGATAGTTCATACGAAATACGCCGCATCAGGGCTACTGCACATCCCTGATGCCTTGCCTCCTCTGCCACATAAAGCCACAGAAGCTCACACTGTCCGCCCCTGCGTATTCTAAGGGCCGCACAGCCACAGGCCATATCATCACCGTCGCTTGCTCCGAGCAGTCTGATTTCAGAGCCAGTCCCAAACAGTTCCCCATCATAATTATCGACATAATTTAGCAGTTCTGAAGGGAACAGGTTCTTATAATAGCCTGTGTCAGAAGCTTCCAATTCCCGCACTTCAAAATTGACACTGCCGGCAATTGATGCCCCCAGCGGCTCCTTCCACTTTTCATTTCCCTCGCCCGCATCTGCACCAAGGTCAAGGTGTGAATAACTCATTTTTTCACCCTCACCCTCTGGTATAGTCCCCGAAAGAATACATCTCTCATACCATAAGCTCACAGAATACCAGTATCCTGTCCTGCCTGCCAGTTCTGCCAGCCTTGAAGAAGGCCCCGATAAAATTGATCTGCATCCAACTTCGTTGTTCATTAACGCTCCCTAGTTAGTTTACATAACTTCATTCATTGATTGCTTTACAACATTTCGTCTTTTTATACCTCAGACACTCGCATCATCTTCTTCATCTTAAATAACGAGACAGGAATCAAGCAGGTCATACACGCTGTACTCCGCTCCCTCGAGAAGCTTTCTGCACAGTGCCTCTGACTGCTGGTTTATGAGACACATCTGAAGAATCTCATTCCCACTGCAGGTCTCCACTATTTTTCTAAAGCTATGGGCGAGCACCGCCACCACTGCCCTTGGATCCATGCCTGGATCCAAATACAGTGCCTCGAGAAGAATTCCCTCATCATCCCTGCTGTATAACACAAACGTCTGCTTATTGGATACCTTTGCCGAAAGCGACAAACGGCCGTCGAGCCTTCCCTTAAGAGTGCTTCCATCAGTCAGTTCCTCCATACAGGACAGCAGCCCGGGCACGTCTTCGCTTCGCACTTCCTTAATTTCCATGCCTGCCGGCACCGATGAATTAATGGACGCAATCCTTGCCTTCTTAAGTTCAGACACCTTGACCTCCACAAGCTTTTCACCTGAGGTGGGCACCTCGAAGCCGAATCGTATAAGGAGAGTCGTTGCATAGGCTGCAGATGCCTCCTCTGCAAGGGCATGTACCACAATTCCAGTCACGCCATATTCCATTGCATGGCTGATAAGGGCACTCATCACAGTACTTGCCGCCTTCTTATTTCTGAATTCAGGCTTTGTCTCAAGTGCATACAGGTACATGCAGTCATCCTCGATATAGAAGGCTGCATGGCACACTACTTCGCCGTCATCATTGCCATCATCACGGTCTTCTCTGGCACACAGATATGAGAATCCGTCCTCGTACCAGGTTTCATTAGCTATTTTTTTATCATCCCTTGTTACCTTCCACATATCACTTCATGTCCTCCACAACAAAGTCAGCCAGTTCACTGGTCTGGAACAAAATCTCTGCCTCACTCTTTCCCTGTTTCCTTAGCTCCTGTCGCTTTTTCTCCTGTTCCGCGCGTCTTTTCTGATCGGCAGCCTCAGCCTCCCGTCTGATTCTCTCAACATAGGCAGGGCAGAGAAGGTCAGGCCTGTTATCACTGATACAGCCCGAATAGCTTGTGAATGTATTGAGGAAATCATTCCATTCAAGGTCAAAGGTTCCCATCGTATCTGTCGCCTTAAAGGAAGTCATGTTTCCGGTATCCTTTGATTTCCCATTTTCATATCCCACAGAATAGGCACCGTACGGATCGCGAAGCCTAACATACTTAAGGGTAACGTCATTCTCCGTCTTCTCAAATACCTTCAGCACGGAATATGCATGTGCTGTGCGAAAGCCTCTCGACTTAGCCTTCTTAGCACGGCTTGAGTCTTTATCAATTCCCACAGTAATGACTTCTGCCGGACCCAGATTAACCCCGTTCACCTGTCCCCTGAGACGGGTGTTGAAGCTTTCATACAGTCTTGCTGCAACTCCTGAATATACCGGTGAGAGCGCAGGATTATATTTGGGAACATCCTTGTAAACACCTTCCTCGTCAGCACTGCAGTCATCTTTGGGCAGAAGGGCTGACGGTTCTCCCGCGTACTGCCTTCCCACAAAACGTGCCATGAACTCATGACTGGTATTATAGTTGAGGGCCCCATACGAGCCATTACCGTAAAATACCGCAAAGGCCCTCTCTATCATCTGCACCCAGAGGCAGTCCACTGCATCCTTCTGTACACCGAAGATTACTGCCGGAACTTTCTTCTCAACCGTGATGTAACGCGCTGCATAATTCTGGTCAGGGTCAAAAAATCTGACCGTCACGGTATCACCATTATCCCTCATGCTATTCCTGATATATTCAGGATTCGAGAAGGCTAAGGAGGTAAGCGCAGACATCATATAGCAGTCACTGACGTATCTCTGCTTGACATCATTAGGACTTGGCTCATGAGGAAACAGCTTCATCTTCTTCCTGCTCGAAAAATGTCCTGCGCCCATGGCGGGTTTCGGGGAAAGCACCAGATCTTCAGGCACAACAAGCGAACCGCTCACACGCGCATTAAGGTCCCTCTCAAGACTTGTTATCCGAGCCAGAAGCTTCTCCTCAAACTCATCCATATTTCCAGGAGTCTCTTCTTTATATTTTTTAAATGCTTCAAATACATCCCCCAGTGCCTTCTGCTGCGCCTTGTAATCCTCAGCCGTCAGATATGTATCCACCACCTTGAGGGTCTCAAGGAACCGGGGTGATGCATAAGAAATCTGATATAGTGTCTGGCATCTGTCAGACAGCGACCTCATGAAGGCCTCCTCCCTGCGGTCTGCTTCGTTCGCAAAAATACCCTCGTCTTCTCCGTCGTAGAGACCCTTGCGGCTCTTTGCCTTCGCTTCATTGCGTGAGGCCTCATAGTCTGACTCACGGCTCTTTGTCACGGCCCTGTACATCCTTGTAAGTACACCGCCCTTAGCCTTCGGCTTCTTCTTGAGATGCCTGATTTTCATATAATCCGTGCCGCCGTGAACCATCTCCTGCGTACGGTCAAAGACATTCTCATGCTCCTGCCTATACTCTGCGGACTCCTGCTGTGCCTTCGTCAGCCTCTCTTCCTGAAGTTTCCTGATTTCCCCAGTCAGGTCCTCAAATCCCATCATGTCGTTCATATCTGTGTCCTCCCTCGAATAATATGCAATACCAACTCAATTTCTTCGAATTCTTTGTTGCTAGGTCGTCGCAACCCGTGCTAAACCTACTGAATCACCTTCACGTACTTCTGAAGATAATACTCCTCCATTGCCTTTCCAAAGGTCTGCTCCGCCGCATCGCCCCTGTAGCTCTTGTCGAAAACAGCGTATACCCTGTCAAAATCAAAATCAGTTTCCTCGCCGCGCTTCACCATATATGACATCATGAAGGGAAGCAGCGCATCCTTATTTTTCACCCTATCAGAAGCGTAGTAGCCTTCTGTCATCAGGCTTCTGCCCTCATATCTTCTGAAGCCAAGTGCCGACTCAACTTTTCCGCCAATCAGTCCGAACACCCAGAGATCAGGATTATATTCGTCCCTCGGGATAAAAATTCCGGTCTTCTCCTTATCCTCCCAGAACGGCAAAAGGCGCCTGTCACCATAGTTTTCGATTGTCACAAGTTCCACGCCCGACTTTCCGATATACTGGTACAGCCTGTCCATATTCTCTCCGCGAAAATGCCCCTTCATAAAGCAGCGGGCACTCTTACTGATGTACATAGGACTGAATTTCAGCGCCGTCATAAGCGACACCCTGCTCTCTGCAAGCTCAGGAACCACCACGCACTCGCACTCAATCTCACGGATTCCTATGTCAGTAAAGCTCTTCTCCGCAAAGGCATAGGTCTCTCTGGCGATGCCATCACCGCGAAGTTCCGGACGCACGAACAGCTGCTTAAGTGCCACTGCGAATTTCTTAGTCGTGCAGTCGACAAACACAGCTGCGCTAAGTATGCTGCCGTTGTCATCCACGCCGCCAAACACATACAGTTCATCAAGCCTTGGCAGGTAATGCTGGGGAATCCAGCCCCTCCTCACAAGACTCTTTACCTCAAATAGTTCAAGAAGCCTGTACTCCATATATGTCACTCCTTCGGGCTCACTAATTCCCTGATTTCATCGATGCTCATGGTTCCAACAACAACCTTCCTGAACACATCCGCAAAGCTTGTTGCCGTGATGATTGCCTGTCCTGCATTAAGCTCGACAATCGACTTAAGCGTCTCCATGTCGCCTTCAAGCGGAAGCACAACAGAGGTCTTGAAGGTGAAGTTGCGACCCTCGCAGTCTCCTGAGAAGGAGCCGCTCTCCATGTAAAAATTAAGAATCGAAGCTACCTGGTTAAGCTTCTCAAGGGTATCCGCATCAACATCCTCTGCGAAGGTGATGACTGACTGGAAGATACCTATCTCAGAAAGGCCTTCCTTCTCGGGCATGAAGAAAAACTCCCCGAGGCCGTCCATTCCCTCAAAACTCATATTTTCAATAAGGGCACTGAGCATTGAAAACGTATAATCCTCCTCGCCCTTCTTCTTAAGGACTGCTGCAATATTCTCCTCACGCAGCATCTGTTCTATATCAACTAGAAGCTCCAATGTCTTTTCATCAAACTGGCTCATTTTTTTCTCCTTTACGAAGTAAGTTTGGTATAAATCATCTCACGAGTCGGATATCCCTTCTCAAGCTTGACCTTAAGTCCCATCGATCTTGCAAGGTCGTGATAGGCAGTAGGGTCGCCGCCTGGATTATTAAAGATTCCGTCGTAAATCCTGTTCGCGTAATCATGCATCATATATCCGTAGAAGGTTGACTCACTTGAGTATCCTGCCTGAAGCATCAGTTCCTTCTTAAGTGCCTTGCGGTAGTTCTTCATCTGCTTTGATTTAGGGTCTGCGCCCAGTCTCCTTGACATTTCGCCTACCTTTGTATCAAGCTGCAGATACTCATCAACCGCAACTGTCTTATCTGCACTCTTTACTATCAGGTCAGAAATGAATCCCGCTGTTCCCGCTGCAAAGGCAAGTGCGCCAAGACCTGCTCCAATTACATATGCTCCTCCCACCGTTGCAAATCCGGCACCCAGAGCAAGCACGCCCGTCGCGAGCTTAAAGCCTGCACTCAGGTTTTTCCTCTGAGACATGCGCTTTGACAGTTTTATGAGATTCGCATCATACCGTGCTTTCTCCACAACCTCCTGTTCTCGCTGCTGTCTGGTCTGAAGATCCAAGGTGGCATCATTCGAAATCTGCATCCTCCGTTGCTGAGTCTGAGCAGCAAGTTTCCCAGTTGCCGAATTTCTCTTAATTCGGCGCACTCCCATATTCTCGGCAAGTCCATATACACCAAGTCCCACATTCACAGCGCCAATCCCAAGGGAAAGCACACCTGAAGCTGAACCCATCAGTTCTGCCGCTGCCGTGCCGCCTACCTCATAGGCCTTCAGTGCAACAAGCGTGCCATTAAGCACAGTCGCGCCCTGGTTGGCAAGGTCTATTCCATTATAAACTCTGTCCGACACGGTCTGAGTCTTAAAGGTTGTTGCATATTTATATGCCGAAAGAACAAATGTTACAGAAGAAATTACGGTTCCCGCTATACCTATCGCATTCAGTGTTCCCTTTATGGACTCTGCCGCTGCTCCAATGGCCTCAAGCTTACCCTTCTCACCGGCCTCGGTCATCCTCTGCACGATATCCTGCGGAAGATGCCATTTTTTCGTAACACCTTCCTTTATTGCATCACTGGCGTCACCGATGGACTTTCCCATCGAGCCAAGCACAGCGAAAGGCTGCTTTGCGAAATTAACACCCATTCCCGCAATAGGAGCGATAAGACCGGTAGCCTTCACCGCCCCCTTGACTACGCCCTTGACCGTCACCCCTGCAGCCTCTCGGTTTTCAGGGTTCTCCGCAGCATCGCCATCCGTCAGCTTGTTGTCCAGGCTTACCAGGAGGTTCAGCTTCTCCTCAAGTTCCCTGGCAATTGCCTTTGCCCGTTTTTTATCTTCCTTCGTCTTGTTTTTCTTTTTCGAGAAACGTGCAAGGTCGCCTGCCGCCTTGGTACACATAAGCAGGCACACGGCTCTCTGCGATACTATACTGTCGTAGTCTGCTGGCTGCTCATCCGTTAACGTAGCCTTCTGAAGTCCCTCAGCGACATCCCTTGTCTGTCGCAGGAAGGCAATCTCCGTCTGCTTTTTCTCGCAGACATGCACTGCATTCAGGATCACATCAACGTCCAGCTTCTTTTTTCCAAAGAACGAAAGAAAGGCTCCCGGCTTTATTTTTTCATAAATCTTCTGTGCATCAGGAACATAGTCTGTTGCAATGGAAACCATATCGGCAAAGCCAATATCATCCTCAATTCCCTTTTCAATCAGGGCATACACTAAGAGTCTTTCATCCTCAGTCCGCTTCATGAGCTGGGATATCACTGCCTGATTCCCGATATTGGTGCTTCCCGAGCAGAAGCTCCTTATGAGGATGGCATCAACCGCGGCAATACCCTTCTGCCTTGGTGTCTGCTCCTCATCTATCTCCGCCAGCTGATTGTCGCCAGTGATGAACTTTACCCGGAACAGTTCCAGGGCGTTCTCGTACTGGGTAATTACGGCTCGGTCCTCTTCACTGACCGCCACCTCGGTAAAGCTCCTGTATAGCTCCATAAAGCCGGCAAACTTCATGTTCTGCCGAAACTGCAGCTCCTCCAAGGAAATCGTCAGTGGCTGCGGATACTGAAGCGTTGCCTCGCGCAGCAGCACCTCTGTATTATTGATTGTCTGCTTGCGGAGGTTCCTTATCCGCATCCTCTCAAGGTCAGCATTCACAGCCTGGATATCCATGGCACCGATTACTTCTATTCCCTGAGCGACATTCTTGACAGACAGGTCCTCAGCAATCATTTCTGCCTCGCGGGCCATTCGTCTTTGTACCACCTGCTGCCGAAGCTGCCTTATCCTGTTTTCATGAACAAGCCCGGCCGTATTACCTGCGGTAAGCGCAGCATTGGTACCTGCTGACAGCCCTGTCCGCTGCCGCCCGGCAATCTGGGTCGTGCGAGCCGTAGCCTCCTCATTTATTCGGAGTGCTTCATGGCTGTCTCTTTCCAGGCTTCTTCGCCTTAATAATTCATCTCCTGCCATCCCCCATATCTCCTATTTTGTCCCATTGTATCTGAGCATAAGCATGGTAATATCATCCGCCTGGCTCATACCCTGTGAATATCTGTCCAGTTCTTCAACAAAACGGCCTATCTCCTCAAGGACGAACGCATCCCTGTTGACAGATGAGAGGAATTTCACAATTCTATCGCGCTCGAACCTTTCTTCCTGACTGTTTACGCCATCTGTTACACCGTCAGTGTACATATAAAGGAGTTCACCACATTTTAGTTTAAGACTGCCGGTTTCATAGCTGCAGTCCTCCATGATACCAAGTGGTAGTCCGGATTTTATGTAAACCTCTTCAACGCTTCCGTCAACATGGACAATCATCGGCGGCTCATGCCCGGCATTAACATACGTAACCTCTCCTGTCACTCGGTCAAGTACCGCCTCAAAGGCTGTGATGAACTGACAGTTCTCGTTGTTCCTTGAAAGGATGTTATTCACCCTGAAGAACACATCCTCAAGGCCATCTCCGGACTTTGTAATTTCCCTGGTCACGGTCCTTCCTATCGCCATGAAAAGTGCAGCTGGGATGCCCTTGTCGGACACGTCGGCAATCACAAATGCCACATGAGTGTCATCCACCTCAAAGTAATCATAGTAATCTCCGCCCACGCTCTTTGCCGGCCTCATGAAGCCCGCCGCCTCATAGCCCACTCCGCTGATCGGTCCTCCCGGAAGCATACCGCTCTGAATGTCAGCAGCCATCGACATCTCAGCCTCAACGTGCTCCTTCTCAGCTGCCATTTTCTTTACGTCATCAATATATTCCAGAAGACGCGTCGCCATAGCGTTGTAAGCCTCTGTCAGTTCCCCAATCTCATCAGCAGATTTCACCTCAATTCTTCTGTCGAGATTGCCACCACCAATAGCCTCGACGCCCTTATGAAGGTCAAGAATCGGTCTTGTGAACATACCGGCCACCAGATATGACACAACTGCAGTTCCCAGCAGTACCAGCAGGATCATCAGCACGGCTGCTGCAAGGATATTCCTGAAATTGCCAGTTGTCTGCGCCGCAAAATCTGTCTCCGACAGCTCTATCTCTGCCTGGATAAGGTCTGCCGTCCCCGCAATCTCTTCATCTGTGATAACAGAGCAGAATATCCATTCCATGCCTGGAATCTGCCTGAATATCACATATACAGGTTTCCCATCAATCTCTCCCGTGAGACTGCCCTTCTTTGTGGAAAAAATATCCGCTATACATTTTTTCCATTTCTCATCCTTCTTCACCAGGCTGCCAATGGTCTCCGTAGGAAATGCATTCTCATCAGAGACAACGATGAAGGCCATTCCGTCTTCACCAATTTTGGCATTCATAATCCGAGGCATCACAGAATCAAAGAAAAGATCTGTGGCTATCACTCCCGCCACGGTGCCATCCACATCATGAAATGCCGTTCCGCCAGTGATGACAGGTCTTCCCTCTCTGTCAGAATATGCCTCTGTCCAGACAAACTCACCATCACCTTCGGATATCTGCTTATATGCCTCGCTATCGCGCAGGTCCTTCCCGGCAAACCGCTCTTCGTTGCCGAGTTCGCGCTGGACTCCCGATGCTGTCACTATGTATGCATGCTGCATGGAAGCATCGTCCGTAAATGCTTCACCCAGAAGCTCTGCCACTGCGTCGATTATCTCAGCCTCGTTTCCCGGCTTTCCCTCATACATTTTTTCCAGGTTCAGTTTCTCAAGTTCCAGAATCTTACGATAGCCACCCATGAAGCTGCCGGTGACATTGGCCTGCTTCTCCACTATTTCCTCTGTGTATTCAAAGCTTGATTCTTTCGCCTCATCATGCGACAGGCTCGAAAGCCTTTCATCAAGTTCCCCAAACAGCGCCAGAGTCCTGCGGCCATTCGACGTAAACAGCACAATGAGGCACACTGCCACGAGCATCGTCGAGACAAGTGCCACACCGAGATTTATTAACATTAGTTTCGTACGTATTTTCATTTATTTTAGATACTCATACCGCGACAGGTCGGCACTTCCAATGATGCCGTGATCCTTCGCCTCTTCCCTGAATACAGCCTGCATGATATGTTCCATAGTGACCGCTGTGTCGTCCGCAGCGGCGTAGAAGGTAGCATTGAGCACTATGTTCTTTATAACAGCGCCTGACACCTCGAAGGATTCAGCAAGAAATCCGAAATCCACCTCCGGCGATACCGGAACTCCCTTTGCAAAGGCACTCTTCCAGATATCGTACCTGACTTCAGGCGAAGGATACTCAAACTGAAGTACATATCTGATTCTTCTCATGAACGCCTTGTCGATATTCATCATGAGATTGGTTGCAAGTACAACGATTCCGTCATAACTCTCCATTCTCTGAAGAATAAAGGCTATCTGGGTGTTGGCACTTTTGTCATGGGCGTCGTTCGTGTCAGTCCTCTTGCCCATCACAGCATCAGCCTCATCAAAGAACAGGATCATATTGCTGCGCTCAGCCTTGGCGAACACTTCCTCAAGACGCTTCTCCGTCTCACCAATGTACTTATCAACAACCTGTGACAGGTCAACCTTGTACATCTCAAGTCCAAGCTCCTTGGCTAGGGCATGCACTGCCATCGTCTTTCCCGTTCCAGGAGGGCCCGCAAGAAGAATCGAAACGCATCTTCCATAGGCGTATTTCTCAGACATGCCCCACTTTTCATAGACCTTGTTGCGGTATCTGACCTGATTGCAGATTTCGCGAAGCACCGCCTTCTTGCGCACGTCAATCTTAAGATCCTCCAGCGAATACCCTGGTTCAACGCGCTTCACGTTCTCGTAGCGCCCATCATCGAGGGCCTCATAGCACATCCTGTATATTTTTTCCCGGGAAATCCTCTCCCCAGATAGGGCCTCGAGTTCTGCCATTCTCCCGACGACGCCCTTAAGCTGTCCCGCATTCATAGTGAGCACAGACGAAAGTTCCTCCGCGTCATATCCCGTCAGACCGCAGTCACCGAGCATTCCCGACCAGAGTGCCTTTGCCCTCTCACCTATCGGCCTTTCTATCTCATGGCAGCAGTACATACATTTCATGAACGGCACAAGCTTCACGTTCTCGTCGGTAAGCAGATAGAGCCTTCCCCTTCCCACATAGCGCCCGAACTGTTCCTGAATTCTCCGTGTAAAAAATATGGTATTTTCATCCTTCTCTATATCCTTAACACACAGGTCGAGTCCATACAGTACGCACAGACGCAGTATGCTGGCAAGCCGCAGGGGCGTGGTCCCCTCTCCTGTGAGGAAGGAATAATCAGTCACAAGCATCCTTCTGCCGCCCTTCTCAAGAAATCTTGCATGGGCAAGGCGCCCGCTGCCCGGTTCTCCGCTTATCACAACGCAGATATAGTCGCTGCTGCTCTTCTCAAGTCCGTCAGCCGTCCTTGCAAACAAAGATGCCGATTCCTCATAGCCGAAAAGACGCTGCTCCTTCTCGATATCACTGTCATAAATGCTGCAGTCATCCCTTAAAATCCTGTCAAGAATCTCGCCCGACGCAACATCCTCCCCAGATACATTGCCATAGAGGAAGGCTGCAAGTGTCGCATCACAGGCAAACACCCCACGCATCATATCTGTATCAGACTGCGAAACCATAAGCAGAAGCTCAAGGCGTCTTCCCGCCTTCATGATATACACTGGATTGGCACAGTCCTCATTTTCACTCACAGACTCAGCAACTCTTGCCGCCGCATTTAGGCTCACGCCCTTTCCGTTACCCGGTGATATCATCTCAAGAAGCCTAACGTACTCTTGGTTTACATAACGCAGAATGCATAGTTCCAAAAGAGTGATTGCGACTTCATTGCCGCCGCACCTGCCAAGCACTGCGGCAAGGTTCTCATCCTCGCCGGCAACCTCCCTGAAGACCTCAGCTTCTGTCTGCTGGATTTCCTCGGCATCCATATTCTGAGCAAGAAGGGAATCAAACTCTGCATACTCCTTCTCCTCAAAATTCTGCCTTATATACTCTGAAATTTTTAGTGCTCCAAGTATTGCTAAACGTCTCACTTTACTCTCCGATAATCTTCTTCAGTTCCTCAATCTGTCTTGTCCACTCGGCCTCATCAATCACCCTCGTGTCAATGCCTCCTGAACCATCAGTAATTGCTGCCAGTGTCGGTGCCCCAGCATTTCCAAGCGTACTGCCGAGCGGAACAGCCGAAAAGGCGGCCCGAAGCTCAGGGTCCTCACCTGGATTCTTATAGTCAATCATCCTGTCAATAGACTCAGTAAACCTGGCATCGCCGTTAAAAATATCCTCCGGCCTTGCACCCTCAATCTGAGGAAGTACCATGTCAATCCAGATATTGTCCGCCTGATATTGCTTCTGGATCTCCGAAATCTTATTTGCAGGCATGTCAAGCTTGGCCTGAAGATCCTCGTAATATCTGATGCGGCTCTCCTCAAACTCAGTGATTGCATCCCTGCTTCTGTCGATGCCAGTAGCAAGTTCTGCGTCGACTGCAGCTTTGACTTCACTGTCCTCAAGCATAATTTTTTCACCGCCATTTTTAACAAAGGCCTTAAACTGAGCTTCCTCAATGCTGTCCGCCGTGCTTCCCGCCCTTGCGGTCTCGCTCACTCTTGCAGCCTCCATCTCGGCCTCCATCTTGAGGTATTCCCTCTTAAGCTCAAGGATGCGAAGCTCCTGGTACTCTATGGCAGTCTCCTTGGTAAGGTCATACTCGCCCTTTTCATAGCGTTCCTCAAGTTCCTTGTCGTATGCACTCTGATAGTTTTTATCCCTGGTCAGGTTGCGTTTGAAGAAATGGTCCTGCCGAACCGCAGCAAGGTACCGCTGTCTTTCCTCACGCGAAAGGCTGCCATCGGGCCTGTCCTCAAACTTATCAATAAGATCAAGCCTCTCCTGATATTTTGCTCCCTTTTCTCCAGCCCTCATAGCCTCATACTCAAGCGCTGCGATAGGCGGAAGGTTATTGAGGAAATTCAGGAACATCCAGTTCTTGGCAAAGGCACCCTGTAGCAGATTATCCCTCACCTTCTGGGAGAATTCCTTCTGCCTCTCCATATCAGACTTCTTGCCAGCGTCCGCCTCGTACTTCTCATACCAGACCTTCATCTTCTCATAGAGGCCATACATACCTTCCTGATAGATATCAGCAGACTTTTCTATCTTCTTCTTGTCTGTATCAAAGGCATCAAAATTGCCCAGGATTGGAATCACACTTGTGCCTCGGTCCACTGCCTGCGTACCCAGGTATCCGGCTCTCATGGTGTGGCTTCTTGTATTTCTCGAGAGTTTTCTCTTCTGGAACCTTATCATCTGGTCGATGGTGGCTATATCACAGATATCCCCAGCAGCACCAACCTTTTTCTGCTCCTCGCTTTTCATCCAGTCCTCAAATCCCCTTGTTCCAATGGGAATAAGTCTCCTGATTGCAGAGTAATCACGGATGTCATTGTTGTAGATATAGTAGGCCTCTAGGGCACTCATATCGGGATTTTCTGCCTTTAATTTCTTAAGCTGCGCAAGGCGCTGTGTGTGCTGGTCCTGGTAAGACACCTGGTCCTTTTCAAGAATTGCAGCACTGACACGGTAATCATTGATTACTCCTGACTCAATACGGCTGATAATTTCAGAATGATCCTTTGATTTCCAGCCGCCAAAGCCTAACTTCTCATCCAATATTCCCGAGAAATACTGCTCTCTTTCTGCCTTGACAAGAGCCTTCTGTTTCTTCGGGTCCTTCTCGGCAAGAATCAGCGCCCTTCTCGCTTTAAGGTATGCAAGAATAGCATTATGCCTCACGGCATTTTTATCCCCAGGATCATACTCAGCAGCTCTCGTGCGTTCGTAGTCAAGGATTGTGTCAAAGGAGACATTTTCCATAATGACCTGCCTGCGCATGCCCACATGGCTGGTGGCTCCCGCTGCCATAAGCTTTAAGGTATCGCCGATCCTTCCAAAGAAACGTGATAAGCCACCGTACTTTCTATCCTTCCAGAAACCAATCTTACTTAGGTCGATGGCGCCAGCCTCAGACGTAAGCTTTTCACCCTTTGCATTAGTGGTTGAATCCACAATCCCAAGATTATGCATCTCTGCCATGGCGTCTTCATTTGCGCCAATGGCAGTTCGCAGCTCAGCCTTCTGGGCAACATTCAGATTTGTAATTCCGGCATCGTCAAGCTGACCAATCTTGCTCTTGATAACAGACAGAAGCGCAGCTCTTCTGTCGCGCTGGTTTCTCTCATCCTCATGATGGGCAAAAACTCCCCATTTATCCTCCTGTCCTGCCTCATTCCAGCTGCTCTCATAGCTAATCAGGTCGTCAATCGTCGAGGTGCGGTAGAACTTATTCCTGTAATTTTCCTTAACCTTTTCGTTTACAAAGAATGCCGCGCGGGCCTCTGTCTCAATGTTGGCAGCCTCGGTCCTTGCCGCATCCCTCTCGGGATCTGTCGTAGCCTTCTTTACCTTCTCAAGGGCAGCTGTGTGCCTTGCCTTAAACTGCTCGAGGATTCTGAGCCGTTCAAAGGAATACTCGCCCGAGGTACTCTCATTATAAGACGTCCTAAGCGCTCTCTGCATGGCAGCCATCATGACCTTGGGAGTCAGATAGTCAACCGTCTGCAGACTGAGCCAGGTGCCTGCACCCAGGGTATCAAAGTACCATGTAGAGAATTCCTTATTAGGGATTCTCTTATCAATCTTATGTTTTGCAAGGTAAGCCTTGATTTTTTCCACATTACTGGTTTCACCGGCAGTTGCCTTCTCAAGACGCTTCTTCTCAAATTCCCTAAGTCGCATGAGCGGTGTCTCATCAACCGTATTTCCGTTTGAATCAGTAATCTGACGCGTGAGGGTGTCAGCAACTCCGAGATGCTCATATACCTTACTTCTCGGCGCAATCCTCTTATAGAACTCTCCAAAGGTTTCCCCTGCATTGGCTCCTACCGGATAATTCCTGATCTGCTCTATAAGAGCACGCTTATTTTCAATGACCTCATCGAGCTTTGCCTTGAGCATCTGCTTATATTTTTTCTCAGTGCCACCCGAAGCAGTCGCGACATCTGAAAGGCCAATCTCCTGAAGTTTCTTTGAAGTCATCTTTTTCTTCTGATATTTTTCATAATCACCCTTGCCCTGGGTTCTGGTAATGCCATCCTCATAGAAATCGAGCACATCATCAGGGTCGAAACCAGCAGGCGCCGTCGCAGGATTTAGCCTGTCTATCCTGTCCTGGTGCTTCTGAATCCTGTCGGCAATCTTCTTGGACTTCTTCTTGTAGGTCTTGTCAGCCTTCATGCCTTCAACCATCGTTTTCAGACCTTCAATGGTGTCGACAAACTGAGTGTTTTTCTCCCTAAGCTGAATTGCAAGATTTGCAAGAACCTCGCGAAGAGCCGTAAACGACTCCGTACCCTCCCTCGCCAGATGCGCATTGGCAGGGTTCTTGATTATCTTCATTATGGTGCTGACCTTATCCCGAAGTGCGTCGAACTGGCCGACGTAGGCACGCGCCTCATCCACCATCGCCTGCATACCGCTGGGAAGCTCCTGGGGCTCATACTTAAAGCCCGAATCGCTGCTTCCTCCCTTGAAGAGTTTCGGCAGATGAGCTGCTGAAAATTCGGCCTTGGCCTCACTACTGAACCTGGGGATGCTGCCATCATTGGTGCTTCCAAGATTCATCTTGCCGCCCCAGCTGAAGGGTCCCAAGGACAGTGAAAGCGCATTGAACTTAAAGACATTGTATTCCCAGTCAAAGAGCTCTGAAGCAATGCCCGCCTTGATTCCGACACTTCCTGACAGCTTGATGTCACCGCTGATTCCCGCCTTTGCCACGGTGTCAGACCACTTCACCCCGTTATCGCCGTATTCCATTATGAATTCAGCATTGGCGCTGATTCCTACCTCGCCGCCGGCCTGTCCAAACACGGTTCCCTTGACAGCAAGAATCATTCCGCCTCCCGCAAGAAGCGAAGCACTAATTTCACAGCCAGCCGAAGCCTTCACACCAAACGACGGCTGGATACTGTATTTGATATTTGAATATGCCGCCTTGAAATCCTCATCGAGGACTCCCGCGCGAAGCTCATCAGCAGTAACACCCTTGGCAAGGGCCTTCTCCTTGAATTCCGCCCTCGCCTCCTCTATAGTCTTGGCATCCTCAAGCGGTTCAATCTTAAGGTCTCCTATGGGAGAAAAATTAATATAGGGCTTATATGAAAACTCAGCAACAACGTAAGGCAGCACCGCCGACCTCACAGATATTGCGCCGCTCTTCTTCCTGTCCTTCTCAGCCTTTGCTACAGCATCCTCATCAATAGGCATAGGTATGCCCGGTATGGATTCCGTTCCAGAGAGCTCCTTTCCCTTACCTAAGGCTTCCCAGTACTCAGAAAGCCTCTGATTGAGGGGCGTGGAATCCTTCTTGAATCCAGAGGCGATGGTCTTGAACACCTGTATCTGACGCTCTCCAATGAATTCCTCGAGAAGGTCAGCTGAGATTGAGGATTTATATAGACCCGCATTCTCAAGCTTGTGCTTATTCATAAATACAGTCCAGAATCTTGTGACATTCTCACCAAGCACTGAATTTGAAATGGAAGAGAGAAAATCCTCCCCAAGGGTAGTTCCGAGGGCATCCTCCACAAGCACAGCCATATCCTCATCCGAGATTTCCTCGCCCTGTGCCAGCTTTTCCTTGCGGAGCGCCTTGATTGCATTCAGTCTGTTGGCCGCAGATTCCTGCGCCTTGACCGATGGATTACCTAAAAGGAAATCAAAGAAATTATCAAAATCATCCCCTTTTCTGATGTCCTCTACATATTTTTTTCCATCCTTGTCATAGCGGGTCACGCCTCTCTGGACATAGTCGTAGTAGCTTCCCTTTGCCTTAAAGGTAAGCTCTGCCTTATACCTGCCAGTCTCACTGACATCAATTTCACCGCCAAGTCCCTTCACCTTGCCGATGGCAGGAATATTCTGAAGCGGGTCCATGGCCATCTCATGATAGTCATTCCGCTCTTCCTGTTCCTTCTTAGCCTTTTTCTCTGCTTCAAGCTCTTCTTTACTCTTTCCTGTATTGACCGAAATGCTCTTAAGAGTGGGGGCAGCTTCAGCCGGCGCAGGCGCCGCAGGAGCCGGAGGCTGCGCCAGGACAGCTGCATCTGCATCCATGGCAGTCTTCTCAATCGTCGCTGTATCCGCACCGAGTGAATCAAGAACAACCACGCCCTGTCCATTCTGCAGCGTGGCATTCACATTATCCAGCGTAACTCCGTTTATCGCAGAGCCCGCCACGTCATCAGTATACTGAACCTTGGCATCCTCAAAAGCAACCTTCGGACGCCCGCCTGCAAGAATCTGGCTGTCAATTGCTATCTCCGAGAATGTAAGGCTTCGGGTCAGATGAGGCGACAGCTTCTCCCTGAGAGCACCCGAAGCACCCGCTCCTGCGCCGCCTGTACCCTCCGCACGGATAACTGTACGCGCAGGCGAATCCTTTGTCGCCTTTTCAATGCCAAAAGCAGTCACATCATAATCAGCAAGAGCCCTGGTAGCACCTGTGAACACTGCAAGTCTGGGTTTCTTTCCGCCAACAGGCATATAAATCTCAGTCCTGCCCTGGTCTGCTGGAGACTTAAAATATTTTCCAACAAGGCGAATACTCCGCGCGTCAACAACAACTCCAGGCACAGGCATCATGAGATCTGTCGTATACACATCCTTCCGCTTAATATACTGCGTATTTTCAGTAGTTCTTGTCTCATCGAACCTGGCGCCAAGCGCCATGACATTCTGGATATCCTTGTCATAAAACAGATGCTTAAACCAATACTTAAAACCACCCTTACTTTGAGTCATGTCGTCACGCGCAATTTCAGTATCCATCATATCGCCATTTATCGACATGTCTCCGAGGGTTTCATCATACCCACCGGCCCCGCTGCCATACAGGAGCGAATCAAGGTCATCAGTAATTCTTTTCGCCCTTGCCTTGAAGAATTTCTGCGCAGCATCATTTTCATCGTAGCTTTCGGCAATATTATCAGCCGTTCCGTCCTGCTTTGAGACATAGGACGCCATGGCAAGCGCCTCAGCAGTCATATCATTCCTGCTGCTTTTCTTGCCTCTCCCCTTCACCTTATCAACAAGAGAATTCGCGTTCTGTTCAATTTTCACCTGTCCTCTTGGCATAAAATACTCCTCAAGCCGCTTCCTTCAAAGCTCCCTACACAAACCTACTTAAACACAGCAATTCCCTTGTTATACAAAAGCAGCAATTCCCTTGTACTCCGCATCAGCCATCGCACTGGCCTGATACATTGCGGCCCTGATAAGATCTCTTCGCTCCTCGTCACTCCCCCTCACGACAATAGGACATCTTGTGAGGGCAAGCCTGCTCTCAGGATCAATATTTGCACTGGCAAAAATATAGTTGTAGTTCCTGCCAAGGAGATATGCTGCCGCTTCAGTCAGCTTCTCCTCTGCAATTTTTATTCCGAGGTTGATGGTACACACGAAAAGGCTTTCCGCCTCAAGGCATACAACGCTTGCGTGATATATTCCGCATTCTCCGTCAACATTAAAGACAAGGGCCTCCACGCCATCTTCACTGACCGTCTCAACGCCGATCCCCAGTTCTTTCGCTATGCTCATGAAATCATCCCTGATCACTTTTATTCCCTCCGTTGCAAAGCATTCTTTCATAAAAAGGGTAAACTACCCCCATTTTCAACTATACAATTACTATAATTATATACGATATCGACAGTAAATGGTACAAGTTATCTGCTCTTTGGGGAAAAATAATATAGGGGACTGTAGCAATCCTCTTGGCAATTTGCAGTAAAGCGGACATTCGCAATCCGCTTCGCTTCGCAGCTCTAACGCAGGCTGCGAAGCAGCCTGCGTTCAAGCTAATCCATCCCGCCTTAGAAATGATTGTCTCTTTTCCTGTACTCATTCGGAGTTATGCCCGTATACTTTTTGAACACCCGCTGGAAGTGACTTTGCGAAGAAAAATCAAGGTATGCACTTATTTCCGAAATGCTCTGGTCAGTGTTTCCAATCAGGAATTTTGCACGCTCAACCTTTTTCATCATGATGTAATCCGATAACAGTTCACCTGTTTCCTGTTTGAAACGTCCTGAGAGAGAATTGCGGCTCATTCCAAGGTCATGCGCCATATCCTCCACCATTATTTTCTCTGTGATATGCAGCTCGATATATCCATTGACATCAGCGACGAAATTCGAGAATCTGACAGACTTCACAATATCGCGGACAAGCACAGCAAAATGCTTCAGCATAGTGAGCATAAGCGGATGGAACTGTTCCACTTTAGTCATCCTCTCAGCACGTGTCACATAGTATTCCACAAGTCCAAAGGATTCCGCCGGCGATACTCCGCACTGAATGACCGTCCTTGAGGCCACCGTCGCAGAAATGACAAATGTCACCTTCAGGTTTTCAAGCCTGTCCGCGCCTCTTTGGGGAACAGCCAGCTTGGCCTCCTGCAGAACCCGTTCCACTTCTGCTTCACTTCCCAGACTCAGCGCATGACATAGTTTCCTTTCTCGCTGGAATACCGCATCATGATACGCCATCCTCTCATCAAGTTCGCAGTAGGATTTCCATTTTTTCGCCTGGTCCCGGTTTTTATCTTCTCCAGCATCCCTCTTATCCTCCCCATCCTTCTTCTTATCCTTGAGTATTTCAGAGGGTCTGAGTCTGATACCCGTCAGAAGGTGGTACTTCGTACAGGCCATCATCAGGGCCGTTCCAACTGACAGATAATCTACACTCTGGCTCGCGTTAAATATAAACGCGGCCTCCTCCTCATTACATTCCATCATGGCTGCAATCTTCTCCACCTGCTTTCTCGAGGGGGCATATTCACTTGCCGGTCCAGTCACTACAATATAGTCTTCCACCTTAAGTACTATGAAAAAGGAACCCTCATCTGTGTAGACAATTCCCACAGGCTTATCAATAGCGAGAACCTTGTCAAAATAGCAGTCAACATATTCGCGATGTTCCGAAACGCCCATATCATTGAACTGCGCTATTACCTCGCCCTTTTTGTATACTCTTGAAAAAAGCCTGGTAAAACGGCCTGACTCTTCCACCATTGCAACTATTTTCTTTTCATCTATCATAATTTTGCCTCCAGAAAGAACTTTTTTTCATAACTAATTTGACACCATCAATCCGTTTTTGTTTAATCGTACAATTTGTTGTGCGATTATGCAATAATGTAATTCTCGTATGATTATACTAAAATTATATAAGTGGAATTCTGGTGATATTGATATGCTTGTTCTTTTTGAAAAGGGGTGTTTTATGTATGAGTTTCAAGATCAATATTCCCACTTTGGATGGAATGTCTAAGTTAGTAAGAGCTGCTGAACGCAACAGGGCTAATGTGCTTGTGTCAAAAGAAGGCTTCAGCTGGACCGTTGACTGTGCGTCAATGGTTGCTATGATGGCGCTCATTTCCTCAAATATTGTTGTTAAGTGTGAAGAATGTTCAGAAGAACTTCTTAGCATAGTTTCAAAATACAGGATATAACTCCCTCAAACTATATCATGTAACAGGGACTGGAAACGAACAGTCCAATAAAGGCATCTATTCATCAACGTGAACAGATGCCTTTATTATTGGCTTGGTTATTGGCTTTGGCTTTGTTATTGGCTTTATTGTTGTCTCTATTGTTGCCTTTATTGTTGCCTTTATTGTTGTCTTTGTTATTGACTTTGGCTTTGTTATTGGCTTGGTTATTCCCCTGGCTTATGAGAAAACCCGAAATATGTATATCGCTTCGCTCTTAGATTAGTTCATTGCAAAACACAGGAAACCTATTATCCCGATGAAACATATCCCCTGCCTTCATCGAAAAAC
>DCHL01000166.1:2986-8429 GCA_002317595.1 Lachnospiraceae bacterium UBA1753 | reverse complement strand
ACCGCCATTTACGTTGGACGCGATGGTAATCTGCTTGAGGAGGATGCTGAGAACTGCAACATGCTCCAGATTAACAACCCGATTCTTACAAGCACTGACCTGTTAAAAATTAAGAACATGGACCGCAAGGGCTTCAAGGTTGCTGTGATACCGATCGTTTACTATGTTAATACGAAGCTTGAGAAGGCTCTCGAGAGACTTTTCATGGAGGTTGACAAGGCTTACAGAGAAGGCGTGAATATCGTTATCCTGTCTGACCGTGAGGTGGATGAGAACCACGTTGCAATTCCTTCACTCCTTGCTGTATCCGCGCTGAGACAGTATCTGGTAAGGACTAAGAAGGCGACATCGCTTTCTCTTATCCTTGAGTCTGCAGAACCCAGAGAGGTACATCACTTTGCAACGCTTCTCGGTTATGGTGCATCTGCAATCAATCCTTACCTTGCACAGGAGTCAATCAAGCAGCTTATTGATGAGGATCTGCTCGATAAGGACTACTACGCAGCAGTAAATGATTACAATGATGCAGTGCTTCACGGAATTGTTAAGATTGCATCCAAGATGGGTATTTCCACAATCCAGTCATATCAGGGTTCTCAGATTTTTGAGGCAATTGGTATTGATAAGGAAGTTATCGACAAATATTTTACAAACACAGTGAGCCGTGTTGGTGGTATCACGCTGGAGGATATCGAGGAGGACATGGATGTTCTTCACAACCAGGCCTTTGATCCCCTCGAGCTTGAGACTGACCTCACTCTCAACAGCCCCGGACGCCATAAGGCAAGGGCTGGAGCAGAGGAGCATCTCTACAATCCTGCTACAATCCACCTTCTTCAGGAGTCCACAAGAAGAGGAGATTACGGTCTCTTCAAGCAGTACACAGCCCTTGTTAATAAGGAAGACTGCCTGAGAAACCTTCGTGGACTTATCGATTTCAATTATCCTAAGAAGGGCATCTCAATCGACAAGGTTGAGCCAGCTTCAGAGATTGTTAAGAGATTTAAGACAGGAGCCATGTCATACGGTTCAATCTCACAGGAGGCACATGAGACTCTGGCAATTGCCATGAACAATCTTGGCGGCAAGTCGAATTCAGGTGAGGGCGGTGAGTCCCTCGAGAGACTTGAGATTGGCGAGGACGGACTCAATAAGTGCTCCGCAATTAAGCAGGTTGCATCAGGAAGATTCGGAGTTACCAGTCGTTATCTTGTATCTGCCAAGGAGATTCAGATCAAGATGGCACAGGGTGCTAAGCCTGGTGAGGGTGGTCATCTTCCTGGAAGAAAAGTATACCCTTGGGTTGCAAAGACACGTCACTCAACACCTGGTGTATCACTGATTTCACCTCCGCCTCACCACGACATTTACTCAATCGAGGACCTGGCGCAGCTGATTTATGACCTTAAGAACTCTAATAAGGAT
The DNA here is from genome assembly GCA_002317595.1 of Lachnospiraceae bacterium UBA1753. Taxonomy (GTDB): domain Bacteria; phylum Bacillota; class Clostridia; order Lachnospirales; family Lachnospiraceae; genus UBA1753. Next base: position 7,004 of record DCHL01000166.1, on the reverse strand, counting down.
GCAAGAATTTCAGTAAAGCTTGTATCTGAGGCTGGTGTAGGAACTGTCGCAGCTGGTGTTGCTAAGGCTGGTGCGCAGGTTGTCCTCATTTCTGGATATGATGGAGGAACAGGAGCTGCTCCTAAGTCTTCAATCCACAACGCTGGACTTCCCTGGGAGCTTGGACTTGCAGAGACACATCAGACACTTATCATGAACGGCCTTAGAAATAAGGTAAGGATTGAGACTGATGGTAAACTCATGAGCGGCCGCGATGTTGCAATTGCAGCTATTCTCGGAGCTGAGGAGTTTGGTTTTGCTACAGCGCCCCTTGTTACCATGGGATGCGTGATGATGAGGGTTTGTAACCTTGATACCTGTCCTGTGGGCGTTGCAACACAGAACCCTGAGCTCAGAAAGCGCTTCAAGGGTAAGCCGGAGTACGTAGAGAACTTCATGATGTTCATCGCTGAGGAGCTGCGTGAGTACATGGCTAAGCTAGGCGTCAGGACTGTAGATGAGCTTGTTGGACGAGCTGATCTCATCAAGGCAAGAGAGGGCATCACAGGAAGGGCAGCTGAGGTTGACCTTAAAAAAATTATTACGAATCCTTATGCGGATGAAGCGCATACAAAATATACTTTTGACCCGAAGCAGGTTTATGACTTTGAACTTGAGAAGACTCTTGACGAGAAGGTTCTTCTTAAGAAGATGCTTCCTGCGATGGAGAAGGGTGAGAAGAAGACTGTTGAGCTTACTGTTTCAAACATCGACAGAACCTTTGGTACCATTGTTGGTTCGGAGATTACCAAGCGCTTCGGCGATGATACATTAGAGGATGACAGCTACGTTGTTAAATGTAAGGGTGCCGGCGGACAGTCCTTCGGAGCATTTATTCCCAAGGGACTTACCCTTGAGCTTGAGGGAGATTCCAACGACTACTTCGGAAAGGGTATGTCTGGTGGTAAGCTTGTAGTATTTCCCCCTGAGGGAAGTACCTTCAAGCAGGATGAGAACATTATCATTGGTAACGTTGCTCTCTACGGTGCTACAAGCGGCAGTGCTTATATCAATGGTGTTGCGGGTGAGAGATTCTGCGTAAGAAACTCTGGTGTCAAGGCCGTTGTTGAGGGTGTGGGTGATCACGGATGTGAGTACATGACTGGTGGTATCGCCGTAATTCTTGGCCGCACAGGTAAGAACTTCGCAGCCGGAATGTCAGGTGGAATCGCATATGTTCTCGATGAGAACACAGATCTCTACACAAGACTTAATAAAGAGATGGTTTCATCTTCAGAAGTTACATCTAAATATGATGTACTCCAGCTCAAGGAACTAATTGAGGAGCATGTGAAGAACACTGGCTCTGCAAAGGGTAAGGAAATCCTTGCTAACTTCTCAGAATATCTGCCGAAGTTCAAGAAGATTATTCCTCACGATTACAACAAGATGCAGATGATGATAGTTCAGATGGAAGAGAAGGGTCTCTCTTCTGAACAGGCACAGATTGAAGCATTTTACGCTAATCAGAAAGGACAATAGGTGGAATAAATGGGAAAACCGACAGGATTTATGGAGTATGAGAGGAAGACGGCAGCATGCATTCCTCCGCTTACGAGAATAAAGAACTTTGATGAGTTTCACACGCCCCTTTCTGAGAAGGAGCAGAAGAAGCAGGCTGCAAGATGTATGGAGTGTGGAGTTCCCTTCTGCCAGGCAGGTTCCGAGCTCATGGGACGTACAATTGGATGTCCCCTTCACAATCTGATTCCAGAGTGGAATGATCTTGTGTACCACGGAAACTGGGAGCAGGCATACAAGAGACTTAAGAAGACTAATTCATTCCCTGAGTTTACTGGACGTGTATGTCCCGCACTCTGCGAGCATGCATGTACCTGTGGAATGTTTGGAGACCCTGTGGGAGGCAAGGAAAACGAGCTTGCAATCATTGAGAAGGCCTATCAGATGGGCTGGGCCAGTCCTAATCCTCCTAAGACCAGGACTGGAAAGCGTATTGCCATTGTTGGTTCAGGTCCTGCAGGACTTTCGGCAGCAGATATGCTCAACCGCCGCGGACATGAGGTGACTGTATTTGAGCGCTCTGACCGTGTTGGCGGACTGCTCATGTATGGAATTCCTAACATGAAGCTTGAAAAGCGCTTCATCGACAGGAAGATTGATGTCATGAAGGCAGAGGGAATCACCTTTGTTACTTCGGCAGATGTGGGAAAGGATGTTACGCCGGCTAAGCTCCTTGAGGAGTTTGACAGCGTGATCCTTGCCTGTGGTGCATCAAATCCCAGAGATCTGAATGCTCCTGGACGAGACGCGGCGGGTATCTACTTTGCAGTAGATTTCCTTAAGGCGAACACCAAGTCCCTGCTTGATTCTAATCTCACAGATGGAAAGAATGTCAGCGCAAAGGGTAAGAATGTTGTTATTGTCGGCGGTGGCGACACGGGAAATGACTGTCTTGGAACTTCCATCAGACATGGCTGCAAGAGTGTTGTGCAGCTTGAGATGATGCCCAAGCCCCCTGTAGAGAGACTTGACACTAATCCCTGGCCGGAGTGGCCCAATGTCCTCAAGACCGATTACGGCCAGGAGGAGGCAATCGCAGTATTTGGCGATGACCCCAGAATCTATGAGACTACCGTCAAGGAGTTCATTAAGGATGAGAAGGGTGCCCTGAAGGCTGTAAAGATCGTGTCCCTCTCATGGAAGAAGGATGAGGCAACAGGCCGAATGATGATGAGCGAGATAGAGGGCTCTGAGAAGGAACTTCCCTGCGAACTACTCCTTATTGCAGCGGGCTTCTTAGGAACACAGCAGTACGTGGCAGATGCCTTTGGCGTTGCCCTTGACAAGCGTACAAATGTAGCTTCCGAGCCTGGACTTCACGAGACAAGCGTACCCGGCGTATTCGTAGCCGGCGACATGCACACAGGCCAGTCCCTGGTCGTAAAGGCAATCCGCGAAGGCCGCGACGTGGCAAAAGAAGTCGACGAACGCGTCATGGGATACACGAATATAGTGATACAGTAACCGTCGCACCTCAGCCACGGCTGAGGGGTGATCGCCGAGGAAATGCTTGCCGTCCAAAGGAGGGGCCCGCGAAGCGGGAGGATACCTTTGGATCGCCGAGGACCGTCATGTCTCAGCAGTTTACGCTGAGACATGATCACCGAGGAAATGCTTGCATTTCCGAGAGTAGCAAGAGCAGCATAAGACATTATTATTATTATATTAAAGAAGCCTCAGCCCCATTTTCACGGGCAGAGGCTTCTTGTTTGTGGTGCGCCTGCATTTTTCAGGAAACCTTATGCGCCTGCGGCGCATGTTTCTGGGAGAAATCATATGCCGGGTGGAAGTATCAAGGAAATATCATGTGCCGGGTGGAAGTATCAAGGAAATATCATGTGCCGGGTGGAATATCATTAAGAAACTGATATTTTACACCGTGTCTATTCGGGCCGAATTAGTGCAAGGGTGTAATATCCTTAGGAAACTATGATATTACACCCTGCTTGTGTTAGAGGAGAGAGGGAAATGGTGTAATATCTTCAATAATGTGTAATATTCCACCATGCCCAGGCTAGTGAGAAAAGTCTGAATTGAAAAAAGGGTGTAATGATGTCAGGAATCCCATGATATTCCACCGTCTGCCGGGAATGTGAAGGTGGAATATGCAATGAAACTAAGTTACTTTACACCCATCGTGTGAAATGCAGAGGCGGGTGGCAAAGGTGGAACGGTGTAATATAGAAAGAAATGAAGTATTTTACACCGTTCATGCGTATGCACAAGGAAACTAAGCGAGGCTTGCTGGAAGCGGACGGTGTAAAGTAAGTGAGGAATAGAGGAAATTCCACCCATGACTGAAATTCAAGAAAATCACGATGGTGTAAAATGCGAAGGATGAGCCAAGTTTCCACCATGTCAGGAGTGCAAAGCGAGTCAAAAGATGGTAAGATAAACCTTGTATGCCAAGGCAACGCGAAATGATTACAAGTGGAAACACGAAAAGGATACAAGCTGC
>DCHL01000166.1:0-2952 GCA_002317595.1 Lachnospiraceae bacterium UBA1753 | reverse complement strand
GAAAAGGATACGAGCGTAACGCATAATAAATTCGAGTGATATTGCAAAATCGATACGAAGTGATAATGAAAAAATCTGTGATTACCAAGAAATTAAATATAGTTTTGATAATTACATCAATCCTGCTGGGAGTGGCTGTTTTACTGGGTTTGTGGTATTCAAACAGTAAGCCAGATCTGTCTTTTTCGGTGAAAAGTGGGTTCTACAGCGAGCCCTTTGACCTTAGTATTGAAGGCGTGAATGGACAGGTGTACTACACTCTCGATGGAAGTGAGCCCGATAGGGATTCGACAAGATATGATGGGGCTGTGCATATCGAGGATGCGAGCCTTTATGAGAATACCAACAGCATGAATACCGATGTCAGCGCTGGCTTCTATAATGATCTGAGGAAGCAGTACAATGGCGGCTCCAAGTCCCATTACAAGGCACCGGATTTTCTTGTTGATAAATGCACGGTGGTGAAGGCTGTCTGCATCAACGCTTTTGGTGTAAAGAGCCAGGTGAAGTCGGCAAGTTACTTTGTGGACTTTGACGAGAAGGATGGATATAAGGGGGTAGGTTATATCTCGCTGTATACCGAGCCAGACAATCTCTTCGGGGATGAGAAGGGAATATATGTAACCGGCAAGACTTTCAAAGACTATATGGAGAGCGGAAAGACCGAGGATATCCAGGACGTCGCATGGTGGTGGTGGCCCGCAAACTACCGAAATAAGGGCGATGAATGGGAGCGCGAGGCAAGAATTGATGTTTTTGACCGAACTGGACAATTGATCTTGGAAAAGACTGTGGGTGTCAGAACCCAAGGGAATGGCTCGAGAGGAATGCTCCCGAGGAGCCTCAATATTTATGCCAGAGAAACTTATGATGGAACGGATAGCTTCGGAGCGGACCTGCTGAATACTGAATATGAGAACGCAGATACCGGATATGAGAATGCCGATGCTCTTACGATATTTGGCGGCGGAAATGCCAATATCACAAAGATAAATGACAGACTGATAAGTGATATGGTATTTGAAGCTGGGCTGAATGTAACAGATATGACCTATGCGCCGTACGTGCTTTTCGTTAATGGTGAGTACTGGGGATTCTATTATCTCACGGAAAAATATAATGCAAGATTTCTTGCAGAAAAGTACGGGGTTGATGAATCGAATCTACTTATAATAAGAAACGATAAGCTTGAAGGAGGGGAAGATAAGGACAGGGCTATCTATGAAGAGGATATGTCGCTGCTCAGAAATGGTGATTTTTCAACTCCTGAGAGCTATGCGCTTCTGAATACGATTGTGGACATGGACAGCTTCCTTGATTATTTTGCGCTCCAGATATATATATCCAGATTTAATGATTGGCCTGGGCTGAATCTTGGAATGTGGAAAACAAAGGAAGTGAGGGATGATGGTTATTCTGATGGCAGATGGCGGTATCTTGTTTTTGATGAGAATGGGGATGCCATGAATCCAGACAGTTATGATATGAATACAGTGCAGTCGACGGCTGAAAATGACGCTGTATTTGCAAATCTGTGCAGGAGCGAGCTGTTCCTTAATGACCTGTACGAGAGGCTTGAAGAGATGGCTGAATTGTTTAATCCTGATGTGATGGGTGAAAAAATAGATGCTTACAGCTGCTTTGCAAGGCCGCTGATGGAAAAGGAGCTGGCAAGATTCTACGGCTCTGACAATGATTACATCGAGGAGTTTGATGAGAAACTTGAAAAATTGAAGGTATATTTCAGAAAACGTCAGGAGTATGTGAAGAGCGGAAAACTGGTGCTGCAAGCCGAGTGAAATGATGATTATCTAGAGACAGCGACGCATAGGATGACGGCCCTTTGCAGGAGCGTTCTATCTGAATATTAAAACTTTATAAAACACACTAATTCCCTTGACATATTTTTTCAAAAATCATAATATATCCATTGTGATTAGCACTCGGACTGGTTGAGTGCTAACATAGGCAGGATTACCCCAGGAGGTTTGTACCCCTCTGAAGTAAATAAACTATTCTATATAAATGTCTGAAGGAATCATCCGAGGACAAGAGAAAGGAGTCTTGAAAATGAAATTAACACCACTTGCAGACAGAGTTGTTCTTAAGCAGCTTGAAGCAGAGGAGAAGACAGCATCAGGAATCGTCCTTCCTGGACAGAGCCAGGAGAAGCCCCAGCAGGCTGAGATCATCGCAGTTGGCCCCGGCGGAGTTGTTGATGGCAAGGAGATCACAATGCAGGTCAAGGTTGGCCAGCAGGTTATCTACTCAAAGTACGCAGGAACAGAGGTTAAGCTTGACGGTGAGGAGTTCATCATTGTAAAGCAGAACGATATTCTTGCAGTAGTAGAGTAATTTTTTCGGAAAAATATTAGTAGGATAATTATTCTTACAATAAAGAAAGGAAGCTGATTAAAATGGCAAAGGAAATTAAGTACGGTGCAGAAGCACGTGCAGCCCTGGAAGCAGGCGTAAATAAGCTGGCTGATACAGTCAGAGTAACTCTCGGACCTAAGGGAAGAAACGTAGTACTCGACAAGAGCTACGGCGCACCTCTCATCACAAACGACGGTGTTACAATCGCGAAGGAAATTGAGCTCGAGGATGCATTCGAGAATATGGGCGCTCAGCTTGTTAAGGAAGTTGCTACAAAGACAAACGACGCAGCAGGCGATGGTACAACAACAGCCACAGTTCTTGCGCAGGCCATGATCCATGAGGGAATGAAGAACCTTGCAGCAGGTGCTAACCCTATCGTTCTCAGAAAGGGAATGAAGAAGGCAACAGATACAGCTGTTGAGGCAATCAAGGCAATGAGCCAGCCTGTCAATGGAAAAAATCATATCGCTAAGGTCGCAGCAATCTCTGCTGGTGACGAGGAAGTTGGAAACATGGTTGCTGACGCAATGGAGAAGGTTTCCGGCGATGGCGTTATCACAATCGAAGAGTCAA
>DCHL01000153.1:27228-53619 GCA_002317595.1 Lachnospiraceae bacterium UBA1753 | reverse complement strand
AACTATTAAATCGATATTCAGCTAGGATTTTTCTAAGAGGGTTAAGTTCCAATGGATTATAGATGTGCTCCTGTGCTTATCATTCTTTGCAATCATAACTACAGGATTGCTGTGATTTCAATTATACTTATGGGTATCCATTTAGGACAGTGCAACAAAGAAAAAATCATTTAACAAATAAAATGGGCCTGTCACCACAGTGATTCCACACCAAAAGTAACAAGCCCACGTAGTATTATGTCTGCAATATCTGATTTATCTTCATTATCCCCTTACATAATGAAAACATCCATTGCGATCCTCGGGATGATTATATCCGCCATAATTTCCATCACATTTCACCCTGCCCTGGCCATCCTTATCATAGAAATTTGCATACAGACAATCTGAGCAATTCCCCTTAAAACAGCCCTTTGGAATAATAATTTTTTCTTTGTCTCTCATTGTGTAACCTCCTTTATTTGAATAAAATCTTTATCAATTGATAAATTATTACGATTTAACGAAACAGTATAATTCACCATCATACCTTCCGGAATCAATATCACTGGAAAGTTTAAGATGTTAACAAAATCAGGCATTGCTTCCATTATTGATTTGATATATTCAATATCTGCATCCGAAAGTGAATCAGCTCCGCCAAAATGCGTATGGTATATCCCTTGAAAACGAATACCGCTCAACTGCCATGACTCAATTATGGAATTTATTTTATCAACATTTGGTACATATGTACACCCACATTTCGAAAGAATTCCCTCATCGAAAGCATATTTATCTATTATATCAACTGTCGATCCAATTATTCCTCCGGTTTCAAATTCAAATCTTTGAGCATCTCTAATTATTGAATTGTAAGTTCTTTTTTCTATTCTCATCTCATCAAATTCCTAAATAGATTATAGTTATCTTCTTTGATTTCCCACACAGCGTAGAACGTAATCTCCTGATTGTTCAAATCGCACAGATTTTTTACTCTCTGGCCGACTTTGTATTCTGGACTGCCCCCACGTGTAGTACTCCATCCAATAAGCTTGTACCCAGTCCTTTTAAATCGTCGCCTAAGAAAATAAGAATGTCCATACTTTGCGTTAACCGTTTTGGTACTGACATTTACCTGCTCACTTCCACTCACACCAGCATCAAAATTGATTATGTATCGAATTGGCTTCCACTTTGCAAATAATACAATATTTCCATAATCATTTGAAGTGATTGCCGATACCCTTCTTCCAACTCGATCATACCATCCCTTGAATACGTATCCAGGTCTTGTCGCATCAGCTAATTCAAGGTCTTCATCAATCTCGATTGGACAGTACTGCTCAGGGTTGCTGTCAAATTCTGCATTTTTCTCACACTTGTACTTTATTGTGTAGGTCTTGCCTTCACGCTTAGCACCGATATAAACCGAAACCTGCTCCTCTGCAAGAATTTCTCCAGTGATATCATAAGCAGTTATCGTGAACTCCCCTGTTCCTCTTTTTTCCGCCTTTACTGTTATTACAGCTTCACCTTCGTCAAAATCAGCATCGACGTTCGCTTCAAAGAAGGAATACTCTGAATCAATTTTAATATCTTTCACTTCACTAGAATCAAAGTATACATCAATAACCTCACTACGTCCAACAACTGTCCTGATGCTGTCACAATCAAGTTCGAAATAAGCATCCTCCTCAATTTCGGAACCCTCTTCATTTGTTTCAGGATTGTCTGTACCGGGCTCCTCTGTTTCTGAATCGTCTGCTGCAGGATCTGGATCAGCTTTAGGCTGATTAACTTTGATATATACAAATTTGCTTAAAGCCAGATTACCATTCGACTTATAAAGCTTAACTCGTGCAAGTGTGCTACCAGGCTGCTTTCCAGTCAGTCTGAAAGCCGCTGTTCCCTTTGAAAGGTTCTTTGAGACAACCTGTGAAGATGATATTGAACTGTTTGCAACTGCCACCTCAACATCCGAAATCTTCTCAGTTGAATACTTAGCAATAAACTCAGCACTTTCTCCAACCTCAAGAGTTATACTCGAGGTATTTACATCCAGACTATATGACACTGGCTTCTCAGTGACCTTAACTGGAATACTCTTTCTTGTAAGAACCACTCCGTTTGAATCTTTTAGTTCTGTCACCAATTCTGTAGTTCCAGCTTTTTCTCCTATCAGAATTAGTTCAGCAGTTCGATTATTTTTGTCAATGCTTCCCCAAGATAATCCAGCAACTCCATCTGTGGTTAAGCGGGGAGCGATTGTTCCCGTAAAATTATCCCAACTGATTTTTACCGTTGCCGATTGCTGTTCCTCAATTGAGGCATTCGAGACATTATACTTTAGTCCAGGAGCTGTTACACTGATATCAACTCTTCTGGTTTGAAGAACGTTCTCATTAGTATCGTATGCATTAATTGACAATGTAGTTGTACCACAATTCAAGCCAGTAATGTTCAAATGTCCTTTTCCTGTATTCCAGTTCATATCCTTAAATTCAACCTTGGCAATGTTACCATTACCAATTATGCAGACCAGCTTAGCGATTCCATCACCATTAACCGATATTCCCAGTTCCTTAGTCTCACCAATTTGTTCACTTATTGACGATGCATCAGAATTTACAGTAACCGGTGCAAGTACATTAACCGTCCTACTTCCAATTAATGTACTGCCCGATGTTGAATCAAGAGCATATACATATACCGTCTGATTGCCTCTTTTGCTTGTAGTTAGCCATGTAGAAAATCCATGATAGTTACCGCACCCATATACTGCATTTACATCATCTCTTCTTGTGTTAGCAAGCCCGATATCAATTCTCTCCGCACTACTTGAACCTTCTGGTCCACCAACATAGACAATTGTTCTTACTGAAGCAGATGTAGCATCTGGATCAAACGCCCATCCGTCTACGAATATTCTTCCATATTCACCAGTCACCCCATCTAATACGCCTTTAGGGAGGCTGTTCGAATTAAAATGATAAACATATGCCTTGTTTATTGCTGTACCTGTGTGGGCGTAGCAGGTCGTACGGTATGAATACCTACTACTGCCAGAATTAGCATTATTGTGAGAAAAAGCCTTCATAAATCCAGATGAATCCGCACCATTGCATAAAACAGAATGAATATATGGCTTTTGATCAGCGTAAACACAGGTCGGACAATAGTAGAAAACAACATCTCCTGCTGATATCTTCCCGGAGTAATTATTCATATTAATGGTTTGACCTGCACTTAATTTAATCTCATATTCGGTCCCCATTCCTGAACTGATCAGCTGACTTCTAAGGCTTGTACAACTGATGCTGTAAGCCGAGCAACCACCCTGATTTATGCACCTAGATACAAATTCACTACAGAGTCCTTTACCATCATCCCAGTGATTTCTCGCATACTCAAGAGCAGCACCCGGATTATACTTTGCAGCACTGTCAGCATTAATCATTTCTCCATCCAGCTCATCATCTGCTGGAAACTCACCTGGAATTTCATCTTCCGCACGATTCTCTTCTACAGTATCTGCTTCTACAAGATCATCTTCTTCAGAACTCTCATCTGCCAACTCCTCTGAAGGATACCATTCCAAATCTGTATCATCGTCTTTCTCCAGTTCCATCTCGTCACTGTCTTCGTTCTCAAGATTTTCCTCATTGGTATCAGTTTCCTCAATCTCACCTTCATCCACAGTCTCGTTAGAATCAGCTGATGTATCATCAAATATCTGTTCTTCTTTTGTTTCAACAGCGTCGACAGTATCTGCGTATGCTGGCATTAATTCCATACAAATCATCATAATCGATAAAACAATAATGGCTGTTCTTTTCATAAGTATTCTCCTTCTCAATTTCATTTGAAAGCTCAAGAACTCTCAACTATTCGAGTTCTCATTAAAATGTAATTTTAAGTCTCCTTTTGACTTCTTATTTGCTGATAATATTAAGAACGCTAAAATCTCAAGATTACCGTCAAAAAATTTAAATTTTTACAAATAAATTTTTTACAAAATAAAAGCCACCGCATCTCCTCAAAAAGAGAAATGCGATGGCTGACTTCCATGCGAGATAATCACCTAATTCATTCATTAAATTATCCTAATTTCTATTGTATCATGCTCATTTACGTTCTGGACAACGCACACATATTGTGCCCCTTTACGTTCAAGGACATATCTGGCATCATTTACCCATAATTCATAATTGCAGAAATCCTCATTTGAAATCTGAACACACAGTTCATGCGTAGACGGGTCATATACAATAAATGTGTACTCATTCTCAATGTCCTCAAGCCTGCATACATTCTCCGTCGATTCCAAAGGAGCCGCCCCTCTTGTCGCCAGAATAAGAGGCTGATCAAAATAAAGCAAACCCATATTATGGTCAATTTGCTCAAGACCGTATTTTATCTTGTCCTGAACTATTTCTTTTAATATCTTAAATGACGCAACAACTCTAGACTCCACAGATGCCTCAGCCACATAAGATGTCTCTTCTGCTCCATGAAATAATAAATTCACTCCGAAAGGCCCCGTCGCATCATATATTGCAATGTAATTACATAGTTGACTGAAACACTCCTGACAATCATCTATGTGATCCAGCATTGCAAGTGCATCCTCATCTGCATATTTCCTATCTGAAATAATGCTGGCCAATCGAAAAAAATTATCCTCTGTGATATGATTCATTTCGTCTCCTGTTCAAGTCCTATCCAAATTTTCTCCTGAGTTTAATTGTTCCATCTATATATTCTGCCACCTGTCGTAATAAAGCAGGATTAGCTTTCAGGATTTTGTTAACCCGCCTATACAACACCTTTTGCATATTCTCCGAAAGATCGTCAATTCGTTTCTTTGAAAACGCTTCAGTATAGACAATATCACGCAAAGGCTCAGTAGTGTCAAGTTCAGCACATGGATGCTCAAGTGCCTCAATAAATTCCTTGGACCAGGTTATGTCCTTATCCACATGCTCAACAAACTTCTTCCCTGACTCATCAGCAAGCCTTGCAACAGTGTTGTCAGCCATTCTTTCTATAGCCCACTTGGAAGAGGACAGATTTGGGGCATTTATGCACTCAATCTGATAGAGAATTGTTGAATAGAACAGAGCAAAATTGCGCTGAGGAATTTTATAATCTAACGTCAGTTCTCTGCTGTATATTGTAAAAATAACCTGGAATAATCTTCGAAATTCTTCTTTGCCATATGTTACTTCAACAGATTCAGTAGGTGGCAGAATATCAACTGGTATCTCAGCCTGTAGCGCCTCATCCACAGAGACAGGATTATACTTCGTTTTATATTCTACATCTTTTCGGATAAACGAATATGCCTGATTAATATATATTTTATTAAAATACCAAACAGTATTATCCCTGATATAACAATTCTCGCGATCTGCCTTTATGGCTTTATATGCAAAATAGGCCCCATTCTGTAAAACATCCCTCAAATTTTCATTATCTTTGCACCCACCTGCAGTAAGGATTCTTTTCACTTTTTCCAAGGCAAATTTTGTCATTGCTCCAATAAAGCAATTCAAGCTCTGCTCGTTACCGCTTTCAACATAATCCTTATAATATGAATCGATCTGGTCTATTGTGACATTACTCTTCATCATATCAAGCCGTATATCGTTTGCCAGTCCCATTCCCATTTTGTCTGCTCCTTCAAATATTCAAGAATAGATCTACGATTTGCCCACCACTAGTTACACTGATAACAGACAAATCCACCCCAGTATATTTCTTTTTTATATGGCCTAAAGCTATCCGGACGAGAAAGCATTAATTCCAATGATTTCTTATAGGGCGAATCCAAGCTATCATTCTGCAACACATAGTCCACAATTTTTGTCTGCTTTATTTCCCTCACAGTAATATTTCTCAGATACTGCTTCGCCTTACGTAGGGCAGTATCCGGACTGTCATTAAAAATCTTATAATAATAATAGAACACGTTCATCAACAGAGAAGTTGCAGCATCATACGTATACCACAAATTTGAAATAACATATTTTACTCCAGCTGCAGAAAAGGCTCCAATAAGCCCCTGATGCTCACGTATTAAATCTGCTGAATTACAACCACCCAAGCAGGTCGTCAAGACTACAAGTTCAGTATTTTGAAGATCAAGGCGACTGATTTCATCGGCAGTAACCATACCATCGGTCCTATCAATTCCCTCTTCCGACGTACTTAACTTATTTGACAGCATAATCCTGGCAGAAAAAAGCGCATTTGTTTCATTTTTAGTATCAAAGTTTCCATGCGATGCAATATGTATTATCCTGCATTTCTTGCCCAAATCCAGTAAAGATTTTGTCGCCTCATCGCCAATATAGTACTTTGATTTACAATAGTGCGCCGCAAGCTTAACCTCAACTTCACTAAATGGAAGATCATCCACTTCATTGCATCCACGTCGGCCATTCTGCCTCCGCTCCACATAATGCTTTGGATTTCCTATCAGGAGCGCACCCTCTCCAAAATCCTTTTTCATGGAAAAAATAAAATCACGAATGCATTCAATATAAACAACACTGTATTTTTCCCCAATCAGAGTTCTACTTTCATCCGTCAATAACTCAAATGAAAGATTTGACAATTCCTGTGTTGGTGCAATATAAAGTTTCTCTATTTCGGGAAGCTTACTAATTTCTGGTGCTATCAGCACATTGTACAGGACCCGCTTTTCCTTTTCTTTATATTCTGATTCATTTTCAGATAATCGCCGGGTTGATTCTTTATAAAACATATCAGAATATAACCTTACCTGTTCCAATACTTCTATTGCATTGTTTATTGTTCTTCTACCAATGTCAACTGTGCCATCCTGTTTTACCACAGTGTAAACATCCAGAAACACGTCAGCATCCTCTGATTCATTTTCTATCGAAAAATAAGGATAGTATTCAATCACTGCCGAATTATCTGGCAATGCATTAATGACTTCCTCCATACTTATTCGCATGGAAATCCTTGACTCCGGATATGCGCAGCTAAATTTATATTCCAAATCCAGGAGTTGTCTCTCCAAATCCATAGTCCCGTCATTCAAATTATTGAAAATTGAATTATAATAACGAACACAGAGTTTGTCCTGAATAGCATTTATTTCATGAATCAGCGAAGAATCCAAATTATAATCATTAATAATTCTGTTTCTATAACGACCAACTAGCGATACCACAGATTTGTAATTAATAATCAAATCGTATGCACTCTCAAGATCCTTCTCTTTTCTCCGGACATAATACGCGCAGTTTATTGGATAAATCATCTGCTCACACAACTCTGACAATCTCATGTCATTGATATATTGGCAGTACTGATTTAACAACATATTTAATTTCAAATCCACAAACACAGTCAGAATCTTCGCCTCGTTTTCACGTTCCTGTTTTACATAGTAGGCTATCATACCTGAATATATAGACAGGCTGAATTCAGCACCCACTCTTCCATCATCAATACACTTTCGAAGCTCTATTAGATATCTTTCATGTCCTGTCGCCAAATATAAAAGCAAGTCCAAAGTGCATGTCAATTCCACAGAATATTCCTTTGCCCCAACTAATGATTCATATTTATGCAACAAGTTATAGTACTCACTAACATCGCGTCCCTTACAATGGAAAAAAATAATTGCATTAAAAGAAGCAAGAATCATCCGAAAATTTTCATCAGAAATAGTATCCACACTATTTTCCAAAAATACAGTCTGCGCCTCTTGTAAGATATTTGATGCAATATCCAACGCATAATCATCAGACTCATCAATGTTACTAATATATAGGAGTAATAAATCACCCCAGACCAAATTGCTTAAATTCCGATCCAAATTTGTAAAACGGCAATCGTCAATCTCCATATCCTCTAATACGGACTGTGCTTTATCAAGCTCGTTAGTAGAACAATATAACAATATCAGATTTGCCCTTATTTCATCCGATGAAATCAGCTTTATTTCAGAGCAATCAATTTCCAGTGCATTATATAGTGAGTACTCGGCTTTTACATAATCGCCAATCATTATATAATACAGCCCCAGAAAATTTTCAGCCGCTCGAAGATCAATATATTCCTTTAGGGGATCATCATGAAACAGATATGCTATCTCTCTGTATTTCATAATTTCATTATAATTCAAATCTCTCGATGAAAGTTTTGAATGGCATAATGCGTATAATGATTCACCCTCAATCTGCAATAACACCTCTTTGTCTGTAACACTGTCAAACAATCCATTAATGCAGCAGTCAACAAAATGTTCAAAGATTGAACGTTCCTCGTCATCCATACGAGATTTTAAAACTATACTTTTTAACGCATAATTCCTTTTTGCAAACTGAGTATACCAATCATCCTCACCATATAACTCTTTGCGAACCTGATAGCAGGAATAGAATGCCTCCATTGAAGCCTTGGGTATCTTTTCCTTTTCATATATGCAAGCCACAAACCAATATGCATCCGCAAGTTCATTTGACAATTGGAAATCCTGCAACTTGAAATATCTGTGATACAAATCGACTACGTACTCCGGACAATAACCATAAGCATGAATAATTATTTCGCAGATCAGCGTTTCATACTGCACAGATTCTTCTCCATAAACATTACTTACAACATCAAATAATGCAGCTACAATCAGCAATCCCCATTCGTCATTATCAAACTCAAAGTTTAGGATTGCACATTCAAATATAATCGTATATGATAGTTGATCCAAAAATAATTCATCCAAATCCGTATCATAGTGAATTAACTCAGCAATCTCTGACCTGGCGATTGGACTTAGCAGGGATACTGTAAATAAAACTGCAGAATAAAGATTAGTCACAGATTCAGGAAAAATCGAAACATACTCCTCAAGCGCAAACACTATATTGTTGAGTGACTCCGAATATTCTGACTTGAATTTACTCCTAAATAATCCATTCAGCTTGTTATACAAGGCAGCAGACGTCACTGACAGATACAGCATCCGCTTGAGATATACCATCCCAGCTTCATTAGTCTCTTGAAATCTGGTCCTATCATACTCGCTTTTTACTATATTAAATTCATCATAAAAGGTACAAAACAGTTCTCTTTCGGTCATAATACACAAGTCTAGCCTATTTAAACTCAATTTCTGTCTGGCTTAGCCAGCCACGCCTGTTCATTTCATCATCAATATATACTTCATACCATGTAAATCCATCCAGCGAAGTTCCATGATATCCAGTTGCAGCTAATTCATCGTCACGCGTGACAGTGGCAACAATATCATAATCAGTTCCTGGCCCAGATCTTATATTTGCAGTACTTTCTATGATTATTACAACATCATGATCAACCGAATCATTTTCTGAATCATTCTCTTTCTCTGACACATTCTCGTCCATTACAGCGGTATCCAACGCAGCATCATCTGTAGCGTCAGATTCTCCTGTCACAATTGCGCTAGCTGTATTCCCTTCCTTGCCTTCAGTCGCATCTGCTGTATTCTCTTCCTCTGCTGTCACAGCATCATCAACGATTGGCCCACGAAGTGAGTCAAGCTTTCCGTGAATTTTTCTTATGCATATAGGGGCCAAAACAAACAGCCCAATCAATACAGCAAGGCAGACAACATTTATAACAACTTTTACAATATGACTTTTTATAAAGTAATTCTGATTGGCTAAATATCTTTTCTCTGTCCTATTTCTTAAATTCTTAATAACACCCTGAAATGACCTCTCAATACCAATCCAGTCAAATCGTTTATTAAAGTCATCTGAAAATCCAACAATGAACTTAGATAAGAACAATGGCGGAAAAATGTATACTAATAACAACAAAATTATCATTACTGACGATAATAGAATGTTTTCCGCAGTATTTTTTCCATAGACGCCCAAAAATTCATCTAAAACTGACAACCACTGTATTTTGACAGCTATTTTTCGCAATACCCACAGGTTATCAATCCAATACTTTGGCACCAGCCAGCTCTCTACTATAAAAAGAATCACAAAACCCGGAATTGAGAGCCAGCGAATCCTTGTAAAAACAGCCTTAGCAACTTCAAACAGAAAATATAATAAGTAGACGGGCCAGTACACGAACCAGTAAAGAATCTGTGCCCCCACAGATATTTCCACTCTGTTGTCCAATCTATTCTCATCTTGGATGTCTAAACTGAGTATTTTTTCCTGAATTGGATTAATTTCAACACTCTCATCAGTGTCCTTCTTTGATTTCCTCTCAGCTTTATTTATTATAGCGCTGATATTACTGATACTAATACCAAAATTCTTATATATCAGATTAAAGTAATTAAGCAAGAAATCATTCTCACTTACAAAACCATAATCACGTTTTGCGACCTTCACAATCCCCGATAAAGTACTAGGTTTCATATCAACAAAAGAGAACATATATGGTGTCAGCTTTGGATATCTCAACAGTAGTAAAAATTGCGAGAAATTATCAACAACATCCTGATATTCACTCACCCGCTTTAGTATATTATACAGATCAACAAGTGGAATATAGTCGGCCCCTCTTTCCTGCCTATTCGCATAAGCTTCCCGTCCTTTCTCGGAAATATACTCTGAGAACTGCTTTGAATTTCTAATTCCTGTCAGTCCAAGGAGACTGTATAACCCTCCTCGTATTTCTGGATACCGATTACCTATCTCGTCAATTTTACATGCTTCTTCATATTTCTGAATCGCACGACTAATTGATAATACACTCGCTTCCTGAAACAAATTGACAATCAAAGGACTATCATTATCCTTTTTCCTCCCATCTATCTCTTCAGTGCCTTCTTGTCCCACCAGGTCGCCTTTACCGAGTCCAGGAACTTTGAATTCCGTCGCCAACATTTCAAGAATTTCTTTTTTATTTTCTCTCTCTGCCTGATAGAAGTTAAAAAAGAAGTCAACATCAGCCCTTGTAATTCTTTTACTTGTTGCAACTAGAGAAAAGTACTCCTTGGCAAAGTTGGTCGACCTGCCTCCCGATATCACTGCATCTTCCGTAGTTTCTGCAGGCTTATTATAGTATTTAAATAGCGCTTTTCGTAATTTGACATCCTTCAGAATTGCTTCATACGAATCCGCCTTCTCCAATCTTGCCCTATCTCTTTCAGCATTTTTTTCATTTGCCCCATTTATACTCAAGTTCCACCTTTTATGAGCACCTTGGATTTGTACTTCAAGCTCCTCGGGTGAAATATCAGGACTATCTATTCTGTATAGAGTAAAGACATTTTCAGTATTAATATCTACCCCAAATTTACTAAATATCAAATTCTGTATATCTGCCACTGCCACTGTCACCTAACTAATCGATTTTTTATTACCTTTATTAATCTTATATACATTCTTTCACACATATCTGCCAATTTCACAAAGCCTCTTTGAATTGATGAAATAGCATCGACTAAAATTGAATCGGCAAAAATCGATTCCACGAAATAAGTAACAATCACCAAAACAAAGAAAAGGACAATTATGGCAATAATCAATGCGATTATTTTTGCAATTACAACCCAAGGTCTTGAAATGATAAAATAAAGCAAAAAGAAAATAGTACCCGCGACTAAAGGCAGAGCTCCCTTTGCCCATGTCTTCTCAAGTGCAAATTGCAATGCCGTAATCGACGATGCCAGTGCCTTAAAGAACACACTAAGAACAAAGAAAAATATAGCAAGTACCACACACCAGAAAATTGTAAATGCTGCCATATCTTCACCACCTATTCTATTTCTGAATTATTCATTCTACTAATTGCATATTTCATTTCTGAATCTGTCATATGCTTAGTCAACTGAAATGTCACATCCAACTTGGAATAATATAACTGCTCTACTGCGATAATATGAAGTAGACCGGAATTATCAAGAGCAAATGTTACTTTCACTTCAGTTTCCTTCGGAACTGGTCTAAAAAATTCAATTACATAATCTGCAATCGGTGTTCTTCCATCAATATCCAAATAATCTTCAGAACTCAGAGTTTCATAGACGTCGATATCCATACACTCCTGATTTTCATATATAGTAAAGTAGCTTTTTGTGACTTTCGCAGGGAGTCTATCATTTTTCATCAATATATTAGATATATACATAGTAGTTAAATCATCACCAATATAAGAACTTATACCATATGTTCTTGATAGTACATTTGATACATTAAGTACTAATCCTGTCTTGCCCTGTGATGTTACTGTGGCGAGATACTTCCTATCATAGTCTCCAGTAAATAGGTTTTTCTCCATAATTTCAGCAACAGTTCTATTTTCTTTTTTTGCTTCACCAATCAAAAAATCACGGTAGGTTTTTCTTTCCTTTGCGAACAATGCTGCTCCCTTTGCAACCGCCTCCTCCGGGTCAGAAAGCAAAGGTGAAATATGATAATCCCTTTTTATCATATCTGCCACTTGAGGCATACGGGATGAACCTCCTACAAGAAGGAATTTTCCAATTGATGAAATCGGATACCCCTTTTGCTCAGCAACATAGAGAACATCATCAAGAAGGTTCTTTGTCCTGTTTAGCAAATCAATTGTTATCTCATTGAACTTTGCACGAGTAATTTCTTCACGAAGTCTTTTACCAGTAGGACCTACGACTGAAATAGTTACATTTTCTCTTTCAGTGAGCACCCGCTTCCAACCTTCAACTTCAACATACAAAGAAGCGATTATCTCTGGCTCCTCAGATAAATCAATCTTATACTCTTCCATATAACGCCCGATGATATAATTTATGAGAGCTTCATCCCAATCTTTTCCACCGAGCTGATCATCACCGCCAATACATACAACTGAAAAATCACGCCCCGCTATATCCATAACTGTAATATCAAAAGTACCGCCACCAAGGTCATACACCAATATCGTTTCGTTCCTGCCCATACCAGATAAGCCATAACTTATAGCCGCTGCCGTCGGCTCATTAACAATATCCAACACATTCAATCCTGCAATTCTTCCAGCTTCCCTAGTGGCATTTCGTTCATTCGCAGCAAAATAAGCGGGACATGTAATAACAACATCAGTAATTTCTTCAGTATCACGAATGACCCCATTGTCTTTCAGATATTTATTTGCATCCAAAACCACTTTCTTTAGGATCATAGCTGAGATTTCTGGTGCCCTGTACACTGTTCCATCAATAGTAACGGAATCTTTCTCTTTTCCCATTTTTCTTTTGATGAACTGTACTGTTCTGTCTGGCGATAAGTCAATAGTTCTCTTTGCAATGCTACCGACAATTCTCCTACCATCTTTCTCAATTAATACAACCGAAGGAGTTGTAAATTCTCCTTCACGATTTCTAAGTATCACTGGTCTGTCATACTGATCAACATATGAGACGCAGGAATACGTTGTTCCCAGATCAATTCCCAATACAAAACTCATTGTGCAGTCTCCTTCTAGCTTCTCAAATTACATATTCATCTTCCTGAACAAATGCCTCGGCTTATGCCGAGGCAAATTACTCAAGAACTCTCTACAAAACTATTGTGTTCCCCATTCTGCTTATAGCGAATTTCATTTCCGAATCTGACATCCTCTTATTTAACTCGAATGTAGTATCCAACTTGGAATGATATAACTGTTCTTCAGCCATAATATGAAGCATTCCTGAATTATCAAGAGCAAATGTGACTACAATTTCGGTAAATGCCGGGAGCGGCCTGACGAAATTCATAGTGATTAATGTAAGCGGCGTTCTCCCATCTATGTCCATTGTAGAATCGCTGCTCAAGCTTTCGAACACTTCAATATCCATACTTGTACCATCGTTACTGCTTGTATAATAACTTTGTGTGGTAATCGCAGGAAGCTTGTCATTAATCATAAGCATATTACTAATCCTCTTATGTTTTTGATCCCGATCTTCAAAATAGCTCATACCATATGTTCTGGATAACACATTCGCTATGTTAATTACTAATCCAGTCTTCCCTTTTGAACTTAAATACCTGTCATATTCCTCGTCATTTTCACCGACAATAACCAGTTCCGTCTTTACCTCTTCGACAGTTTTTCCTTCTATTTCGGCTTTATGAATTATAAAGTCATTGAATTCATCCTGCTTCACTGCATATAGGGCAGCCCCCTTAGCCACAGCCTCCACTGGGTCAGAGATATGAGGGACTATATGATAATCTGTCTCAATCATATCTGAAACCTGACGCATATACGTTGAACCACCTACAAGAAGAAACTTATCAATTCTTGAAATTGGAAACCCCTTTTTTTCAGCAGTTGCAAGAACATCATCAAGTAGATTCTTTGTCCTACTTAACAAATCAATGGTTATCTCATTGAATTTATCAATTGTTATTTCTTCACGAAACCTCTTTCCCGTAGGACCAATGGCGGAAACTGTGACTGAGTCCCTATCCGTAAGCGTCCTTTTCCATTTTTCAACCTCAACATACAATGAAGCAATTATCTCAGGATCCTCAGATAAATCCTCATTATACTCTTCCATATATCGCTGAATTATATAATTCATGAGCGCCTCATCCCAGTCCTTACCGCCGAGCTTATCGTCACCGGCTGTGCACACAACGGAGATGTCTGGTCCATCAATATTCATCACTGTAATATCAAATGTACCCCCACCAAGATCATAAACCAGCACGGTTTCATTCTTACTCTTTCCTGATAAACCGTAACTAATTGCAGCCGCCGTAGGCTCATTAATAATATCCAGTACATTCAAGCCGGCAATCTTACCAGCTTCTGCAGTTGCATTCCGTTGAGGAATCGAAAAGTAAGCGGGGCACGTGATTACAACATCCTTAATTTCATTTTGCTCCTGAATAACTCCTGTCTGAATTAAATAATCATTTGCATCCTTGACAAGCTTGCTCAGAATCATAGCCGAAATCTCTGGTGCTTTATACCCTTCCCCGTCAATAGTAACCGTATCGTTCTCTATGCCCATCTTTCTCTTAATAAACTGAACAGTTCTTTCAGGCTCTAAATTTACAGCGCCCTTTGCAGTAGATCCAACAATACATCTCCTATCCTTCTCAATCAAAACAACTGAAGGAGTTGCAAATTCGCCTTCACGATTTCTGACAATCACTGGCTTCCCATACTGATCAACATATGAAATACATGAATATGTCGTTCCTAAATCAATTCCAAAAACAAAACCCATCGCTCTATCCCTTTCTATTTTGCGTCATACCTGTAAGCAATTACTCTTTCATACACCAGAACACTATTACCCTTTTTGTATCCTTCAGATATACTTTCCTTTATTTTCTTATCCAGTGAAATGTCGTCTGTGATTTCAACTCTTGCCTGATGGATTGAAGCATCAAAATCATCACCTGGTTCTGAATGAAACGGATCCACATTCTGTTGTTCCAACAAATCAGAAATATCATCAAAACAATACTGATACTCCCTTCTCAATTCATCAGCCGTCATATCACCCCAATTATCTGATGATAATATTCTGCTCATATCCTTTCTTACCTTAATGACTGCTTTCATCAGCTGATTTACAAATCGGTCTGCAGCATCCTGCTTATAATATGATAATTCCTTATGAAGCATATCAATCAAATTATCCTTCGCTTCAATCTGATTCTTAATAAGCGCCTCCAGCAATTGACTCTGTTCACTTGTTCCAGACATTAACTCTTTTTCGTCCATAATACACCTCACATTTCAGCTATTTCTCGTAATGGCACTGATTGTTATTCCAACAAACTAATTCCTGCGCCACAGCTCATTTGCAGGATTGTCATACACCTTCGTGTAGTTGTTGTAGATTGCAAGCATTATCGTCTCATTCTCAAGGTCTTCTAAGCAGGAGGTAACCACCCACTTCGGCGTGTGGTTCTCAATCACATCCAGAATCTCACCCTCTGCAGGCTCATAGAGTTCGCAGAAGTAAGGCATGTTGACAGGATACTTGTTAGTTGGCAGGGTCTGATTGACTTCAAAAAATATCATATCAGACTCAATACAATAGACTCCGTCCACCTTATCAGTTTCAGGAATCAGGTCATACAGTTCCTTACAGAGATTGTAGTAATGCACTTCACTTCCATTAATTGCCACATCGTAATTATCTTCTATTCTGCCCTTCACTCTCTCTGTGTTGGCACAGCAGATTACTGCGATTCCAGCAGCCGCAATAATTATCTTCCTGATATGCCTGCGCAGCATGTAGGGAGTGCGCTCCTTTTCATAGAGCTTCTGGATATCAGAACACATAAGGATAGAAATGTATGCTACCAGAGGAAGTGTCGTGATGAAATAGTAATCAAAGGGAGTCCCGAGGTGAAGTGCCACGAAGGTTACTACGGTTAGTGAGAGCAGCATCCATTTCTCGTAGCCGCGCTCTCTCCTCTTAAAGAACCACAGCACTATACCCGCATAGCAGCAGGTAAGATACAGCTCCCACTTAATTGAGAAGGGCTCATAATAGTCCGTACCTCTCGCATAGGCTGTGATGAATACGCACTGAATCATATCGCCAAGGGCTCCACGAAGTGCATAGTACACAAACACAGGGATTATGATAGTGACGGCACCGAGCAGGAAATCAATGGCACATTTTCCGATTGACGCATAATCCTTCCTTGCAATAAGGGCACCGAGTACAACAAGAAGCGCCGCAGCCATCGGTGCACAGACTGTAATCTTAGACAGGAAGCATACACCGAAGGTGATACCAAAGAAATATGATATCGTAAGATCCTCCGACTTCCCCTTAAGGTATCTGAGTGCAAAATATATACAGCCAAGATTCAGCGGCATACAGAACTCTTCAACAGAATTACCGCCCCAGATTGTTGCTGCATAGATAAAATAAAACACAGCAAAGGTAAATACTATTTTCTGCGCGGTCAGTTCATACATATTACAGATTTTGTAAAGAAATGCAGTTGCACCAAAGATGCAGATTATCTGCAGCGAAAAAACCCCCAGCCTGTCCCTGTGAATGAGCTGTCCAAATGCCTCCCAGAAGAAGAAAACAGGCCCCTTGATATCAAAGAAATCACGGTACATGACCTTGCCTTCAAGAATTGCCCTTCCAACCATTGAGAAAAAGGAAGAATCACAGCCATAGGCCTTCTTCATAATAGGGCTCGTCCAGGATGAGAAGGTCAGGATAAAAATAAAGCCGGACAGCATTGCAAGAAGCATACCCTGATTTCTCTTTACCCTGTCAACAAAACTATCCTTTCTTTTCTCAGACGCCTCGCCTTCGGCTATCTCATCAATCTGCTGTTCTTCAAGTAAAATATCTTCTCTGTCCATCAAACAACCTCATCTAAATTAAAACTTAAAACAAGGGCACCTGCTGCTGCAGATGCCCCTGAAATCTGCATGTCCATGCAGACATTATAATTTAAAAACCAAAATTCTTAAAGACTAAAATCAGTCTGCTGAATCAGCAGCAACCTTGTCCTTGCGAGCTTCAACTTCCTTAGCCTGTACATCTGAAGGAGCCTGCTCATAGCGTGCGAACTCATACTCGAAGTCTCCAGAACCCTGAGTCATCGATCTAAGAACTGTACAGTATCCATACAGGTTCTCCATAGGAATCTCAGCCTCTACAGTCTGACGTCCAGCTGCTCTTGCAGAAGGCTCAGCTGCAGGTCCCATACCAAGAACGCGTCCACGTCTCTTGTTAAGGTCACCCATGACATCACCGGTGTGCTTCTCAGGTACTGTAACCCTAAGAGTCATGATTGGCTCGAGAAGGATAGGTCCTGCCTCCATGAATCCCTTCTTGAAGGCTTCTCTTGCAGCAGTCTTGAATGCCATCTCGGAAGAATCAACAGGATGGTAAGATCCATCGTAAAGAACAGCCTTAACTCCAACTACAGGATATGCAGCAAGAGGTCCTCTGTCACATGCCTCAACAACACCCTTCTCAACAGCAGGGAAGAAGTTCTTGGGAACTGCACCACCGACAACTTCCTGCTCGAAGGTGTAAGCCTTGTCCATCTCGCCTGAAGGCTCGAAACGCATCTTAACGTGACCGTACTGGCCGTGTCCACCGGACTGCTTCTTATACTTGTACTCAACATCAGCAGTCTTCTTGATTGTCTCGCGGTAAGCAACCTTGGGCTTTGTCAGTTCAATCTCAACCTTGTACTCGTTGAGGAGCTTAGAAGCGATAATATCAAGGTGCTGATCACCCATACCATAGATAAGAGTCTGATGATTCTCAGCATCGTTTACACTCTTAAGTGTAAGGTCCTCATGCATCATCTTCTGAAGTGCCTGAGAGATCTTGTCAACATCACCCTTATTCTTAGGATTGTATCTCATATAGTTGTAAGGAGTAGAAATCTTAAGTCTGGGGAATCTGATTGGTGTAGCCTTAGTAGAAAGGGTATCACCTGTTCTTGCCTTAGAAAGCTTAGCAAGAGCTCCAATATCACCAGCATGAAGTTCAGGAACCTCAGTAAACTGATTTCCGCGAACAACAAAGAGCTTACCAATCTTCTCCTCTGTCTCCTTGTCCTCGTTGTAAAGAACATCGTCCTTCTTCAGGACACCAGAAGCAACCTTAATGATAGAGTACTTACCAATGAATGGATCGGCAATTGTCTTCCAGATAAATGCTGACTTAGCCTTAGTGAAATCATAATTAGCCTCGAATACTTCATTGGACTTAAGGTTGATACCTGTACAGGGTCTTCCTTCAGGTGTAGGAAGGTACTTAACGATGTCATCAAGGAGTGTGAACACACCCTTAACTGTGGTACTTGAACCACATGTAATAGGAACGATTGTTCCGTCTGCAACTGAAACACGAAGTGCAGATCTGATCTCAGCATCAGAGAAGGTCTCGCCTGAGAAGTATCTGTCCATGAAGTCCTCAGAGGTCTCAGCAACTGCTTCCATAAGTGACTCTCTGTAAGTCTCAAGATTATCCTGTGAGTAATCGGGGATATCGCACTCAACTGTATCGCCCTTGTCTGTCCACTTCTGAGCTGTCTCAGAAACAACATTAACGTATCCTACAAACTTCTCATTCTCTCTGATAGGGAAATGGAAGGGAGCAATCTTCTTGCCATATCTGTCAGTGAGTTTCTCAAGAACGTTCTTGAAGGAAGCATTATCAGCATCCATGTTGGAAACGTAAATCATTCTGGGCACATTGTACTTCTCACAGAGTTCCCATGCTCTGATTGTGCCAGACTCGATACCAGCCTTACCATTAACAACGATAACTGCAGATGCAGCTGCTGAAATAGCCTCTTCAACCTCTCCGATGAAATCGAAGTAACCAGGTGTGTCAAATACGTTGATCTTAACGCCTTCCCACTCAACGGGAATAACTGATGTATGAATAGAGAACTTACGCTTCTGCTCTTCCTTGTCATAATCACTGATTGTAGTACCATCTGCAACGTTACCAAGTCTGGTTGTAAGTCCAGAGAGTAACCCCATTGCCTCTACAAGACTTGTCTTACCGGCACCGCCGTGTCCCAGCACTACAACGTTACGAATCTTTTCCGTGGTGTAAACCTGCATTTTAATGTACCTCCATAATTTGTAATACCAAGTATGCCTGTTTAAAAATTCCAGGCACCCCCATGCATAAAATTTTACCAATATCTTGTAAGATATTCAACTGTTTTTTGACAATATCAACAAATTCTTGTCGTGTTTTATAACTTTAAAGCGATAAAGTAATTCTTGTGGTATACTTGCACTTGAAACATTACCCATTTTTTCTTATGATTATTAGACATGGGTTCAGACACTTGATATTAACTAGGGTAAAAAATATGAAGTTAGCATTTATCGGACTCGGTCTCATCGGCGGTTCAATTGCGAAGACCATTCACAGGAAGAGCCCTGAGACAGAGATAATAGCATACGATTTGAATAAGTCAGGCCTTGACCTGGCGCTCGAAGAAGGCGTAATCAGCAGCGCATCAGATGAGTTCAGTCCTGATTTTTTCAGAGGGGCGGATGTGATATTCCTATGCGCTCCCGTTCATTCAAACACCGCATACCTGCCTCTGTTAAAGAGCGTATTCACTGATGATACAATCCTCACAGACGTAGGTTCAGTCAAGGGCGAGATTAACGAAATAATTGAAGCAGCAGACCTTGGCCGATGGTTTGTCGGCGGACATCCTATGGCAGGAACCGAGAAGTCAGGCTATGAGAATTCCAGCGACCGCCTCGTGGAGAACGCATATTATATTCTCACACCTTCCCCTTTAGCATCATCAGACAAGGTTGAAAAAATGAAGGAGCTTGTGCTTCTGATGGACGCAATTCCTCTGGTGCTCACTCCTGCCCTTCACGACTATGCGACAGCAGCGATTTCCCATCTTCCGCATGTAATCGCCTACTCACTTGTCAACCTCGTCAAGGATGTTGACGACAGCGACGAGACAATGAAGCTCATTGCCGCCGGTGGATTTAAGGACATCACCAGGATTGCTTCCTCCTCACCAGAGATGTGGAGGCAGATCTGTCTTGTCAACGGCAGCAACATAAGCACTCTTTTGGAGCGCTACATAGACAGCCTCTCTGTCATGAAGGATAAGATTGATAACGCTGACAGCGAGTATCTCTACGAAAATTTCGAGAAGGCCAAGGACTATCGGGATTCCTTTATTTCAGCTTCCCCTGGTCCCATCAAGAAAATATATGCACTGCACTGCGACCTCATCGATGAGTCCGGTGCCATTGCGACGATTGCAACGATTCTTGCCAGCAACGGCATCAGTATTAAAAATATAGGAATCGTGCACAACCGCGAATTTCAGGACGGTGCGCTGCGCGTAGAATTCTATACCGAAAGCGAGTATGACAATGCAGTCTCGCTACTTAAGAAGCATAGATATGTGATCTATTCCTAGGTTAAAGATATATCCGACTACACATTAAAATCAGGAGAATTTTGAAATGATAATGAACAAAGCAAAGCGTCTTCGCGGCGAAGTGACAATCCCGGGAGACAAGTCAATCTCACACAGAAGCGTCATGTTCGGTTCCCTTGCGAAGGGAATCACAGAGGTCGATCACTTCTTAACCGGAGCCGACTGCCTCTCCACAATATCATGCTTTAAGAAAATGGGAATTGATATCACGCTTGACGGCGAGCATGTCGTGATAAACGGCAAGGGCCTTCACGGACTAAGTGCACCTACAGAGACTCTTGACTGTGGCAATTCAGGCACCACAACAAGGCTGATTTCAGGAATACTCTCTGGGCAGCCCTTCACCACAACACTCACTGGCGACGCGTCAATTCAGAAGCGCCCTATGGGCAGAATAATCAAGCCCCTTTCAATGATGGGAGCCAATATCAGGAGCATAGGTGACAACGGATGCGCTCCCCTTGAGATTACTCCGGCAAAGCTTTCTGGCATCCACTACGAATCTCCTGTTGCATCAGCCCAGGTCAAGTCATCAATCATTCTTGCCGGACTCTATGCTGACGGCATCACCAAGGTGACAGAGCCAACCCTCTCAAGGAACCACACTGAGATAATGCTGAAGAGCTTCGGTGCAGACATTTCAAGCGACGCTGCTACTGCTACAGCAACACTCACCCCCGGCAACGAACTGTTTGGAAGAAAAATTGTTGTACCCGGTGATATCTCCTCTGCCGCATATTTCCTCGTTGCGGGACTAATTGTTCCTGGCTCTGAGATTCTTATTAAGAATGTGGGCATCAACGAGACCAGAGACGGAATACTGCGAGCACTCCTTGCCATGGGCGCGGATATCACACTTCTCAACGAAGACCGCAAGGGTGAGCCCGTCGCAGACCTTCTCGTAAAGAGTTCATCCCTTCACGGAACTGTCATCGAGGGCGATATCATTCCAACTCTCATAGACGAGATACCAGTCCTTGCAATTGCAGCTGCCTTTGCGGAGGGCGAGACTGTTATCAAGGATGCTGCGGAACTCAAAGTGAAGGAATCTGATAGAATTGCAGTTATGACAGAGAATCTTACTGCTCTTGGCTGTGATATTACCGCCACCGACGACGGTATGATAATAAAAGGCGGAAAGGAGCTCCATGGTGGCAAGGTAAAGAGCTACGACGACCACAGAATTGCCATGAGTTTTGCAGTGGCTGCCCTCTCCATAGACGGCGAAGTTGATATTGACGGTGCTGACTGCGTCAACATCTCATATCCCTGCTTCTATTCAGACCTTGCCTCCATTTCAGAATAATTGAGAAACGTGCACCGTATGCACACTAGAATAAGAAAACCGCTCCAGGTAATGACCCCGGAGCGGTTTTTATATTTTCAATACATTGTAGACATTACTGATGTGCTGAATACTTTGAGTGACCTACATACTCTGTACCAACAAGCTGACCATTGAGATAGACATCCCTGTATGAGTCTGCTGAAAGAGAGCCGGTAGACTTAGCGTAGAACTTGTAGGACCTGCCTGCAAGCGTAGCTGCCTGTACAAAGATATTGACCGACACTGTCGAGCCATCACATGCTGTTGTCATCAGAATAGGCGTATCATATGAATTCATGAAAATCATATCCTTGGTTCCAGCTGAAATCGCTGCATCCTGACCAAGCGGCAGGTAATGAACCGGCATTGAGTGTGAAAATCTCTGAACAACCGTAAGCCCGGCATTCATGACTGCGTTATAGACCGTCGAGCTGACCTGACAGATACCTCCGCCAATTCCCTGGATAGTCTTACCACCAGAGTAAACTCCCGCCATCTTATAACCGTTCTCAGCCGTTCTCGGCAGGATAGCCGTGCTTATTGACACCGCCTGACCAGGCTGAATAACAAGTCCATTAAGTCTTGATGCCGCAACTGTGACATTCGTGATTCTGTTTGACGAAGAACCCTTAAGGCTTGTTGTACACGCTCCGGCAAGCACATATCCGCTTGCTGCTGCAGTTGCAGCAGGGTCTACTGGAGCAGGGTTAACAGCAGCTGCAGGATTGATTGCAGCCGCAGCAGGATCTGCCACAGCCTCTGCCATACAGGGCATTGCGTTACCGAAAACCATTACCGCGGCAACTACCAATGCAAGTAATCTCTTTCTCATAATATAACTCCAAATTACATCTCCCACCAGACGGCAGAGAATTATTCTTCCTCAGCCTTCTCGATCTGAGCGATTGCAGTCTTCTGCATAGGGATACGGCAATTCTTGTTATTACCAAACTCAACAATAACTGTATCATCCTCAATATCAATTACTGTGCCGTAAAATCCACTTGTTGTAAGCACAGTATCGCCAACTTCCATGGCTGCGATCATTGCATTAAGTCTTGTCTGCTCCTTCTTCTGAGGACGAACCATTGTAAAATAGAAGAAACCGCCGATTACAACAATATAAACTACGATAAGCGCGATGCTGGAACCTGTACCAGCTGCAGCTTCAAGAAAAATACTGTTCATTATTTTAATCCTCCATTAAAAAAATCTTTACGAAATAGTCTCTCAAATCACTACTATACACAATCCAAAGTAATTTTTCAATTATTTTATGCTTCGCCATTCATCATCTGGTCAATTTTATTCCTTTTATATGCAGCAAAGTTGCCCGCATCCAGGGCATCCCTTATCTCCTGCATAAGGTGGTTATAGAAGTAAAGATTGTGAAGCACGCACATTCTCATGCCCAGCATTTCCTTCGCCTTGAGGAGATGACGCACATACGCGCGTGAATAATTCCTGCATGTGGGACACTGACAGCCTTCCTCTATAGGTCTCATATCCGCTTCATACTTCGCGTTGAAAAGATTAAGCTTTCCAAATGCGGTATAAACATGTCCATGTCTTCCGTTTCTTGAAGGGTATACGCAGTCAAAGAAATCAATTCCCCTGTCAACACCCTCAAGGATGTTAATTGGTGTTCCAACTCCCATGAGGTAGGTAGGCTTGTTTTTAGGAAGATAAGGAACCACCTCATCCAGAATATGGTACATCTGTTCGTGGCTCTCTCCCACTGCAAGGCCGCCAACTGCATACCCGGGTAGGTCGAGCTCTGATATTTCCTTAGCGTGGTCTATTCTGATATGGTCATAGATAGCTCCCTGATTAATTCCAAACAGAAGCTGATTGGGGTTCACAGTATCCTCAAGGCCATTGATCCTGTCCATCTCTGTCTTACACCTCTTAAGCCATCTTGTAGTCCTTTCTACTGACGCCTGAACGTATCTCTCATCCGCAAGGGCAGGAGCACACTCATCAAAGGCCATGGCTATGGTAGAACCAAGATTCGACTGAATCTGCATGCTCTCCTCAGGTCCCATGAATATTTTTCGCCCATCAACATGAGAATTGAAGGAGACACCCTCCTCCTTAATCTTCCGGAGCTTAGCGAGGGAGAACACCTGAAATCCGCCGGAGTCAGTAAGAATCGGGCGGGTCCAGTTCATGAATTTGTGGAGGCCACCAACCTTCTTAATAAGCTCATCACCTGGACGCACATGAAGATGATATGTGTTTGAAAGTTCAATCTGACAGCCAATGTTCTCAAGGTCTCTTGTATCTACAGCACCCTTGATGGCTGCCACGGTTCCAACATTCATGAACAGCGGTGTCTCGACGGTGCCGTGGACGGTCTCAAACCGTGCACGCTTAGCTCTTCCTTCTTCCTTTAACAATGTATACTTAGCCATTTCCCCATCCTTCACAGTAGTTTTTTTTCGCACGAATCATCCTTATGACGTACGATTATCACAAAAATCATTTATCAGCGCCTATCATGGAGACGTACTCCTCGAGGCACAGATTATTATCCATTATTTCATGTGCTGCCGCAACCCCAACATATCTGTAATGCCATGGCTCAAACTCAATTTCAGTAACATCCACCTTATTTGCCGGATATCTCAGAATGAATCCATAGTCAGCAGCATTTGCCTTAAGCCAGGCTCCCGCATCTGTCCTGGCAAATCCAGCGTCAAGGAGCGTATAGTCATTTGAAATGAAATCAAAGGCCAGTCCTATCTGATGCTCGGAGGTTCCTGGAATCGCCACAGTTTCTGCAGCCTTCTCGTAGGCTTCTTCCTCCGTCATGCCATTTCGCATATAGCTCTTAACCTTTCTATTGAAAAGCATAACCTGCCTGTCGTAATCCCTGTACGGGGAACAGATTGAGAGAATGACATTGTCATTCCTTGCGGCTTTAATCATATCGAGCACATTGGAAACGATGCGGACATCACTCTTGATATTTCCCCTTATCGTTCCAAGCTCAAACTCATAACTCTTACCAATTGGATGATCCTTATTGACGAGGATAAGCGCCCAGTCATCATCAAAGTCTGCAGTGACATAGTTTCCTGTATTCTCATCAAACACCTTGATGTCCTGATTACCGTCATCAGAAAAACCAAGCTTGATTGGACTGGATATCGCCATCTCTTTATTGGCAGAATCCAAAGTGTCCTGTGAGTCCTGCCGTGTTTCCTGCTGCGTCTCCTTCACAAGTGCTTCAAGGTCCTCTTCTCCAGCAAAGAACTTGGACATATCAATTTCTTCAGTCTCAATGCTGCCATCATCCATCTGAAGGAGAACCTTCTCGGGTTTAGGCTCTGCAGATACATTATCCACCTTGTCAGATACAAGGAACACAAAGGTTGTCATCAGCGGAAACAGCACAATGCAGCATATAAGCACAGCTATCTTCCTTGGATTTCTGATAATCGGCTTTAGAATACTGTAAATTGCAACCAGAACTCCCAGAAGAAAGACCATCGGGCCCCTGAGCCTTGGATATTTCTTTATTATATTTGAAATTATTAATTTTATCTTCTCTTTGACAGACATGCTCTGTTCGCCCTGTACACCCCCTTTGGGGGTGTGCCAAACAAAAAATCCCCCGGGCAAAACCCGAGGGACAAAATAATCTTTTACACTTTACTCACCCTCAGTGTACTCACTGGAAAGCTCATGTTCGGTAATATCTCTATCCTCAAGGGGAGTATAATTCACATGATGTCCAACATACTTATATGCAGGACGTATAATCTTACTTGTGTTCATAAGCTCCTCAAGACGGTGTGCACACCAGCCAGGCATACGAGAGATGGCAAATATTGGTGTGAAGAGCTCCTCAGGAATGCCAAGCATTGAATATACAAAGCCTGAGTAGAAGTCCACATTAGGACATACATTCTTCTGAAGTCTTCTGCGCTCCATAATGAGACGGCCAG
The DNA here is from genome assembly GCA_002317595.1 of Lachnospiraceae bacterium UBA1753. Lineage (GTDB taxonomy): Bacteria > Bacillota > Clostridia > Lachnospirales > Lachnospiraceae > UBA1753. Next base: position 27,463 of record DCHL01000153.1, on the reverse strand, counting down.
CAATCTTCTCAACACTCTCATAGAGGTTGAACTCATCCATACAGCCCTTCTCCTCCGCAAGCTTCTTAGCATACTTCTTGAGAATTACCTCTCTAGGATCAGAAAGGGTATATACAGCATGGCCCATTCCATAGATAAGACCAGCTCCATCAAAAGTCTTCTTATCAAGAATCTTAATGAGGTACTCAGTGAGGGCAGCCTCGTCATCCCACTTCTTCACATGCTCCTTGATATC
>DCHL01000153.1:0-27214 GCA_002317595.1 Lachnospiraceae bacterium UBA1753 | reverse complement strand
GCGAACATATTCTGAACCTTAAGGTTGGCACCACCGTGTCTGGGTCCCTTCAGTGATCCGATAGACGCTGACACAGATGAATATGTGTCTGTTCCTGAAGAAGTGACAACATGGGTAGTAAATGTCGAGTTATTACCACCACCGTGCTCTGCATGAAGAATGAGCGCTGTATCCAGTACACGTGCCTCGAGCTCAGTATACACGCCATCATCCCTAAGCATATAGAGAATATTCTCTGCCAGAGAGAGTCCCTTCTTGGGATTTCTGATCATAAGGGTTGCATCCTTGCGGAAGTGCATATATGAATGGTAAGAATATACCGAAATAAGCGGAACCTTGTTAATCAGTTCAAGTGACTGACGAAGTACGTTCTTAGCATCAATTCCATCAGGGTTCTTGTCATAGGTGTAGAGTGTAAGCACACATCTCTGAAGTGCATTCATGATGTTGCCGTTAGATGCCTTCATGACAACATCACGGACAAATCTGCCTGACAACTCCTGAAGCGCACTTGATACTCTGAGAAATCTCTCCATTTCTTCCTTGTCAGGAAGCTTACCGAACATAAGAAGGTATGAAATCTCCTCAAAACCAAACCTGCGTCCCTCAAGACCTTTAATCAAATCTGAAACGTCTATTCCCTGATAATACAGACATCCCTCAGCAGGAATCTTGTACCCATTTTCAAGCCTGAAAGCCACGACATCTGATATCTCAGTAAGTCCAGTAAGGACACCCTTACCAGCAGAGTCTCTAAGGCCACGCTTAACATCATACTCAATATATAGATTCTGATCTATTCTGTTATTGTCAAGAAGCTCCTGCTCAAGAAAACGGACATCATCACGGATATCTCCCATTTCGTCGAGCCCAAGCATATCTTTTCCTTCGCCATAATATATATCCAAATTTTCATCCTCCAATCTACTGGAACATTCAAGTTGCACTGATGTATTATTGTATAGGTGTATTATTGTATACACGCCTAATTGAATGACATAATACCACAGAACGCCGAGAAATGCAAACCACTATTTTTTGATTTACTGTTCTCCGTCTGCGGGATTAGGCTTGGCATTCTTAAGCTGAACAACACTCCTGGCCCATCCAAAATTAACAGTTACATTCCTGTCTGCCCTAAGTGGAGGCATTGCGGATAGATAATCATTTACTATTTTTTTGTATAGATCAGCGCCGACATCAGCCCTTGCAAATCTCTTATTATCAACAAAAATATCAATATACTTTGCTGTGAACTCTTCGGGATTCTCTTCCGAGCGTGACGCATTAAAGAACATACCAGAAATCTTCTTATCCGGATTCTCCTTTGAGAACTGACCACCAATGTGGACCTTCAGGATTTCAATTGCCCTGTCATCCATTCCCGCATCATATATTGTTATCTTCTCAGCTATCTCCATGCGGTTTCTGACAAGCCTAATAAGGCTGTTCTCGTTTATTAGCTTCTGAACCATCATCTTCTGATTTGCGTCAGGCTTCGTGAACATATTTCCAACATCCTGAAATTCCTTATCATTACACAGATAATGGATATAAAGCGCATCCTCAGGCTGATGATAAAGGAACGAGTAATCAATATTAATCTTAATCTGGCAATGTGGACATTCGTGGATAAAAAGTGAACCGTTAAGAACTTTCTCCTTAACTTCCTTGTTTGCGTCTGTCACATGGACAGTCCTATATGCTCTGAAAACACTTTTTTCCTTGCACTCTGGACACACAATTTCCAGTTCACCGATTTCCGAAGGTCTTCTGAGTTTATTCTGAACATTACTTGGATTGTTTGAGGGTACTCTGTCTCGTCTCAGTTTATTAGCCATTTTTTCTCCAATACTTATCTGTAAATCCTATCAAGATACTCCATCTTAGCGCCCATGTTCATAAGCAGTGAATCCACAAGAACAAGCGCTGTCATAGCCTCAACCACAACTACCGCGCGGGGAACAATAATAGGATCGTGTCTTCCGTGAATTGAGATATCAATCTCCTCCCCTGAACGGTTCACTGTCTTCTGCTGTTTTGCTATGGACGGCGTAGGCTTGATTGCAGCCCTGAAAAAAATTCTTGAACCGTCCGACATTCCGCCAAGTATTCCGCCGGAATGGTTAGTGGCCTTGCTTACAGTTCCGCCCTCAGCAATGACAAACGCATCATTGTTGGAAGAACCTCGGCTTCCTGCTACAGAAAATCCATCTCCTATCTCAAAGCCCTTAACAGCACCAATCGACATTATCGCCTTTCCAAGGTTGGCATCAAGTTTCTCAAAAACAGTGTCTCCAATTCCAGGCATCATTCCATCTACGAAGCACTCGATTATTCCACCAGCTGAATCACTGTCAGCCATGCACTCCTCAAGAAACGCACTTGCCTTCTCGGCCGCCTGTGCATCAGGCATACAGAGCTTGTTTTTTCTGCTCTCTTCAATGTCGAAGCTACCTCGGTCGATTTCAACAGGACCAATTGAAAAAGTGTATGCGGAAACTGTAATCCCGAGGGAATTGAGAACCTTCATTGCAATGGCACCAGCTGCAACCCTTGCAGCAGTCTCACGGCCTGAAGATCTTCCACCACCCCTGTAGTCCCTGAAACCATACTTCATATCAAAGCCATAATCCGCATGTCCAGGTCTGTAGTATTCAGCTATCTCAGAATAGTCCTTAGAACGCTGGGAAGTATTCCTGATCATAAGGGAAATCGGTGTTCCTGTAGTCTTGCCCTCAAACACTCCAGAGAGAATCTCAACCGTATCAGACTCCTTGCGCTGTGTTGCAAACTTTGAATCTCCTGGCTTACGTCTGTCAAGAAGGACCTGTATATCCTCCTCGCACAGGGGTAATCCAGCAGGGCACCCATCAACCACAGCACCAAGTGCGGCGCCATGAGACTCACCCCAGGTTGAAACTCTGAAAATATTTCCAATTGTGGATCCTGCCATTTACTGCTCCTTTTGTCGGACTATTTCTGTAAAAAATAATCAGTTGTTATTATTTCTCTACCTTCTCTGTTTTCTCTGCTTCCTCATCTTCAGGAACCTTGTGAATGATGATGCAGTTGCCCTCATAGAAATATAGTGCGGGACCATTCATAATAAGTGTTCCGGCATTTAAATCCATCTTGAAGAAGGTAATCGAATTGCTCTCGTTGTTAAGCGAGAACAGAAACTTGCTGTTAGGTGTCACCGCGATATCCTTGGGATAATCACCTGAAGTCGGAAGTACAAAAATCTTCTCAAGCATTCCAGTCTTTGCATCCCTCCTGAAGGCTCCCACACTGTTATCTCCTGCATTCGAGCAGAACAGATACTTGTTATCAGACGAAAACTGCATAGAAGATGCGGCGGAGCCACCTGCATGATAATCATTGAGGGTGCTCACACGCTGAACCTTCTCAAAATTCGGCTCATCATTTTCTTCCTCATAGGAATACACATCGATATAATTTTTTGCCTCATGGATTACATAGGCAAACTTGCCATCCTTTGAAAACTTTATATGACGAGGCTGCGACTCAATATCACTGTGGAGGATATCAACCAGCTTGAGTGTACCCTCCTTGTAATTGAGCTTATATATCTTGACATGGTCCATCCCTACATCCGTGACACAGAGGAACTTGTTGTCCCTTGTCATCTTGACACAGTTGATATGCGGTCTGAAATTGCGCTCAGACACGCTGCCCATTCCCTTGTGATATATCTCTTCAGTAATCTTGTCGATGGAACCATTCTTCTTGAGCGACAGCACTGTTACCTTGCCGTCATGGTATCCTGCCACAAACAGATATCTGTCTGTATAGTCTGTTGAGATATAACAGCCTCTCATACCGTTGATGGAATGTCTATTTAATTCCTTAAGACCACCGTCTGACTGAATCTTGTAAGACTGCACACCCTCATCAGTAATCGAGTAAAGAAACTTCCCGTTGTGGGCGGTCGTAATATAAGAAGCATTAGTAATGGACATGGACTCACGCTCAGTCATCCTGCCCTTCTTTACATCAACATCAAATATTTTCAGACCTTTATCGTCTGCTCTTGTGTATCCAGCTACATAAGCCACATATTTATCTGCCATATCATACACCTCACTTACTCATTAGAATACCACAAACTCCTGCACTACTCAAATATGCTGCCGAGGTCAAAGCATCTTACGTTAGTCCACATCCTGTTGATACGTATGTTGCTCTCGTCATCAAAGCAGGCCATAACAACACTTCTGTCAACGACATCTTTAGTAGGATACTGTGCAAAAATCTGTCTGCGGGTCTGACTCGCAGGAATGGTTACTGTATAGTTTTCATCCGCATTTGGGTCATCCATATCGAAGAAGTATCCTACGGAGTAATCCACAGTATCTTCCTCGTCATCCTCTGCAGCATAATTCCAGTTCATATACTCAAAAATAAGGTCAGAATCACCACCGGAAATTGAGGACGTGTATCCAATGTAATACATGTTCCTGATGGCATTTTCAGGCCTTGACAGGAAATTTACAAAAGCCTCAGCTGCCATCTTCTTGTCTGCATCGTCGCCGATACCCTTCTTCAGCATGATCCAGCCATCAAACCAGAGGTTGGTTCCCTCTTCGGGTGCTGAATAGCAGAGTTCAAGGCCATCCTCGTCAGCCTGGTCCATGGTATACACAGCATCTCCAGACCACTGCTCATTGGCAACAACCTTGCCAGTAACCATGTCAGCCTTTCCAGCGTCAGTCTCAAAGGCGTAAACATTATTTTTGATATCAGTGAGAATTGCCTCTACGCTGTCAACTGTCTCAACATCCGTGAGATTCAGCTTCTTGGAAAGATTATCACTGTAATCAGGATCCGCAAGATACTCCGGAGTCGTGATGTCATCAAAATAGTTGATGGCAATTGCCGCAAAAAATGCATCTCTCACACTATCCTTGATTGTCAGCTGTCTGTTGAACTTCCTATTCTGAAGAAGCGACCAGTGTGCTGCCTCCTCCTCTGAGACAAACTCAGGATTGTACACAAGGCCCAGCGTTCCCCACATGTAGCCAGCCGCATAATCAGTCAGCGTCATGCCCTCAATATTAAGCTTGTCAAACACCTGTCTGATATAGGGAGACACTCCTCTACTATAGTAGTTTCCCTCATCCGTGGTATCCTTGAAAGACTCAGAGTAGGGTTCAACCATGTCCTCACGCATCATCTTCATGATCATGTACTCAGAAGGACATACGAGGTCGTACACATCACCGATAGTAATCTGGTTGTAAAGTTCCTCATTGGTACCGAAGGTGGAATACTCTACCTTAACCTTCTTTCCATAGGTCTCATAGAACCACTCTTCAAAATCCTCCACAAGGGAATTCTCGCCGAAGATTTCTGTTCCGTCATCGAGGTCAATCAGCTCGTCCTCGTCCCAGTCGCCTTCGTCAATATATTCCTCCCAGCTGCTCACCCTGAGAGTGATTACGTCAGACTCCTCGTCTCCACATCCTGAAAGAAGTGGAAGCACACCGAGCACCAACGACATAATCAGAGGAATGATCTTATTTTTTCTCATAACTCACCCTCCTTCTTCATACTCTTGGAAGCATTGACATTCATCACTACAACAGCAAGAACAACAATGACAAAAATAATGGCTGAAAGCGCCCACAGAGCTGTCTTAATCTGTGTCTGTGAACCTCTTGTCGCATTTACAACATAGGTACTGATGGTATCGAAGGTTGCAGGCTTTGTGTATGTCGCGATGAAATAATCATCAAGAGAAAGCGTAACTGCTGTCATAAAGCCAGATACGATACCGGGAACAATCTGTGGAATGACTACCTTCCAGAGTGCCTGACCAGGGTTGCATCCAAGGTCGAGGGCCGCCTCATAAAGCGCAGAATCCATCATCTTGAGTCTGGGAAGTACAGACAGATAGACAAAGGGAGCGCAAAGCGCTGTCTGAGCAGTAATGAGAGGGAAGAAAGTCTCCTTGTCAATTTTTAATATTACAATCAGAAAAATACAGATTGAGAAACCTGTTACTACGTCCGCATTTACAATGGGAACCTCGTTTGCCAGCTCAACGGCACCTCTTGTGTATCGGTTTGAATAGAAGGCACCGATGGCACCTGCTGTTCCAAGAAGGGTTGAAAGCACAGCTACTGTAATTGCAAGAAGCACAGTCCCCACCATCATTGAAATCAGGGCTGATTCAGTGAAGAGAGTCACATAGTTATCAAGCGAAAATCCTCTTACTGCTCCAATCATTGTAGAGCTTGTAAAACTGTAGAATGCAAGAACCAGGACAGGCATGTACAGGAAAAGAAGTACGAGCCAGACCCAGATATGCTGAATTGCTTTTTTCATGCTCTGCCTCCTTCCGTATTTCCAACAAGCCTGTTAGTCGCAATCGTAAACATACCAATGAAGATAAGAAGAATTGCTGAAATGACAGAACCGTTGTTCCAGTCGTAGGAACTGAAGTAGCTGCCAATAAGGCTACCCATGATGTATGTGCTGTTATATACCATGTCGAGAACAACATAGTTGGTCATTGCAGGCAGGAATACCATTGTCACACCGCTGATGATTCCTGGAATTGAAAGTGGGAGCAGCACGTGAATAAGAACCTGCATCTTGTTCGCGCCAAGGTCTGCACCGGCTTCAAGCATTGAATCATCAAGCTTGGTCAGTGAGTTGTACATAGGCATGATCATAAACGGCAGGAAGTCATATACCATACATATAATCGTATTCATGAATGGATAATACGCAAGGTTTCCCTCAAGCATTGTAAGGATTTCCTTAAGGGCAGTAATCCTCAGGGTAAAGTTAATCCACATAGGAAGCACGAATATCATGAGGAATGCATGTTTCCTGCAGTACTCTCCCTTTGCAAGGATAAATGCAATCGGGTAGGCAATAAGCAGACAAATCGTGGTAGTCACCAGGCTTATCACAAACGAGTACACAAGTGTACCGATTGTCCTTCCATTTGAGAAGAAGGCTACAAAGTTTGAAAAGGACATATGTCCCTGCGCATCAGTGAATCCATAGTAAATCACAACCAGCAGGGGAAGGATTACGAAAAGCACCAGGAAAATCATGTATGGAATTGCCAGGAGTTTTCTGTCAAAATAAGATTTTTTCATTATTACAGTTCTCCTCCGGCAGTCTCAAGCTTAAATCCCCAGGCTTCCTCAGGCACAATGACACCAACTCGGTCGCCCTGGTTCCACAGGTACTCATCATCAACGACATAGTCTTCCTCAGAAGCTGTACGGATTGTGTAGCTGTAATGGTCACCAATGTAGTAGAAGGAAATAATTGTTCCGCTTACAAGACCTGACTTTATATCATCGCTCATCTGTGCACTCTCAGGCGAATAGAAGGCAGTCACGCCAAGTCCTTCTGTGACTATAGCCTTGCCATCTGCGCCGGTAATAACACCGTCTGCAAAGGTAGAGCCAGGGAAAACACGGGCCGCAGGAACCTTGAGTGAGAAGTCTTCAAACTTGAGGGTGACATTTCCGTGCTCACTGACAGAGGCAACGCTTCCGACATAATGGTTCTTGCTCATATCGTAGCGGATTATATGAATGTTATCAGGGTCTACCTTGAGTCCAACCTTGGTTCCTTCTGCATAATGCTTGAGGCAGTGAACTTCCATCTCAAACTGACCGCACTGAAGGAATGTGACATAGAAGGTTCCCTTAAAATCAGCCGATGTAACTACACCGTCAAGCTGTCCAGCCCCTGCTTCTGTAATCTCAACATCCTCAGGCCTGATAACGGCGTCAATCTTGGTTCCCTTCGGGAAATCATCAACTGTCTGGAACAGAGTGTCAGCAAAATATGCCTTCTTATCCTCTTCCATCACACCGTTAAAGATATTACTCTCACCGATGAAGTCCGCAACAAACACATTGGCGGGCTCATTGTAAATCTCCTCAGGAGTACCTACCTGCTGAATCTCACCATCAGCCATTACAACGACCTTATCGGACATTGTAAGTGCCTCTTCCTGGTCATGAGTTACGAAGATAAAGGTGATTCCCAGCTTCTTATGCATGCTCTTAAGTTCGAGCTGCATCTCTTTTCTCATCTTATAATCAAGTGCACTTAAGGGCTCATCAAGAAGAAGTACCTTGGGCTGGTTGACGATGGCTCTTGCGATGGCGATTCTCTGCTGCTGTCCACCAGAGAGCGTAGAGATATTACGCTTCTCAAAGCCCTCAAGATCTACTATCTCAAGTGCCTCGGAAACCTTCTTGTCCATCTCAGCCTTGTCGACCTTCTTCATCTTGAGACCGAAGGCGATATTGTCATATACATTCAGATGCGGGAAAAGTGCATACTTCTGAAAGACAGTATTAATCGGGCGTTTATTCGGTGGAAGGATACTGATATCATTTCCTTCAAGATAAATCTCGCCTTCCGTCTGCGTATCAAAACCACCGATCATTCTAAGGATAGTAGTCTTACCACAACCCGAAGGTCCCAAAAATGTTACAAATTCGCCTTCCTTAATTTCAAGGCTGAAGTCCTCTATGACATATGTCTTTCCGTCATAGGTCTTCTTCACATTTTTAAGCTCAATGATGTTATTTGCCATTACCGTCTTCTCTCCTCTTCAGTTATTGTAATAGTAAATTATTTCTCATAAAAAAGGCCCGTGCAGTTCCTGCACAGACCCTTTTGTAATGCCGTACTTTATCCTATCGGATTCTTTCGGGGAAGCCGATCTTCTTCTGAACCTTGCGCAGAGTCTTATTTGAGTAATATGAAGCTTTCTCAGCGTTATTCTTTATTATACTGTCGATGTATCCCTTTTCCTTTTCAAGTCTGTGGAATTCATCCTGTAAAGGTTTGAGCCTTGAAACTACAGCCTCACCGACTGCGGGCTTAAACTCACCATAACCCTTGCCATCAAACTCTCTCACTACTTCTTCTGGCGTCTTATCCGTACATGCACAGTAGATATCTATAAGGTTGCGTATTCCCGCCTGTTCCTCATTATAGGCTATACTGCCGACCGAATCTGTTACCGCACGTTTGAATTTGCGCATAATGGTATCCGGGTCATCCATGAGATAGATACTTCCGTTTGTATTCTCATCAGACTTACTCATCTTCTTGTCGGGATCCTGAAGGCTCATGATTCTTGCTCCAGCCTTTCCATAATATCCCTCAGGAATAGTAAATACATCACCGTAGATTGAGTTGAATCTCTGTGCTATATCCCTTGTAATCTCAAGGTGCTGCTGCTGGTCCTTGCCAACAGGCACAACATCAGCCTGGTACAGAAGGATGTCTGCTGCCATAAGAACAGGGTATGTAAAGAGACCTGCATTGATATTGTCTGCGTGCTTTGCAGACTTATCCTTAAACTGAGTCATTCTCTGAAGCTCTCCCATATAGGTAAAGCAGTTCAGTATCCATGCAAGCTCAGCATGACCTGAGACATGTGACTGATAGTAGATGCAGTTCTTCTCAGGATCAATACCTGCAGCAATATAGAGCATGAGAAGATTTCTCGCTCTCTTTCTAAGCTCAGCAGGATCCTGTCTTACAGTGATTGAATGCTCATCTACTACACAGTAAAATGTTGTATATTCATCTGCCAGTGAAACCCAGTTCTTGAGTGCTCCAAGATAATTGCCCAGGGTAAGATTTCCTGTCGCCTGCATTCCGCTAAATAATATTTTTTCGTCGCCTATCATAAAATTGTACTCCTTATTTTGACATATCCCCTGGAATCGGGTTCTCTGCCTTAATTTTTTCTATATCCATCTTGGGAACCTTGGCTCCCTTGAGATATTTTCTCTTTATGTACCTGAAGGTGTAATCCTCACCATGTTCCTTAAGCATGCACAGAAGGAATACCAGTTCGTTTTTCGTCTGCTCATGCATTAACAGTGCATCAATCCCCTGAAGCAGATAACAGAGCGGAAATGCTTCTGAATAATGGTCCCCATTATATATCTTGGAAGCGCCAACCCTGTCGCAGAGCATCTCTGCAATATACCTTCGGGGCATTACCACACCGACCATAGTGCCGCGCTTTGCAGTCACGCTGTAATCGGTCCAGTACTCATAATGATGCTTATTCCTGCCTTTGTGATGAATCCAGGCCTTGGAAAGACCGGTCTCCTCACGCTCTGCATTATTGGGACTTCTGTCCCCCTGATAGTAAATTGCCCCTGGAATGAATTCCGTCGGTGAATACTTCGACATATCATGGCAGATGCCCTGCCAGTAAAGTCCCACCCTGAAGCAGTTCTTCATTACCTCGATCTTATGTCTTGTTATGGTTTTGAAATGACCTGCAATATCCATTACAGTCTCCTTATTGCGCCATAAGCAGCATTGAACATCTGTCAGAAATAAGCAGCATATCCTGCTCCTCAAGAACCTCGGGTTTGTCTAAAAATCCCTTTTCAGAACTCATTACAAGATACCACTTCTTATCCTTAGGAAGCTTGGGAAGTGCCAGCCTCTCCTCAATCCAGTAGGAGTTGAAGGCGGTATACACAAACTCATCACCTGTGACAAACATACATCCAAGACTTCTTGAATAACTCTCAAAGCGTGGATACCATGCCATCTCCCCATGGTAGGAAAAATCAGGATATCCGGTTCCCGTGAGGTCTGTCATTGAGCGGGCCCTGTCATTTCTGAAGGCTAGTGTCCTCTTCCTGAAAGAAATAAGGTTCTTCACAAACTCGAAGATATCACTGTTCCTCTGAAGGTCCTTCCAGTTAAGGTACGTCACATCATTATCCTGGCAGTACGCATTATTGTTACCCTTCTGCGAATTACCGAACTCATCACCCGCCATAAGCATTGGGATTCCTGCTGAAAAATATAGGTAGGACAGTGCATTTCTTATCTGCCTGTTCCTGAGCTTTGTAATAACCTTCTTACGCGTGGGGCCTTCGACTCCACAGTTCCAGCTGAAGTTATTATCTCCACCGTCATGGTTATCCTCGCCATTGTCCTCATTGTGCTTCCTATCGTAGGATACAAGGTCCATGAGCGTGAACCCATAATAATTGGTCACGAAATTCACAACACCCTTCTCATGAGGGTTCTCAGTCATTACTGCTGAGAATGAACGCAGCATGTCATCATCACTCTTCAAAAAGCGCCTCGCACATACCATGAAATCTTCCCTTATGGAAGCCACATGTCTGCGTGCTCCCGACGGTACTCCATCTGCTCCCCACATATAAAGCTTGAATGCAGCCAGCATGGGGTCATTAAGAATAAATGACGATGGAATATCTGCACCCATCACGCAGGCACCGTCAATATGATACTCAAGTGCCCAGAATCTGAGACAGTCCATAATGAGCTGTCCCGGGGTCCCCTGCGGGAAATAGAACTGCATTATAAGCTCAATTCCTGCCTTATGGAGGGCCTTGACAAGGTCCTTCATGGATCGAACAGAATCTCCGGTTGCAGAATAAGCTGCCTTGGGCGCAAAGTAGAATGCACTGTCAGCAAATCCCCAGTAGTTAACCTTAGGATTCTTCTGCTCCTTCTTCGCAAGCTCTTCCTTCATTTTTAGCGCATCCTCTACGGGAAGACGCGAACACTCCACCTGATAATCACTCTTCCTGCGGATGATTTCATCAAAATCGTATGCAGGCAGAATCTGAACCTGATTAATTCCAAGTTCTTTAAGATAATCTATTTTTTCAACAATGCCTTCAAAGCACCCCTTAGCCTGAACACCTGATGAGGCATGCTTCGTGAATCCTCTTACATGGAGCGTGTACATTAGCGTGTCAGCAAAAGATATTGCCGGAAGTACGTCGCCCTCCCAGTCATAATCATCGGCTGCTGTAAACAGTGCGCGTGGAGACCTGCTCCCCCATTTATCACAGCCCACGATACACTTTGCATACGGGTCAGCAAAGACACGTGCTCCATCAGAAAACGAATAGCTGTACCTGGTGAAATCAATGCCGCAAAGATGCATGCCAAAAACATCCCCAACGCGGCATTCATCGGGAACATCAATCTCAGCCTCGCGATGACCGCTGGTGCGCTCATAGAGGTTAAGCTTAAGGCGCTTTCCAGGTCTTACTGCAACAGCGAGATTGAACTCATTCTGCCCAAGAGCCCAGAGCCCTAACGGATATGGATTTCCTTTTGTTAATTTCAACTCACACATAGTTCGTATTTTACTCTAAACCAGCATTTTTTTCAACAAATAGTAAAACGATTACCCTACAGGGAATTGAGCACTCCCTCAATGCCCTCTTCTGCAAATATTTTTCTGTAATCTGCCACTTCTTCCTCAATAATTTCATCAATCATCCGCATGCCGAGAAGCTCCACGGGAGCCTTGTCGTCCGTCATGATGAGTTTGCCGCCCTCGTATTTTTCAAGGCCGGACCTGACCTTTGCCATCATCGCACTAAGCTGCTCATCATCCTCTTCGCTGACACCCTTATCAAAGGCCTCAAGCATGTCCTCTTCCACACCCGCATACAGCGCCCTGTTTGTAGAGCCTTTGACATCAGCGACATAGACATTGTCAAATACATCTGCAATCGTATCTGCCAGATAATCATTGATATTGCCGGGTGTCTCGCTTCTCATGTTCATATTGACAACCATTACGCCGCCTTCATTCAGGTGTTCCTTTACCAGGGTAAAAAATTCCACCGTCGACATCTGGAACGGAATTGTGATGTCCTGATATGCGTCCACCATTATGACGTCATATTTTTTATCAGAGGCATTTAGGAAGGCCCTGCCATCGTACTCCGTAACAGGCACGGAATCTGGAAGCTCGAAATACTGCCTCGACAGCTCAATTATCTTGCCGTCAATCTCAACACCCTCGGTATTGATATTGCCGAAGAACCTCTCGCACTGCGTCGCGAAGGTACCAGAACCCATTCCGAGCACAAGCATATCAAGGCTGTCCTTGTCCTTGACGCCCGCCATGAAAGGTGCTGCCATCGCATAATCGTAATACATGCCCGTGAGTTTTCCATCCTTCCGGTAGAGCGACTGAACGCCGAACAGGACGTTAGTAGAAAGGACTACCTCATCCTCCGTCTCATAAACCTGAAGATAGTTGTACACTGACTCCCCCTCGTAGGTGAGGTCGTCAAGCCAGAAGGCGAAGCTGGTGCTATGACCCAGAACGCATGCGATAAGAAATAATGCGATACCAACTGGCAGCTTTTTTATGAAAATTTTCGAGCTGACAAAATATGTCAGCGACAGTGCGAGCAGTATCCCTGAAAAAATAAGGAAGGTAATCGATGTGCCCACCGCAGGAATACTGATGAAGGTCGGAACAAAGGTTCCGATTATGCTTCCTATGGTATTGTAGGCGTTCAGCCTTCCCACAATACTTCCGGAGTCATCCAGGGAATCCACCGTATACTTAACAAGGGACGGTGTCACCGTTCCGAGCAAAAAGAGTGGAAACACAAAAATGACCATACAGGCGGCAAAGGCTGCAAAAATGAGGAAATTATTGTTTACTGATAATATAAGAACGCCTGATATTAAAAGAATAATATACTTACCCAAAACGGGAATCATTGCAATCCACACAGCCGCTATTATTATCCTTCCATATAGCCGATCCGGATTGGGATCTCTGTCTGCCGCCCTTCCGCCATACAGATTGCCAAGCGCCATCGCAATCATTATGGTTCCAATTATGATTGTCCACACAATCTGTGACGATGAAAAATATGGCGCCATAAGGCGGCTCGCACCGAGCTCAACTGCCATGAGCGACATGCCGGCAAAAAACTCTGTCAAATACAGATATAACTTGTTCTTTAGGATTTTCCTGTTCTCCAAGCTGTCTTCCTCCTAATAGTATCAGGCGTTATCTTAAAAATATTCTTTCATTTTCTCTCTCATCATATTAAGGCTCCCCTGCGTCTCCTCATCATCCGACTGAAAGTACAGGAGCCTTGCAAGATATCCCTGCTCCGCGGTAATCCTTCTGCTCTCAGAAAATACCAGTTCAAAGGCCAGGGATGCATGCCCCACCAGATTGTCAATGGGACTCTTCTTCAAGGAACGAAGTACAGTATGTCCCTCTAAAAATGCGTTTAAGACATCGGGTGTTATTTTTGCCTTGCGAAGTTCCTCGGCTGTGACATTGTATATTATCTCCATGGAAGTCTCGACATTAACTCTGAAGATATCCACCTTGTCTGCATCCCTGAGGAGATTACAGTACATCCTCTCCCTTTTGGTAATATCGTCTGGAATTTTGTAGGCCGAATGTACTCTTATTGCAAGCTCGAGAATATCAAAATCTTCTAGAGCATTATCATTCTCTATTTTTCCTTTTTCAGGAAAAAATAAATCTATAAGCCCTTCCTTAAACAGCAGATCCGCTCCAAACTCCGCATGACTTATTGAGGCCGCATCCGAGAAAGTCCCGTATCTCCTGACCTGCTCAAACCTGCCCACATCATGGAGCATTCCAGCAGCCCAGGCAAGGGAGCAGCTATACTCATCGAGGCCTTCAGACACTGCTATCCTCTCGCAGATATCTGCAACCCGATAGGTATGGTCTATTTTCAGTTTTATCTTTGGGTCATCTGCATTGTAGTCCGCTGTATATTCTGCGAATCTTCTCTTAATTAAATCTCTGTCGATGTTCATATATTACTTTCTGCCTAATTTAGCATTGTCCACTCAGTGCACAGCATTTCACCTAAAACACTATCGCTCCAGAATGATATCAAGAATCTGCTCTGGTCTGTCAATTATTCTCTTAGCGCCATGTGATAACTGGAACTCCCTGGTCCTGAATCCCCAGCTAACAATAATCTCGTCCATGCCACTGTTTTTAGCTGTCTCTATATCAACATCAGAGTCACCAATATAAACAGCATCCTCCCGATTCATGCCAAGCTTCTTAAGGACAGTGTTGCACATATCCGGCGCCGGCTTCTTATTGATATCAGGCCGGTCTCCGGCCGCCACATCAAACAGACCTGGGAAATACTGCTCGCAGAGGTCCTGTACCGCTCCATCAGCCTTATTGGAAACCACAGCACACAGTACCCCATTTTCCTTAAGAGTTTTAATAACGTCAGTTATTCCATCATAGGGTCTTGTCTTAATCGCTGCATGTGCCTGGTAATAGGGTACATATTCACCAAATACACGGTCTATCTCCTCTTCAGTGCTCCCCACCGGAAGGGCCCTCTCAATCAGCTTATGGATGCCGTTGCCGACAAAGCTCCTGACCTCATCTATTGTCCTCTCGGGGTACCCATTCTTATCAAGTATGACGTTTAACGAATCTGCCAGGTCATCAAGTGTGTTTAGAATTGTTCCATCCATATCAAAAACAGCAAGTCTGTATTTCATCTTTTTTTCCATTTCCTCTAATATTTTTTCGACAAATATTCTATCACACCTGCCAGACAATTGCATTGTTAAATACGCAATAACGACTTCGCTTTAAAGCAAATTTCGTTTGTATCAGAAAGTTAATAGCGTTTGTAGTTGTTATATCTCTTTCAGTAATGGTATAATACAGAAATAATGAAGGATTGCCAGATATGGCAATAATATGAAGGGGAGGTATAAGCCTTATGAGTCCTTTAATGACATTTTCTTTGATTCTTGTTGACGTTGCAGCCGCAATCTACATTATTAAGGCAATCTTTTGCGGACTGGATACAATAAAGAAGGTAACAAAGAGTGCATTTGAGAAGCTTGTCGGCGAGATTCTCGAAGCTAAAATCAAGGCTGAGAATAAGCTAAAGGCTGAAGCTGAAGCTAAAGCTGTGGCTACGGTTGAAGATGTGGCAGCTGAGAGTGACACAGCAGTTGCGGCAGATACCAAATCTGCTGAATAATTCGGGCCAGCCATTATTTTTTACACGAATAGAAACGGAGGAATAAAATGAGTAAGACACCTGATGAGGAGATGTTTGTTGAACTGTCACTTGATGACGGAAGGGATGTGACCTGTGAGGTAATCACAATCCTTGAGGTTGATGGCAAGGACTATGTTGCCCTTCTTCCCGAGGGCCAGGACGCAGATTCTGAGGATGCCGAGGTATGGTTCTACGGCTACAAGGAGAACCCCGATGATCCTAACGAAGAGCCTGAACTCATCTACATCGATTCCGATGAAGAGTACGAGGCTGTTATTGATGCCTTCGAGGAGTTCCTTGACGACGAAGAGTTCGACGAGATGTAATATTAGAGCTTTACTGATAAGAAATGCCGCTTTGGAAGCACAAATTCCATAGCGGCATTTTTTTGCAACTCACGTTGAATATTTGCACCTTATGCACTCAATCTTTCAGTTCATGTAAACTCCATTGCGTCAATAATTATATGATGCTACTCTCTGTCTCGTACAAAAACGGATAAAAAATGATATATGGAGATTAACATGAATACTAAAGCTGGATTTAATTCAAATACACTAAAGGTCTTTGCAATCATCGCGATGACCATCGACCACCTCACTGACATTCTGTGGCCAGGATACGGCCACGCCTGGTGGCTGCTTCTTCTTCATCTCATAGGCAGACTGGCCGCGCCAACAATGTGGTTCTTTATTGTCGAAGGCTACCACCATACTCGCAGTGTGAAAAAATATGCCACAAGGCTCTTCATCTTTGCAATAATAAGCCACTTTGCCTATAACTTCTGTTTTGGCATTCCATTTATTCCATTTAAGACAACTGTATTCAATCAGACAAGCGTAATCTGGTCACTTGCCTTTGGAGTTGTCGGAATCCATATTGATGAGCATGAGAAGCTGAAGCGCTGGCAGAAATTTCTTCTCATCTCAATCATCTGCCTGATAACCTTCCCCTCAGATTGGAGCTGTATTGCCGTTCTTGCAATAATTGACATCAACAGATACCGTGGCAATTTGAAGCATCAGATTCAGGAAATCATAATATATGTATTCTTCTATGCAGTGGTATGGATGATATTCATCGATCCAGTTTATGGCCTGTTGCAGCTTGGAGTTGTAATTGTATATCCATTCATGAAACGATATAATGGTGAACGTGGAAACTGGAGGGGCATGAAATGGTTCTTCTATATTTATTACCCTGCGCATCTTATTATCCTTGGAGTACTGAGACTTATCCTGCATGGTAACATCGGCGTGATCATTGGAGGTTGAAGCACGTTCGTGCAACAATAAGGGGAGAGAAATGAAAATCACAATATTAGACAAACAGCCTTCTGAAGAGACAGAAGTAATAATAAAATGCGATGTGCTTGACGAGACTCTGATTAACCTCGTCAATTCACTTAAGTGCGAACAGGCCAAGCTCCCCGTCCATATCGATGGTGAGATTGAGTTCCTCGATTACAAAGACATCTACTACATCGAGGCGGTGGACCAGAAGGTGTTCGTATATACCAAGACGAAAGTATATGAAGTCAGGCGCAGGCTCTATGAACTTTTGGAGATTCTGCCTGCAGCTGACTTCATAAGAATATCAAAACCGATTATTGCCAATATCAAAAAGGTTAAGCGACTCTCCCCTGCCCTGGGCGGACGTTTTGAGGCGCAGCTCATCAATGGGGAAAAAATAATAATATCAAGACAGTATGTGCCCGATTTTAAGCAAAGGCTCGGATTATAGGAGAAACCATGAACGAAAACAGACAATTACTCGAAGCAATGATTACCCAATTCACCAGAATCACGACGCTCATCATGATATTCGCTGGAATCTATACTATTATCTTTTGGGGTCCTACCACCTCAATAGACTGCTATATCCTGCTCCAAATACCACTTGTAGGCTTAGTGACCTCAGTTCCCAGTACTCTTCTATTCCACAAGGACACCATCAGTGTGAGAGCATTCCTCATAAGGACCATTCTCCTCTACATCTACGTCAATGCCGTAGTGCTAAGCTTAGGATATCTCTTTGACTGGTTCAGACCTGAATCCACAGTCATGACAATCGGAATGATCCTATCTGTTCTTGCAGTGTTCACAATGATGAGTCTGATTTCCTACTTCTTTGACAGACGCACCTCCGACATACTGAACGAGAAACTGTCGGAGATAAATTCAAAAGAGGAATGAGGCCCCTGGAAACAGCATTAATTATCGGATAAACCTTCCATTGATGTCGTGATTTTACCATTTTCAACTGTGATGTAGGCCATGTCACTTTCATAGGTTCGACCAAAGATATCCGTAAGTTCAAAGGAATAATAGTAAACTCCATCCCAGAGCTCATCATCGATAACCTTGATATCTCCGTTTACCGTAAAGCCACCATCTGTGTACTCGTAGCTTTCACCAGTCTGCGGATTGTATGCAGCATAAACAAACTGAACCTCGTCACCATCCTCGAGCTTATTTGAGATACGGTCAGAATAACCTGTCTCTTCGTTGATACCGCCCCAAATGCCTGCCACCTTAAAGGTTAATGTGTTGCAGTCAAACAGTAATCGGATATTAGTTCTCTCGCCGTTTACCAGGACAGGTACTGTATAAATCATATTTTTCTCATTGCTTTCAACCGCAATTACAGGGCACAGCTGGTTCTCCATAAATATCCAGGTATTTGCAAAGTTATCCTTAAATTCGGTCCAGTCATCATTAAAATTCACATTATAATCTGAGCCCAGATATAGAATTTCATTATAATCTTCAGCATAGTAATACATATTACATTTAGCTTCGGTTAATATATCAGCACCCTTCTTCATGGTTAATGTAATAAACCCACCTTCATCGATGCCCATCACAAAATCAACCTTGTAATCCTCTGGATTCAGACCCTCTGAGGCTTCTGCAGAACCGATTTCTATCTCTTCTACAGACATCTCCCCAGTATCACCATCAAAAGCCGGGATGGACACAACCGCATCATCAGGGGCTTTCCAGTCCACAACGCCTTCGATAAATCTAAGATACTCAGCACTCACTGCGCTGTTTCTCGCATAGAGATCGAGTTCCTCATCTACTACGCCCAGTGGCATATAAACAGAAATACCATTACTGTTTGCCCTTGCCTCACCAGACACATGATATGGCACAGCATCGATAATGCAGTCAAGCACTCTCTCGCCAGTTTCCGAGATAATGCCCTGTGCGCACATTGTCAGGTCTCCAAGGTCAACCATATTGGCATAGCCTTCGTTTTCATTATTTCCGCCATAATTCTCAGCCTTAAGGATTGCCTGGGAAAGCGGTTTCATCACTGTAATATCGTCAGTATACCCTTTTATTTCAGATGCCATCTCATTAAAGGCCTTGACCAGAGCAGGTATCTTATTAAGGTCCGTAACTGCAAGGGTTGCCATGCTGCCCTGACCGAAATAATCACACTTATTATAAAAGCTGTCACAGATTTCAATTCCAAGGAGACTTCCATCCATACTAGTATCTTCTGAAAGATACGAAAGCCATGATTCATAATCCCATCCTGGCCCCGGTTCTGTCTCTTCTGATGCAACCATATACCTTCCATAAGGAGCAACTGCTGCCGCGGTTTCAATTGATGACATCAGGCATGCGTCAAAGCCAATAACCTCAAATCTTGTATTCGCCTGTTTTAACCCTTCAGACACCTCATCAAGTCTTAGGAAATCTCCTTCATAAAGTTCATCAAAAATAACCCCGGTTCCCGAACCGCCGCCATGATCCCAGAAAATGACCATACTTTTATCAGCAGGATAATTAGCAACGCCCCAGCTTAAGAAATCACCAAGTGTCGCGGCGTCACCCATGCTGGCCCCTGGCTGTTCATCTACTAATTCAAAGGTGTTTTCTGTTCTTATCCATCTCTGTAATTTGCTGGAATCTACTTCAAGACCAAGTCCCTCACCAATATGCCAGTCCTTTGTACCACCGGTCTGAACCACAAAATTTATTTTATCTGAATAGATAGAACTCACCACTTCCACTAAATTGTCAGTTGCATTATATCCGTTACTTTCAAGGTCAGTTCCACAAAGATAAAGGAAAACGGACCAGGTTTCATTGCTCTGACCTAAATTGTCAGCCTCGTATTCGCCTGAGTCTTCATCCTCAAATTCTACTTCTGCTCCGACTATAGCATCCGCATCGGAATCCTCCTCAGCATCAACAACTGTTTCTGTAGTATCTACTGTTTCACCTGCCGATGAACTTGCTGCAAAATATTTCGTTTGAAACTCATTGCGTACTTCCTCTGCATTTCTTGTATCGCAGCCACTACAAAAGACGCCGATGCAAAGTAATATTGATAGAATGATGAAATATTTTTTTCTTCCAAATTCCATTAACAGGTATCCTCTCTCTTATCTTCTTATCTTCTTATCTTCTTGCCTTACTGCACTCTCAGCTTCACGGTCCTGCTTCCGCCGTACAGGCTGTCTTCTGCGCCTGATACGGTAATCTCGACCATCTTCTTTGAACCCTTCAGATAGTAGTTGTAGGCAACTGAATACTGGTCAGCTGCAAGGGCATCGCCGCTGCGGGTTGCCTTTACTTCCAGCATTTCCGGTGTGATTACCGTCTCGCCGTAGGTGAGCGTCGCACCATCAACGAGGGATACTACTGCCTTATTTAGAAGCGTCTCAGCAACCTTATAGATTACCGAGGTAGATGAATTGTAGTTGCCCTCACCGTCTTCGCCCTTTGCCTTGATAATGATTTTGACAAGAGTTCCCTTCTCAGGAACTGACTCTGCGGTGAGCTCAGCTCCCGTCCTCGCATCCACATACTTCTCAATTGTATAGTCCTTGTTTAGCTTAAGCTTCTTTCTGCCCTGCTTAAGGACAGGCTTCACCATGAACTTGCCAGGCTGTGATTTATAGAGGACATCCTTCGCAGAAACGGAAACTGCATTGTCCGAAATGCTTCTCTTCATTACTGTGTAAGGGATTGACAGCTTACCAGTGAAGTTTCCTCGTCCAGTGAGCTTGATGAGCTGTGACTTCGGCTTTGCCACATCACCAGTTCCTGCCGCCCTTCTTCCGGTAAAAATTGCCTTGTAGGAAGCAGGACTCTCAAGCAGAGTTCCGCGGTAGGTCACTTCATACTGTGGTTTCACACCTGCAGGATCGTAGACCAGACTCTCGCTGTTAGTTGTGTTTACAACAAGATAACCAGCGCTTGCCGCCTGTGAGATTGAGCAGGGCTTAATCTTATATTTCTTTATCAATGTCCCCTTGTAGCCTGAACCTGACTTTGCCGTAATCTTCAGCTTGAAGTTGCCTGCATCTGCCAGAGTCTTTCCTCTCTTTACAGGTATATACTCTGCGTCAAAATCCGTTCCATCAACAAGAGTCTTTCCGTTCTTATCCTTAATTGTAAATGCAGGCTTCTGCTCAGAAGCATCATATGTAAGCTTTGGTGCTGTTGACGAATTCGTGTCATCCCACGTAAAGGTACACTTTGAAAGTGCTGTCTCTCCTGATGAAGGTTCATCACTGCTTCCAGGTGCAATGCTACCATCAGTTACAAGGACATAAGACAGATTTGCAAGCTTCTTAAGTTCAGAAACCTTGTTGTTCTTTGAATCCACCAGATAAAGACCCTCTGGAATCACAATCTTCTCAAGACCGCTAAGGGATGAACCAATCTCGCCATATATCTTCTTCTTAACCTTGCTACTCTTTGCACTTACCTTAATCTCAGTGCCCTTTAATAGATTAATCTTACCATCAAGTACACTTCCATCAAGTCCCCATACATAAGCATCAGAGATGGTGCTGGTGCTAGTTGCCTTGATTTTACAGTTATCAAGAGTTGTGTCATTACCCTGTCCAACTGCCGCAATTCGCCTTGACTCACTATCAACTGTGATTTCACAGTCTTTATAGTTTCCACCGCTCACAGCCCATATGCATCCATCCTGAGTAGCTGACGGGTTGCCGCCGCTTATGAATTTGAATTTTGAATTTTTAATGATATTACTTGTATTCTCAGCATTGTCGCTTTCAGAGATAACGATAATGTGTCCACCAGACCCCTTCTTATGACTGGTAACAGTTGCATTAAGGGAATCGATGACGACATCGCAGTTTGAGCACTGAACAATCTGAACTGCCTCGCCTCCAACATTTTCTGCATCTTCAGTCACATTAACGTCAATATTTGAGTTCTTAATTACAACATTCTTTGGTGAGATGTATGAACAAAGAAGACCATATGCTGTGGCAGTGGCTCTCGTAGTTACGCTGATACTTGAATCAATAATTGTAAGGCTTGCATCCTGCATCTGCTTATTGCTGCCACCATATGAATAGATTCCCAAAAGATTGCCGCTACACTTTGAAACCTTATTCCAGCTGTCAACATCAACCTTCACAGAGTTAAGACTAACCGAGCATGCATTCGTTACTGCAATTGCAACTGCCCGTATAGTAGTGCTATAATATTCTGAGTTTTCATCATAATCGTTATAGACAGTTATCTTATTCCCTGTCGATGTAAAGGATGCATCCTCGAGATATACAGCCTCCTGTTTTGCAAGGATATCTCCCTTTGCCTCAAGGGTAGCACCATAAACTGATACAACCTTAATACCCTTGACAGTTACGCCCTCACCAATATCAACCTTACCACCTTTTGCGGCAATAATAGAACGATCAAGGAAGTTCTGCCATACGTCTGCTATACCCTCAACGACTCCTCCCTTTGCGGGGCTGCTGTCAACGATATGAAGTACTGTTCCTTCGCCAATAACTCCGATGAAATAATCCAAATCTCTAATTCTATATTCTTCGTGCTTTGCAGGCTGAGTCCAATCCTCAGCAAACCTGTCAGCATCAACATTAACGCCGCCGCCCATAAGCTTATGTCCATTAAGGTCAATTGTCAGTTCACCGCCAGAAAGGCGCAGGTAGTAATCAGATGGATTTGAAGTAAGTCGCTCATCTCCTGCCTCTACGCCATCTCTTAAATTAATGTCAGAATTAAGTGTGATAGTCGCCTGATTTCCAGACTCCATTGATGCAACCGCATCAGTAATGCTGTCAACTGCCGTCTCACTTCCGTCCTTTACAAAAGTGAATGCCGCTTCAGCATTGACACATTCCTCTTGCTCTGCTGCAAAAACCACAGATGACTGTGCAAAAATCATAGCCGCGCACAGCAGTAAACTAACTAATTTTTTCCTCATTGCTACTCTCCCTTAATAATGTAGATGTTAATGATATTGATGTTGATAATAGGTTGCTTATTTCATATTCTCATCCTTATTGTTCCAGATATGCCGTCCAGTCATCTTCCATGTCTTCAATCTGACCGTCTGCCCCCTTCACAATTTTGTTCCCTGTGAAAGTAATATTATTAATATACTTACTCTCATCCTCGTCCGTTTCAAAATCAGTGCTGATTATGGGATACAACTCTCCACGCTTATTCTGATACATTTTCTTATAGAAGGTATTGTCCGTAAAGGCAATCTCACTGCACTTTGCAATGATTATCTCGCCGTTATAGAGGTTCTTCTTTATATTATTATTCTTGAGGGTGTTATTCCGAAAAACAGTATTCTCCACTGTGCCAGTCTCTATGCTCTTGTCGAAGTATCCGCCGACTCTAATTCCGCAGATGAGATTGTCACGAATCTCGTTGTTGTATACCTCGATATTCTTTGTCGGATAACCGGTAACAGGCTGCTCTGCACCAATCTCAATTCCGTACTGATTTGCGTAGGTCACATTATCATGAACCTTGATATCCCTGGCTCCATCCACATAAATTCCGGCACAGGCAGCATAAGGGCTCCTGCATCTGTATGTAGTATTACCGTAGACTTCACAGTTCCTCGGCTGATCAAGGACCTTGTCACTTGAGTAACTGAAATTGCCACATACATCGATTCCAATATTTTTTATATGATGGACCTTATTATTTCTGATAATTACATCTCTTGCATTTCCTGCAACCGAAATGGCCTCAGACCATCCGGGATTAATTCTGTAGACTTCATTATTCTCAATCACTATGTCATGGATTGAATCTGCATCAGTATCGGCATCTCCAAAGCACAGGATGGCATTTGCATCGCCGCCGTAATTACTCTTTCTCACTGCAGAAATATGATGAATCTTGTTACCAGATATCACGATATCGTGCTCACAGTTCTCCATCAGTATACCGTAGGCCTCATTTCCCTTGGTAGAGCATAGTTCAAGGCCCTCAATCCTTATATTTGACTTGCCATTCAGGTCAAGAATGCAGCTTCTCTCGCTCTTTTTTGCCTTCAGTTTAACGCGCTCACCCTCTACCGCCTTAAGGGTAATCGGCGAGCCGTATCTTCCGGAACTCTTGAACTGATTTGCTCCGATATAGGTACCCTTATGCACATAGACAGTCTGCCCTGCAAGTACAGTATCAAGGGCCTTCTGAATAGTCTTAAAGGGTGCGAACTTACCGCCTAAATTTGAATCACTGCCCTTCTTCTTGTCGACATAGATATCCCGGGTTCCAACGCTGACAGTGATGGCAACAGGAACTGTCACCTTCTCTCCATTCTTGCTTACGGCCTCAAAATTCACATATCCACTCAGATCCTCAGCTGTAAGCTCAGATAGTTCTTCTTCTCCAACCGAAAAGATGATGCCGTATGTGTTCTCGCCGATTTTCTCGGCGGAAAAATAATCGCCGAACCTATTCAGGCATCTGCGTCCGTTCTTCTTATAGGTTCTGTTTATGGCATTCCCCGAAACAACTGTCACATCGCTGACATCGTTGCCAAGTGAGTTTTTCACCTCGCTGACAGAAAACATGTGGACTCCACTTCCATTTTCCCAAAGCGTGGACATTCCCATCTCAAGTTTTATCTTAATGTTCTTTCCGCCTTTTTTTGCCGCCATCGGCTGAGAAGACGCTGCAAACACCATCTCTATTAGCAGCATCGAAAAGATGGCAGTAAACAAGAGCAATAATCTGATTTTTCTTCCCATCATTACCTCCTCATATCAGGTTCGAATATATGGTTTATTCTACCATATACGCACATAAGTATGAAATTGTATTTCGAAAAATACAAAAGCGTCGCTCTATCACCCGAGAATTTCCTCCACGAAGCGGCTCCCTGCAGTTTCCCGTTCCCTTATCTTATCGACCTGGCAGATAACAAGGCGCAACTTCGCCCTTGTCATTGCCACGTAGAACAGCCTCCGCTCCTCCTCAAGCGCCGCCTCACTCTCCGCATCCTTGTAGGGAAAAATTCCCTCGACCACATCAATGATGAAGACCACATCGTACTCAAGTCCCTTGGAAGCGTGGGCAGTGATGATGCCAAGCTTAGGTGTGCCAGACTTAGGCTCATCAAATTCCTCCCGCTCTGCCATTTCAAGCCATGCCTTCAGATTTTTATATCCCCTTGAGGCCTCCTGAATTTGAAAAAATATTGCCTCAAGTTCATCTATCTTTACGCCGTATTCCTCCGCATGATGGCATAGGTACTTCCTGTACCCCACAGCCTTGTAGATATAGTTAAGTGCCGCAAAGGGCGACAGGCGTGGGAGCCTAGAAAGGCGGTCATATAATGACCTTACTTTTTCATCCACAAGTGATATGTCGACTATGGAATCCTTCACGGCCTGCCTTGAAATCCCTCTGTCAGGCTTGTTCATGACCATGAAAAGCACGCTTCTCTCCCTGTTCCCCAGTGCCATCTTCACATAAGCCGCAATATCTTTCGCAATAAAATGGCTGTAGATTGAACTACTCTTTTGCTTTGTCGCATGCTCGATGTTCCTCATTCCCATCTCATCAGAAAAGAACCCAGCGTCTCGGTTTGTCCTTGTCAGCACTGCAATGCTTCCATTCTCCTTCTGGATTTCATTACGGATATAGTCTGCCTGCTCATTCCTTGATGCAAAGGACAGTACCTCAACGCTTCCGCCGCCATCACTTCCAGACACAATTTTTTTGTCAAAGCGGCTTTTATTATTCGCAATCAGACGCCCCGCGGCTTCCACAATCTCACTCTTAGATCGGTAATTTGTATTAAGTTCTATTCTGTTGGCAGCTGGGAACACCTCCATGAAGCTCAGCATGATTTCAGGCCTGGCTCCCCTGAAGGAATATATTGACTGATCATCATCCCCCACTACAAACAAGTTCTGCGACTTAGTCAGAAGGAGCCGTATCGTCATAAACTGCAGCTCATCAATATCCTGAAACTCATCAATTAGAATGTAATCAAACCTGTTCTGCCACGCGTTTCTTGCTTCAGGTGATGAATCAAGAAGCTCATAGGTCTTTAATAGCAGGTCATCAAAATCAAGCTGCCGCCTGTCCTCAAGGTGCTTTTCATACATATTGAAAACATCATGGAACAGTTCACTTCCCAGTGACTTTGGTACAAACAGTTCCTTATCCCTAAGCAGGCACTTATAGGTGCTAATATCAGCGGCAACTGAGCTATACAGCTGAGCCATATCCCTCGCTTCTATATTTTTTTCCGCGCATATATCCCTTAGGATTGCATTCTTCTCACTGACCTTAATGACAGAGGATGGGCTGTACAGCCCCTCAGCCTTGAGGATGCGAAAAAATATAGAATGGAAGGTACCAAAAGAAACCCTTTCAGCATTTTTTCCGATAAGGTTCTTCGTTCTCTCCTGCATCTCAAGTGCAGCTGCTTTTGTAAATGTAATAACCAGGATTCGTTCGGGGGATACCCCAAGATTTTCAGCAAGATACTGAATTCGATGTGTGATGACTCTGGTCTTTCCAGAGCCGGGCCCCGCAATGACAAGGGCTGGTCCTGTGTCGTGACACACTGCCAGGAGCTGGGCGTCACTTAGGCAGGAATTATTGGCATCAAACAAATACTGCCACCTCCTTATTTTTTCTAATGAGAATTACTATAGATAATTTGTTGAAAAAGATATGATGTAAAGTGTTCAAATCAGATATGATTTTGAAAAGACCCTGCTTCCCGAAAATAGGAAGCAGGGCTGAAATAATTCTTAGGTATTAATACCTTGTACTACTGATTTGCGATAATCAATTATTGATTCACGAAAGTCAGGCCTTCTCAAGAGCAAGTGTTCTTGTAGTAAGGTCACAAACCTCTGAAGGTCCGTAGTACTGGATAGCACCGGGATATGTGAAGCATGTCTCAACTGCCCACTGCTCTCTCTTTGACTCGAAGTACTTGAAGGGAGCACCGTCAAGTTCAACAAGAGCCTTTCTGATAACGGGCTTGTCCTCGCCGTTTCTTCTCTCCATGTTCATCATCTTTGTGATAGGCATACCACCTGCAACCCA
>DCHL01000003.1 GCA_002317595.1 Lachnospiraceae bacterium UBA1753 | reverse complement strand
TGCACTTACTTATATCACTAGGCTGAGGCAACGCAACTGAAGGTTTCTTTCCCTTACGTTGCCTTTCATTCCCTTCACTCACCTACCATGCACGGGTTGGGGCAACGTAATGAAGGCAACTTCCATTCTTCGTTGCCTTACAGTCCCAGCATCAAATGACATCTCATACATGTTATTTTCCAAGAATGACCCTGTTAATCACATTCTCAATTTCATCAGTTCCTAGAGGATAATTTCCTGTTTCTTCCGTTATAATAAGATTGTCGCCTATTACTATACCGATTCTGGAGTAACTCTTTATCTTTTTAACACTCTTTTCAGCGTACTGGCTATCGCCCATCATCCCACGATGTTCCCAGAAAATTTCCTTTCTCTCAGAGGTTTTTAATACCACAAAATCAGGATGAACTATAATGCCATTTTTTAGAATGACAGGGTATTCATACTTATATGGGATATTATGCTTAAATAACGCATTCGCAATATTCAGTTCAGACTTTGAACGAACAAGTTCACCTTTGTCCGTGCGAAATACCGGTACATCATCAGAAATTTCTTTGGGAATATAGGGTTGACTCAGCCATTCTTTCGCATAATCTTCATCCGAGCAATCTATCGGCTTAATGCTTTGTTTAATTTCAATTGGGTAATTAGAATAGATTTGTTTGATATGATTTGAGGCATTTTCAGATTTCTTAAGTAAATTTTCAAGACTGTAGATCTCGGTATCAATTTCTTCAAGGATTCTATCAAAATATGCCTTTTCGAAGTATTTTTTTAGTCGTGAACTATCAGATTTGGGAACATATTTTCCATTTCGGTCGTTCGGTGACAAGCGGATGTAGCAACGAGCGTGTCCTCTAATCAATCTGATACATGGCTTACCAGGCGGTGCTTTTTCAAGTTTTGAGATCAATCTATCTCGTACAGACCTCAATTCGTCGAGTCGCCGCTTGGCTTCAGAATATAAAGTTGTTGGTTTTAGCAATAATTTGTTCTCCTTTCGATATATATTTTGTTTGCTTATTCTATCGTGTATTGGCAACTAATTCAATGAGTTTCCTCTCATTTGTTGCCTATTAAATTTTTATCTATTATGTGTTGTCCCAAAAGACAACGCAAATGACGTTTTTATCCACCCTTACGTTGCCTTTCACTCCATTCACTTATCACTCACGAGCAGGTCGCGCAACGAAATATAAGCTTCTTCCTTTCTTCGTTGCCTTTTGTTCTCCGCTGGCTTTTGCACTTACTTATATCACTAGGCTAAGGCAACGCATTTGATGGTTTCCTTCCCCTTACGTTGCCTTTTTCTTCTATGTTGGCTTCTTCACTTACTTATAACACTAGGCTGAGGCAACGCATTTGATGGTTTCCTTCCCCTTACGTTGCCTTTTTCTTCTATGCTGGCTTCTTCACTTACTTATAGCACAAAGCAAGGCAACGTAGATGACGGTTTCTTCCATCTTACGTTGCCCTTCACCGCTTTGCTGGCGCTTGCACTTACTTATATCACTAGACTGATGCAACGCATTTGAAGGTTTCCTCCAGCTTTCGTTGCCTTTCACATCTCCGCTGGCGCATGTACTTACTTATAACACAAAGCAAGGCAACGCAGATGAAGGTTTCTTCCATCTTGCGTTGCCTTTCACTCCATTCACTTATTACTCATGCGCAGGTCGAGCGACGAAATATTTGCGTGAACTACTGCATGAAAAATTTGCGTGAACTACTGCATGCCAAAATCCTTGTATGTCTCGTAAACTCTGATTCTGCACCAGTCAGACTCGGGCATTCCGATGAATACACCGCCATAGATGCCGCCACCTTCAGAATCTCCCTTTCTTATTACCTCAATAAAGGCATGAATAATATCACCAGTCCAGATAATCAGATCTGACTCATATGTGGTTCCAATCTGAAGTTCCTTATCACAGATGAATCCAATTCCAGTCTGCGACAGGTCAAGCACCTCAATAGATACAACTCCCGACGAACTCGTATCTCCGACCTTCCTAAGAAGGAGTGTTGCCTGAAGGTCCATTCTCTTTGCACGTCTTTTTTCCTGCATTTTCGCCCACCTTTCTGAAATATCAGCGTTTGATTCATTTTATAACGGATTGGGGCCCGATATCAAGCACGAATCAATCTTAAACTTTATAATCTTAATTCCGCCATAATTTCCACGGCCTCTGACAATTACATATCCACTGCCCTTGTTAGTATTAGGACCGTAGCCAACTATTGTGTAATCCGAAGCTGTGATGCTCTGTCCAGCCTTAATCACAATGATATCCTTGCCCGGCTTAATTCTCTTACCGCTATACTGCTGCTTAGGAATTGACAGCTTGGCTTTAGCAATACTATTCTTTGTAATCTTGTAATTTGCAGATACACTGCCAACAAAGCTGCCCCCCGTCTTTCCTCTCACAGCAACGCTCAGAACTGTTCCTGCAGGAATGACATGTGTATCATCCACCTTATTTCCTTCAAAATATCTGATTCCAGTTTCAGGATCCGTGAAATCTTCCGCATATGTATACTCGATGGATGAAGAATCATAATCAGATTTCTTAAGGGCATTTCCATCAGAATCGTAGATTGTGAAGGTCGCTTTATACTTACCTGCCTTAGTGCTGTATGCCTTGTCATTTGCTACCACAGTCATTTCAGAAAGAGACTGTGGCTCGATGGTGAAATTGACATTCTTTCCATTATTGAAATTACCCAGTCCAATAATACTTACATTCGCACCGGAACCGACCTTCTTATTGTTAGTACCCTTTAACTTGAATTCCTTACCGGGTTTTAGCATGATAACCTCGCCTTTAGCATTGGTGTACTCAACTGAAATTTCGGGAAGGGTATTCTTCTTCTTTATCTTAACCGAAGGAGCTACAGTGATGCTTACTTTTGAGACATCTGCAAGTGAAACAGGCTTAATCCTAAAGTTCTTCTTCACTACGCCGCTGTAATTTCCAATACCCGTAACAAATACAGTAGCCTTACCTGCATTGACATTATTGTTATGCGCAACACGGTAATCGACGCCCTCTGTAAGGACAGCGCCTGAAGCCTTATCTTTTACAATAATATTCTGAGAGACAGCCTCGCCACAGTATTCCTTGTCAGTTACGCCCTCAATAATGGTCTTCTTAATACTGAGCGCACCGATATTTACTGAATTGTCAAGAGTCTGCCTGATAGAGAACTCCCTCTTATACGTTCCCTTATATGAACCGGCACCCTTAATCATGATGACTGGAGAGATGCTCTTACCTTTTGCATTTACAGCAAAAGCCTCGCAGACCTTCACATTGTTCTTATACTGAAGCTTGTAATCTGCTTTGTTGACAAGCCTAGTCTTCCCGTAATATATATGGACATCAAAGGTAATCTTCTGACCTGTATACTCTGCAGCATCTGGCACGCCCGCAACCCAGAGCCCTGTAGGGACATCCTCCACGGTCTCGAACCGAGATCTGTCAGAGGGAAGGATGTCTCCCCAGTCGGGCACCGCCAAGCTTGTCGAGTAAATAAATGAACTCACGGCACTGTGATTAAGGCCTTCCTTGACTGCGATTGCCCTAATCTCAACAGATTCATCAATCGTGATTGCTTCCGTGTACAAAATTGAATCTGCGTCCGGTTCACTTCCATCTGTCGTGTAAAAAATATCAGCATCTATCGTGTCTGTGAACAGGCAAACTATCGTTCCGGCAGGCACATAACCCGCCTCAACGTCAGATCTTACATTCTGGCAATAGCTCTTATCCTTCCACTTTGCATAAAGTGTGATATTCTCAGTTACCTTATCCTTCTCAAAATCCCACTTTTCAGCATACTCACTATCCCTATACCAGCCAACAAAGTAGAAGCCTTCCTTTGAAGGATCAGATGGAGCATCAATTGTCCAGTTCTTTACCGCATCAGTTATCGAAGGCACAGCACTTCCGCCTACTGAATCAAATGTTATAGTCAGCGGATGCAGAACAGTGACGGAAATTGTTGCAGTGCAGTAACCTGCTGTATAATTCTCTGTTTCTGCGGTTTCCACAGATATCTTAAATGTTCCTGCCCTTCCAACAGTAAGTTTACCATCGGCTGTCATTGAACCCTTGTAGCCTTCCGCCAGGCTGTATGTCGCCCTGCCGCAGTGACTGTCAAGCACAAAGGCTTTAGTGATATCAATCGGAGCATCATCATATACATAGGACAGTTTTGTTGCGTCCACAGTAATGTTGACCGGACTCTTTTCCTTCCAGTCAGCCCACTTATAACCATTCACCTTGTTGGCCTTATAATACTCATACGCTGGAGTATCCTTGGTGCCATGAACAGTCACGTTCTTTGTATCATAAATCATGTCATCCGCAACGCTTCTGATTTCCTTAGAGATATAAACATCCTTTATTGCAGGACAGTTATAGATAACTCTTGAAGGAAGTGGGTCAGTGAACATTGAGAACTCTACTGATTCAAGGCTCTTACAGTCTTGGAACAAATAACCTGAAAGAGATACTTCGAGACTTCCAAATCCAAATTTTACTGACTTTAGGTAATCACATTCAGAAAAAACATACGGTCCCATATCTATTACACTTCCCGGAATAATGACCTTACCCGGTTTAGTCTTTGTGCCAAGCGGACATCCTGCAAAGGCTTCACGGCCAATTGTCTTAACACCATTTCCAATTGACAGATTCTTTATTGATGTATTCTTATACGCGTATTCATCAATAAGTTCTACAGAATCAGGAATATCAAGTGATGTGATCATTGTGCAGTTCTCAAAGGCTGACTTATAGATTTTCTTGAGCCCATCCTTTAATACTACCTTTTCAAGAAGCGGACAGTTCTTGAACATCGTATAATTGACAGTTGTCATTCTGTCTGACAGTTCAACAGACTTCAGATTAGGACATTCGTTAAACTGTCCCCCTTCGCTCCACGACTCATCCAGTGTTATATCAAGGAGTTCTGCGTTATCTTCAAAGACAACCTTCTCAAGGTAAGCCGCTTTATTAAATGCAAATTTTCCAATATAACCTACATTTCTAGGTATAGTCATTGAAGTCAGGTTGAGCTTAGTACCAAGAGGGTTTTCAGCAAATGCATACCCCCCTATTTTTTCAAGATTCGAGCTTAATTTCAGCTTTGTTATGCCGCATTTACTAAATGCGTAGTTCCCAACTGTCTTGACTGAATCAGGAAGTATCACAGCTGATAGCTTGGAATCATTCTCAAAAACAGCATCCCTTATTTCCTCAATTCCATCACTGAATGTGACCGTCTCAAGTGCAGTACAGTTCTGGAACGCTCTCTGTCCAATAGTTGTCACTCTGCTTGAAATGGAAACATTCTTTAATGAAACACAGTTGGCAAAATAATGCCCATCATCATAGGCCTCCTGAAAGGTTATCGGGTCCCTGGTCAGATTATCCTCAAAAGTCAGTTTCCCAAGGTAGGTACAATTCTTAAATGCAAAAAGTCCGATATAAGTAACTGTTCCCGGAATCGTAAGTTCCGTTGTACCAAGCTTTGTACCTAATGGACAGGCGTAGAAAGCTTCCCTGCCAATATACTCAACACTGTTTCCGAGCGACAGGGCATTTACTCCGGCATTCTTAAATGCATAACTCTCAATTTTTTCAACAGAGTTCGGGATTGCTAAGCCACACAGTGCAGCAGCATCCTCAAAGGCACCCTCTCCTATTATCTTGTTGCCTTCCTTGAATTCTACTGATTCAAGAGCCGTGCATCCCTTAAACGCACGAACTCCGATTTTCTCAATTCGCTTTGAAAAAATAACACTTTTAAGTGATGTACAGCCTGCAAATGCATGACCATCATCATATGAAGATGCAAAATCTAACTTAGCATCAGTCACACTGTCTGCAAATGTTACCTTGCCAAGATATTTACAGTCCTTAAATGCACATCTTCCTATACTTGTTACTGTTCCAGGAATAACCAGCTCCGAGGTCGAAGTCCTGGTACCAAAGGAACAGTTTCTAAAGGCTTCATAACCGATTGAAGTAATGGCAGCCTGCGACATATCAACTGACACAATCTCAGTATGATCCTTGAATACACTATCTCCAATGGATGTAACAGTTGCAGGAATTACTACATTAGCAATACTTGTCGAATTGTAGGCAGTAAGTACACCGCTTTCACTAATTTCAAACACATCGCCTGCGTCATTAATTACAGGGGCTTCGACTTCATATTCAGACTCATCGATTTCATCATCAGTCGCTTCAGACTGTTCCTCTAAACCAGAAGTCTCTTCCAGTTCAGCATTATTATCGAGTTCAGTTGCCGCTTCATAAAAAGTCTCTTCATAAGACGCTTGTGCAGGTGCAGCAATCACCATCTCCGGCATGGAGGTAAGCACAAGGGCAGCTATCGAAAGCGCAAATAACAATCTACTTTTCATCATTCTCTCTCCCAATTCCTAAAATCTAAATTACAATCATTGCATCCCCGAAAGAAAAGAATCTGTACTGCTCTTTTACAGCTTCGTTATAGGCTGCAAGTACATTCTCTCTTCCCGCAAGGGCTGACACAAGCATTATCAAAGTTGATTCAGGCAGATGAAAATTAGTAATAAGTCCGTCGAGCGCCTTGAATTCATATCCAGGATATATAAATATCTCCGTGTCATCACAGCCAGCCTTAACAATCCATTTATCGCCTTCCAAAGCAGAAGCCGACTCGATTGTCCTGCAGCTCGTAGTACCTACACAGATTACTCTTCCGCCGTCTTCCTTCGTCTTGTTGATTGTAGCCGCAGCGGATTCTGATACCACATAGAACTCAGAATGCATATGGTGGTCGAGGATTTCCTCCTCCTTTACCGGCCTGAAGGTTCCAAGTCCCACATGAAGAGTGACATAGACAATCTTTACGCCCATCGCCTCCACTTCAGCAAGAAGCTCCTTCGTGAAATGAAGTCCTGCAGTCGGTGCGGCAGCCGATCCTTCATTTTTTGCATACACAGTCTGATATCTGTTTTTATCCTGAAGCTTATGTGTAATGTAAGGTGGAAGTGGCATCTCTCCGAGTGAGTCCAGCACCTCTTCCCATATTCCTTCGTAGAAAAATTTGACAAGACGGTTCCCTTCCTCCGCCATGGACTGCACCTCGCAGGTCAGTCTTCCGTCGCCAAATACAATCCGGGCCCCGGGCCTGCACTTCTTTCCCGGCTTGACTAGACACTCCCACACATCATCCTCGCGGCGCTTTAACAGAAGAATCTCCACCGCACCGCCAGTTCCCTCCTTATGTCCAAGAAGTCTTGCTGGGATTACCTTCGTGTCATTTAGTACCAGGCAGTCACCCTTTTTCAAAAATTTCTTTATATCCCTGAAGGACAGGTTCTCTGTCTCGCCTGTCGCCTTGTCAAGATGCATAAGTCTTGAGGATGACCTGTCCTCAAGAGGATCCTGTGCAATCAGTTCCTCAGGAAGTTCGTAGTAAAAATCCGATTTTTTCACATCGTTCCCCTTCAACTATTATTTCAAGTAAAGCGGACATTCGCAATCCGCTTCGCTACTTGCTCATGAACGCAGGCTGCTTCGCAGCTTATCTGCGTTCAAATCTGTCCTTCCTTATCTTCAAAAAAGCGTCAAAGGCAGGTGACAGAAACACATTTATCTGAGCGCCGACAAGCAGGATTATCATTCCGGCAAATATCCAAATGAGCAGAATGATTACAGCTGTAAGCGATCCATACATGGAGAAATTATCAAAGTGGTCAATATAATACGAAAACAGCTGTGCAAATGCCGACCAGCCTACACCTGCAATAATAGCTCCTGGGAGCTGCTTAAACAGATTGACCCTTGTGCTTGGAATAACTGTATAGAAAACGGTAAATACTATGATAAGTACTACCGGAGCAATCATCATCTTCGATCTGGCCAGAAAGTGGAGCCATGGGTATGCAAAAGGAAGTGCCTCTTTAAGGGTATTCTTTACTGACCTTGTAAATACAACTATAGTAATTCCAGATGCCATGGCAATAATCATTGCAAGCGTAAAAAGGCAGGACCTCACCCTGAACCAGATATAGGAAAGTATGCTCCCTGTCCTCCCTGGGTCCTTCATCCCATAAATGATATTAAGGCCCTTATTTAGGGCAACTGTGCCGTATGAAGCCGCCCATATGGTGGTAATGGCAGTCACTGATACAAGTGCGATACCCTTCCCGTACATCTCCTCCATCATTGCATATACAATGGAGTCAAGTGTAGCCGGAAACCATATCATAAAAATCTCATACATTGAGTTTTTGTCAATTCCAAGAAAAGGAATAACTGCAAGAAAAAGCATGCAAAGCGGAATTAATGAAAAAAAGAAAAAGAATGCCGCCGATGATGCATATGCCCAAATGTGATTCTCATTGTATTTGTTTGCAAAATTCCTGCAGATTAAAATTGCTTTGTTCATAGTCAGAATGAATCTTATATCTCAAATTGAAAAAAAACCAGAGTGCCGCAGCCTGTATGTTTGACTCCTAGCGTCGCTAGGTGGGTTCGTTCCGGAATAATTTTTACCTTCCGCCGGAGGCACAAAGTGCGTCTATTAAGCGGCCCGGTAGCCATTATCGCCAGGCAACAGTCCCTTATATCAAAATGTAGGTTCAAAAATAACAGGCTTATCGTACACCCCAGTCAAAAAATATTATAACAAATTACTGCTCTCTTGAACACTCCTTGGCGGGAATTACAAAATCAGGGTGTTCATTCTGCCAGCAGTTCGGTACCATACATGCAAGAAGGTAGAAATCCTCTTCTGATATCTCAAAATCAAAAATATCCATGTTGGCCTTCTGTCTCTCAGGCGCTGTCGCCTTGGGAAGAGCCAGCACACCTGACTGATACACAAATCTAAGGGCGAGCTGGGCCAGAGAGACATTGTACTTGTCAGCCATTTTCTTAAAGAACGGCTCCTCAAATACAGCACCTCTTGCAAGAGGGCTCCACGCCTGTACTACAAGTCCCTTATCCTGTGCGTACTTAACTGCAGTCGCCTGGGTATATCCCACATGCATCTCAAGCTGGACAGCAACAGGTGCAATACGACAGAAACTATATATATTCATGAGATGGTGAGGCAGGAAATTGGAAAGACCAATGCCCCTAATCTTCCCCTCATCATACATCTCTTCCATCGCCTGGTAGGTCTCCTTCTGAAGAGCCTTCCAGTCTTCGTTCTGGGCAAAATTGCGCTTACCGGGAACCACCTCGGGGTGACCCGGCGCACCTTCCTGAACCGGACACTGCCTTGGCCAGTGAATCAGATAGACATCAATGTAATCCATCTGAAGCCTCTCAAGAGATCTTGCCAGAGCAGCCTTGGCTTCATCATACCCCATCTCATCAAGCCAGAGCTTACTCTGGATAAAAAATTCCTCGCGGGGAATTCCGCTGTCCTTAATTGCCTGTCCGAGTTCCCTCTCTGTCTCATAGAGCGATGCTGTGTCAAAAAATCTGTACCCACTTTTGATGGCATCTGAAATAATCTGGTAGTTATCGCCGCCCTTTGCATTGTAGCAGCCAAATCCTACTGCGGGAATATCCCTGCCATCCGATAATTTAAAGAATTCCATAAAATTGTGCCTCTCCTTCTTGTCCAAAACAAGTATCTGCTTCGCAGTCGTTTATTTCAACATTAGAGCGCGCCCATGGCGAGCAAACGAAAAAGCCACGGCCACTATTTAGTGACCGCGGCCCCTTATTGACTATTAATTGTACACTGGCGAATTACTTCGCAGCTGATTAGAGCTGAGGACCTGCAGCAACAAGTGCCTTTCCAGCCTCATTTGTTGTGTACTTCTCGAAGTTCTTGATGAATCTTCCAGCAAGATCCTTAGCCTTTGTCTCCCACTCAGAAGCATCAGCGTATGTATCACGAGGATCAAGGATTGCAGGATCAACACCAGGAAGCTCTGTAGGAACCTCAAAGTCGAACATAGGGATCTTCTTTGTAGGTGCAGTCTTGATATCGCCGTTAAGGATTGCATCGATGATTCCACGAGTATCCTTAATTGTGATTCTCTTGCCTGTTCCATTCCATCCTGTATTTACAAGGTAAGCCTTAGCGCCGTTAGCGTTCATCTTCTTAACGAGCTCCTCGCCGTACTTTGTAGGATGAAGCTCAAGGAATGCCTGACCGAAGCAAGCTGAGAATGTAGG
>DCHL01000026.1 GCA_002317595.1 Lachnospiraceae bacterium UBA1753 | reverse complement strand
TGAAGATACCTCACTTACAGAAATCGTGCTTTTTTCGTTAAATCTGTAAGATCACTCTTTTGTAAGAAGGGGAGTGAAACGACATGAATGGGAGTAAAAAGAAGAGGAGAAATAAGAAGAGGAGAAATAATATGAATCAATATGTTACCGGAGCAGTCATCAAAGAGCTGCGTGAAAAAAATCATATGACACAGGCTGAACTTGCAGAGAAGCTGTGTCTGTCAGATAAGACAATATCAAAGTGGGAGACTGGCAAAGGGTATCCCGATATCACACTTCTTGAGCCTCTGGCGGAGGTGTTTGGGGTTTCAATTACGGAACTGATAGCTGGCAATGCGATTACGAATCTCAACATCGCTGCCAATATGCTGAGGTCAAAGTTCTACGTGTGTCCGGTCTGTGGAAATGTCATCCACAGCATGGGGGAGGCGGCGATTAACTGCCATGGAATTCTGCTGTGCCCGGCGGAAACTGGGGAGATGGATGATGCTCATGGCATCAGCATCGAGAGGGTGGAAGATGAGTATTTTGTTCAGATTGAGCATGAGATGACAAAACAGCATTACATTTCCTTTGTTGCGGCAGTATCTTCAGACCGCGTGCAGATAGTGAAACTCTATCCTGAGGGAAATGCTCAGGCGAGATTCAAAATAAACGGCGTGAGAAAACTATATTTTTACTGCAACAGGGACGGTCTTTTTGAGATTGCAAAGATAAAAAGTCAAAGCAGCAAGGATAAATAATCGAAGCAGCCAGGCAAATTGAACGCAGATAAGCTGCGAAGCNNTTATGTCAGTGGGGGTTAAAGCCCCCACTGACAAGCTGCGTAGCAGCCTGCGTTCATGAGCAAGTAGCGAAGCGGATTGCGAATATCCGCTTTACTAACACTCGTAAAAAAATTGTATAGTTAACATAAATTATGGTTTACAACTGATAACTTTTGTGTCAAAATAGACATATCTTAGTTTACATAAAGGGTATGCATAATTTATGACTGAATATGAAGTGGCTGGACACCGTATGGTGGATGGTTCATCAGCTGTAAGATTAATAGATATAATGGCTGGGGCTTCAGCAAACAGTGCTGAGCGCTATGTTCCCACGAGAGCTTTGCAGAAATATGTGAAGCCAACTGCTTCTCCTGTGCCCCGGGCATTGGTGACTATGCTGGTCATCGCAGCACTTGCGAGTCTCTGCTATGAGTATGTTCATCTGAGGACAGACATTGTGACTCTGACGGGGAGCATTGGACAGAAGGAGGTTGAACTCGACGACCTGACGATTGCAAATCAGGAGGAGTATGACCGTATCAATGCAGGCGTTAATATCGATGAAATCAGGCGTATTGCGATTGAGGAGATGAACATGGTTTATCCCGATTCAGACCAGATTATCACCTTTAAGGTTGATGAAGATGACTATGTGAGACAATACGCAGACTTCAAATAATATCATCAGCCTGCGTTAGAGCTGCGAAGCGAAGCGGATTGCGAATGTCCGCTTTACTCAGAGTAAAAAATAGCGCGTAGGAATGTGAGGAACGCTATGAGATATTATCTTGCACCCCTCGAGGGCATTACAAGATACACATACAGAAACGCCGTGAAGGATCATTTTGGGGAGGGTATCGACAAGTACTACACTCCCTTTTTTGCGCCTCATACCAAGCGGACAATGAATAGTAAGGAAATGGCGGACGCTCTTCCTGCCAATAATGAGGGGTTGTACCTGGTTCCACAGATACTGACAAACTCATCTGAGGATTTCTTGAGATTCGAGCACGATATGAAGAATATGTTTGGCTATGATGAGGTTAACATAAATCTGGGATGCCCATCGGGAACCGTGTTCTCAAAGAGCAGGGGATCGGGATTTCTGCGAGACCTTGAAGCCCTGGATGAGTTCCTGTATGGAGTGTATGAAAAAAAGACAGGAAAGGTCTCCGTGAAGACGAGACTTGGCATAACTGAGGCGGAAGAATTCTATGAAATCCTGGAGATATATAACAAGTATCCCATGGAGGAACTGATAATCCATCCGAGGGTACGTGCGGAGTTCTACAAGGGAAGACCGCACCGGGAGATATTTAAGCACGCCTGCGAGCACAGCACCAATGAGCTTAGCTGGAGCGGTGACATCTACTGTCCTGAGGACCTTGCAGGACTAAAGGAGTACCTGGGAGAGGAGAATCTCGGGGGAGAAAACCACGGGGGAGAAAACCACGGGGGAGAAAAACTCGGAGGAGAAAAACACGGGGGACTCACCTCGGTCATGTGCGGTAGGGGAATGCTGGCAGATCCCTCGCTCATAAGGCAGCTTTCAGGAAATGGCGGGCCAATGACCCGCGAGGAACTGCGTGCCTTCCACGACAGACTGATTGCGGATATGACCACACTGTTCTCAGGACCGGCACCGACACTGGCGAAGGTTAAGGAGCTGTGGTTCTACATGATCAACACCTATGCCGAGAGTGTGTTTGAGGAGCGTGGCATCACGAGGGAACGCTCGCTTAGGAAAATCCAGAAGTGTAAAAGCGTTGCAGAGTATCAGGCTGAAGCTGAGAGCCTCATCTCCATATTTGTCCACCGCAGTGCTATGTGATTTTAGTAACGGAACTGTCGCATCATTTGATGCGGCAGTC
The DNA here is from genome assembly GCA_002317595.1 of Lachnospiraceae bacterium UBA1753. Classification (GTDB taxonomy): domain Bacteria; phylum Bacillota; class Clostridia; order Lachnospirales; family Lachnospiraceae; genus UBA1753. The sequence continues at coordinate 64 of DCHL01000026.1, read as the reverse complement.
TTTCCCTGTTTAATTGTTTTATTAGCGTTTCTGCATCCGTTCATCGGGGATTCTAAGAAACTTA
>DCHL01000031.1:10825-19893 GCA_002317595.1 Lachnospiraceae bacterium UBA1753 | reverse complement strand
GGTGGACGCGACAGAAACCAGAATCAGGGTCAGAACAGAGACAGAGACTTTAATCGCGGAGATGATCAGAGAAATGCGAGAAATAAGAACGGCAATCAGAAGAACAATATCAGTTTTTCGAATAACGGCTCTGCTGGCAGGGGCGGCGATGGTCGCTCTCAGGGTCAGGGAAGAAATGCGAGGAAGGACTTTGGATCCCAGGGTGGACCCCAGACATTTATTGCGGGACCGTCAGCTAAAAACGGCGGCAAAGGCAGAGGAGACAGAAGAAACTCTGACAAGAAGAGAGACTTCGACAGAGATGAGAATCAGCAGCTGAAGGGCAAGAAGGTAAATCCCCACGGCTTCCACAAGCCTGAGAAGGTTGAGGTTGTTGAGGAGAAGATTAAGGTCATCACAATTCCTGAGGTTGTTACAATCAAGGACCTTGCTGACAAGATGAAGATTCAGGCCTCTGAGATCATCAAGAAGCTCTTCCTTCAGGAAGGCAAGATGGTAACTGTTAACTCTGAGCTTTCTTATGAAGAGGCTGAGAACATTGCTCTTGAGCATGACATTCTCTGCGAGCAGGAAGTTAAGGTTGATGTTATTGAGGAACTTCTCAAGGAGGACGATGAGAGCGAGGAGCTCATGATTAACCGTCCACCTGTAGTCTGTGTAATGGGACATGTTGACCATGGTAAGACATCACTCCTTGATGCCATCAGAAAGACAAATGTAACAGACAAAGAGGCCGGTGGAATCACACAGCACATCGGTGCATATACAGTAACAGCAAACGGAAGTCCTATTACATTCCTTGATACACCTGGACATGAGGCCTTCACCGCAATGCGTATGCGTGGTGCTAATTCCACAGATATCGCAATTCTTGTTGTTGCAGCTGACGACGGTGTAATGCCACAGACTGTTGAGGCTATCAACCATGCCAAGGCAGCAGGAATCGAAATTATCGTTGCTGTTAATAAGATTGATAAGCCCAATGCAAACGTTGACAGGGTTCGTCAGGAACTTACAGAGTATGAGCTCATCTCTGAGGAGTGGGGCGGAAGCACAGTATTTGCTGAGGTTTCTGCAAAGACAGGAGAAGGAATTGAGAACCTTCTTGAGATGGTACTTCTTACAGCTGACATCCTCGAGCTTAAGGCTAACCCCAAGCGTCAGGCAAGAGGTCTCGTAATTGAGGCAGAGCTCGACAAGGGACGTGGACCTGTTGCAACAGTCCTTGTACAGAAGGGTACACTTCACGTTGGAGATTTCATCGCAGCAGGAGCCTGCCATGGTAAGGTTCGTGCGATGATTGATGATAAGGGCCGTAGGGTTAAGGAGGCTGGACCTTCAACACCTGTTGAGATTCTCGGTCTTAATGACGTGCCTAACGCAGGTGAGATTTTCGTTTCGCCTGAGAATGATAAGGATGCAAAGAACTTTGCAGAGACCTTCATTGCACAGAACAAGAAGAAGCTTCTTGAGGATACAAAGAAGGCAATGTCACTTGATGCGCTCTTCACCAAGATTCAGGAGGGCAACCTTAAGGAACTCAACATCATTGTTAAGGCTGATGTTCAGGGTTCAGTTGAGGCGGTTAAGACATCACTTCTCAAGCTTTCAAACGAGGAAGTTGTTGTCAAGGTTATCCACTCAGGTGTTGGTGCAATCAACGAGTCAGATGTAATCCTTGCATCTGCTTCAAGTGCAATTATCATCGGATTTAACGTTCGTCCCGACGCTACAGCTAAGAATACAGCTGAGAATGAGGGCGTTGATGTAAGACTTTACAAGGTAATCTACCAGGCAATCGAGGATGTAGAGGCAGCCATGAAGGGTATGCTTGATCCCGTATTTGAGGAGAAGGTTATCGGACATGCCATTGTTCGTCAGATCTTCAAGGCTTCTGGTATCGGTAACATCGCAGGTTCTTACGTCATTGACGGATCCTTCGAGAGAGGCTGCCAGGTTCGTGTTACTCATGAGGGAGAGCAGATCTTTGAGGGTGCGCTTGCTTCACTTAAGAGATTTAAGGATGATGTCAAGGAAGTTAAGACTGGATTTGAGTGTGGTCTTGTATTCGAGGGCTGGGGTGACATGCAGGTTGACGATGTTGTCGAGGCTTACAAGATGGTAGAGGTACCCAGATAGTGAGAAAAAACAGTATTAAAAATACAAGGATAAACGGCGAGGTCCAGAAGGAACTTGCCGGAATTATCCGCAATGAGGTCAAGGATCCCAGAGTGGGAATGCTTACAAGTGTCACCAGAGTAGAGGTGGCTCCTGACCTCAAGACATGTAAGGCATATATCAGCACGATGGACAAAGAGCACACGGTTGAGGAGACAGTTGCTGCGCTTAAAAATGCAGAAGGATTCATCCGCCGTCAGCTCGCTAAGACTGTGAATTTAAGACAGACTCCGCAGATTACATTCATCGCGGACCATTCCATCGAATATGGTGTGCACATGAATAAGCTGATAAGCGATGCCATGGAGAATATCAGCCCTGATGAGCCTGAAGAGGCAGAGGGCACAGACGAGGAGTGACAGGATTGCTTGATATTAAAAAAATAATCGAGGGAGCCAGGAGAATAGGAATAACCGGACACGAGAGACCGGACGGCGACTGCATTGGCTCCACACTCGGTCTTTACAATTACCTGAAAAAAATATGTCCGCAGGGCACTACAATCGATATTTTTCTCGAGACCCTTGGACCCAGGTATTCATATCTCAAGAGCTTTGACGAGATCAGCTTTGATTTCGGTCCTCAGGAGAAGTATGACGTGTTTTTTACACTGGACTGCTCGACACCTGACCGTTTTCCCAAGGCCTCAGAGTATTTTGAGAAGGCTGGGAAGACAGTATGCATTGACCACCATGTGAGTAATGAAGGTTTTGGCAGCGAGAGATACATTGACGGTGATGCGAGTTCAGCATCTGAGCTTGTATGCAGGCTCATTCCCAAGGACGAGATGGACGAGGATATTGCAATCTGCCTGTATTCAGGAATCATCTCTGATTCAGGAGTGCTGCAGTTCTCATGTACGTCCCCTGATACACTCAGGACGGTTGCAGACCTCATTTCCTTTGGGTTTGATTTTACGGCAATAATTGACAAAAGCTACTACGAGAAGACCTACGTACAGAATCAGCTTCTCGGAAGGGCTCTGGTTGAGAGCGTGAGATTCCTTGACGGAAGGGCAATCTTCACCTGCGTGTCAAGAAGCATGATGGAATTCTATGGTGCAACACCCAAGGACCTTGATGGCATAGTAAATCAGCTCCTCATGACAAAGGACGTTAAATGTGCCGTGTTCATGTATGAGAGCGGTCCCATGCAGTACAAGGTGAGTCTGCGTGGTGACAATGATATTGATGTTGCCAGGATAGCAGTCCTCTTTGGCGGCGGCGGACACATTAAGGCCGCAGGCTGCACAATGAGCGGAACAATGTATGATGTAATCAACAATATTTCAGAACAGATTGAGCTTCAGCTGGACTGAAATATATCGAGCATGTGAGCTTACAGATGATAAATGGAATTATAAATGTGTATAAGGAAGCGGGTTTCACATCCTTTGATGTGGTTGCGAAGCTGCGCGGAATAACGCACCAGAAAAAAATTGGACATACAGGCACGCTTGACCCGGATGCGGTCGGCGTGCTTCCTGTTTGCTTTGGGAATGCCACGAAGGTATGTGCCCTTCTTACAGACTGGGACAAGACCTACGAGACTGTCCTTCGCCTGGGTCTGGTGACAGACACGCAGGATACCAGCGGGCAGGCCGTTTCGGAGAGTGCGGTCAGCGCTACTGAGGATGAAATCAAAGATGCCGTGTTCTCTTTTGTGGGAGACTACGACCAGCTTCCACCAATGTTTTCTGCGAAAAAAATAAACGGGCAGCATCTCTACGACCTTGCAAGGAAGGGCATTGAGGTAGAGAGAAAGACCTGCCGCGTCCACATTAATGAAATAGAAATTCTCGATATGTGGTGGGAGGGCGACACGCCTTGTGACCCTCCGAGCGGACATGCAGTTAACAGAGTGAGAATGAGCGTAAACTGTTCGAAGGGCACCTATATCAGGACTCTGTGCAATGATATCGGTGAAAAGCTTGGCTGTGGCGGCTGCATGGAATACCTGAAACGCACCAGCGTCGGGCCGTTCACGATTGATAAAGCACTTAAGCTCAATGAGATTGAAGAAATCTGTCAGAGGGAAGGTTGTGCAGAATCAGTGGCGGATTCCGTAGACAGTGTGTTCATGGAGTATCCTGCCGTCAGAGTGAATGAAGAAAATGAGAAATATCTCATGAATGGAAACGAACTCATGATATCGGAGATTGATTTCCTGGGTGAAAAAATAGAGTCTGACAGGTACCGAGTGTACGACCATAAAGGAGTGTTCACCGCACTCTATGGATATGACGCTGAGCGGGAAATCCTGAAACCGGTAAAAATGTTCCTGCAGTAGAGAGGCTATTGCAGAAAAGCTGTACCTGCCGTAAGGACGCTCCTGCAGTAGAGATGTGTATTAGTATTGCATCGTATGAGGCGATGCCTGATTATTATGAAAATAGTACGCCTTACTGAAAACTACATAAAGGATTTCGAGGGCAGGACTGTGGTTGCAATCGGAAAGTTTGATGGTATCCACAGGGGGCATGAGAAGCTTCTTGGCCTGCTTAGGGAATATGGCAGACAGGGCTATGTGACCTGCGTATTCAGCTTCGAGAGCTCCCTTAATGCTTTTTTTTCCGGAGAGAAGGCAAGTCTTCTGACCACAGAGGCGGAAAAGGAAGAGACACTTCGGGAACTGGGCGTTGATATCCTGGCAAACTACCCCGTGAATTCAAAGTCTGTTGCTGTGCTTCCGGAGGATTTCGTCAGGAAGGTTCTATGCAGCCAGCTAGGTGCGGGAATCATCATCTCGGGACCGGACTGCTCCTTTGGTGCAAGAGGCGCAGGAGACCTTGCCCTTCTTGAAAAAATGGGAGCGGAGTGTGACTTCAGGGCGATATGCGTTGAAAAAGTGACAGAGACCTTTGAGGAATACAATAAATATACTCAGGAGAATTCAGGTGAGTGCGCAGAGGCGGATCGGGGCAGCTTGCAAGGCTGCCAGGATTATGGCATGACGCAGCAGGACTTTCCTGTTGAAATCAGTTCGACATACGTAAGACAGGAGATTGTGGCCGGTCACATGGAGCATGCGGCGTACCTGCTTGGAAAACCTTATAGTATCGAAGGAACTGTTGTCCACGGACGCAAGCTTGGAAGGACCATGTCGATGCCGACGGTCAACATTGTGCCAGAGAGTGACAAGCTTCTGCCACCCTTCGGTGTATATTTTTCAAAAATATATATTGGAACTGCAGAGTATAGCGGAATAACCAATGTTGGACGCAAGCCTACTGTGAATGACACTCCCGCCGTGACTGCGGAGACATACATATATGATTTTGACGATGACCTGTATGGAGAGAACCTTAAGGTGGAACTGCTTAAGTTTGCGCGCCCCGAGATGAAGTTTGAGTCTGTGGAAGCGCTGAAAACACAGATGGCGAAGGACCTTGAGAAGGGCCGGAGATATGCCGGAATCTGACTCCATGAGAGTGTATGATAAGCAAAACTTATTAAATCTATTGTAAAAAATACTCTAATGGCATAAAATATGTACTGTATGTGGCCTTAATATGAACAGGGGCCTATCCATTGTGGAAATGAATTATTAGAGGGATAGATACTATGGCAGCAATATTACTTTCTATGGCAGGCGGACTTGGCCTTTTCCTTTTTGGAATGCGCCTTATGAGTGAAGGAATTGAGAAGGCAGCAGGAGCTAAGCTTCGTAGCATTCTTGAGATGTTCACCAAGAACCGTTTTATTGGAATGATTGTCGGTGTTATTTTTACCGCCATAATCCAGTCATCATCAGCATGTACAGTCCTTGTTGTTACCTTCGTTAACTCAGGACTAATGACACTGTACCAGGCTGCAGGTATCATCTTCGGTGCCAACATCGGTACAACTGTTACCTCACAGCTGGTTTCATTCAACCTTTCAAAGTATGCACCTATCTTTCTTCTGGTCGGCGTAATTCTCATCATGTTCTGTAAGAATACGACAGTTCAGAAGTGGGCAGAAGTCCTTGCGGGCTTTGGTGTTCTCTTCCTAGGCCTTTCATCAATGTCTAGTGCTATGAGCGGACTTAAGGATGCACCCGCTGTCATGAACGTGCTTGAGTCACTTACAAGTCCTGTTCTTGCGATTGTTGTGGGAACAGTTCTTACAGCGATCATTCAGAGTTCATCTGTTACAGTATCCATCATCCTCCTTATGGCTAATCAGGGACTGCTTGATCTTCACATCTGTCTCTTCATTATCCTTGGATGTAATATCGGTGCCTGTGCATCTGCACTTCTTGCAGGTCTTACAGGACGTAAGGATGCCATGAGGGCAGCGCTCATTCACCTGCTCTTCAACGTAATCGGAACAATTATCATGTACTTCATGTTGAAGGTGGGAATTGAGCAGATTATCACAATGCTGAATGCAATCTCTGAGAATCCCGGAAGATGCGTGGCTAACGCACATACAATCTTCAAGATTTTCCAGGTTATCATCCTGCTTCCCTTCAGTAATTACATTGTTAAGCTTACATACCTCATCGTTCCTGGCGATGACGAGAGTGTTGGCTACAGGGACAGCTTCCAGCTCCAGTACATTGGTGCCAGGAATATGTTCTCGCCTGCAACGGCTATCGTTGAGGTTACTAAGGAGCTTGACAGAATGGGTTCCCTTGCGTCTGAGAACCTTAACCGTGCAATGAACGCACTCATCACTCTTGATGAGGAGGATATAGAAGAGGTTTATGCAGTTGAGAAGAATATCGACTTCCTGAACCATGCGATTACTGACTACCTGGTAAAAATTAACCAGACAGGTCTCCCGGTGGAGGATACAAAGAGCATTGGTAACCTCTTCCATGTGGCTAACGATATCGAGCGTATCGGCGACCATGCTGAGAATGTGGCTGACTGTGCAAAGCAGAGGAAAGAGACAGGAGTTGGCATCAGTGAGCAGGCAAGGACAGAGCTTGGTGTCATTCTTGACAAAGTGAACACAATTATGCAGTATTCTCTTGATATGTTCAGAACACAGGATGAGTCAAGACTTCGTGATATTCTGGTACTTGAGGATCATATCGACAGGCTTGAGAGAGAACTTCAGAATGCCCATGTAGAGCGACTTACAAGAAATGAGTGTACACCTGAGGCTGGAATGATATTCTCTGATGTGGTTTCGGGTCTTGAGCGTGTTGCGGACCATGCAACCAATATTGCATTCTCAGTTCTGGATGAAGAAGAGCAGAAGAAAATCCATAATATGAAAAAGCTTATTCATGAGGAAGAGAATCGTATTGATGAATAGTAAGAAAATTCTTTTAACCTTAATTACTGTAATGGGCACGTTTCTACTGACAAACGTGCCTGTTTTTGCATCCACGGACATGGTGTGCGCAGGTGCGGAACACGCCCTTTCAGGGGAGGATATGAATCCTGATAATCTTTTGGGCGAGGAGGCCGGAGAGGCTACCGTAAGGAAGCACCAGGAGGCGGACGAGATTGTTGCCCAGATTATTTTTGGCGAGAGCATGGCAATCGATGAGGAGACGCTTAACGAGCAGCAGCAGGCGATTGCTGTCGTGACCGGTGAGACCATCAGTGATGGAACCATTGCAGGGTACACGAATCTTGGTATTGCCAAGGTTGACAACTGGCTTAACGTCAGGGAGAAGCCTTCGGAGGATGGCGAGCTTGTGGGTAAGATGCCAAAGAACGCAGGCTGTGAGATCCTTGAGGAGGATGGTGAGTGGGCCCACATCAAGTCCGGTAAGGTAGATGGCTGGTCTAAGCTTGAATATCTCTATACAGGCGAGGAAGCCAAGACCAAGGCTGAGGAAGTAATCAAGCTCATGGCTACGGTTACCACGACAACCCTTTATGTGCGAAGTGAGCCTACTACTGAATCGTCGGTTATTACAATGGTACCTCTCGAGGAGGAACTTGAAGTAATAGAGCAGCTTGAGGGCTGGTGCAAGATAAGTATTGATGATGAGGAGGGATATATCTCTTCAGACTATGTGTCGCTTGCCGAGAAGCTCGAGAGAGCAGTCACAATGAAGGAGCTTAAGTATGGCCAGGGCGTTAGTGATGTGCGTATTTCAATGGTCAACTATGCTAAGCAGTTCCTTGGCAACCGCTATGTATGGGGCGGAACTTCTCTGACTAACGGAACTGACTGCTCAGGCTTTACAATGGGCGTTTACAGGAAGTTCGGAATATCACTTCCGAGAGTATCACGCTCGCAGGCGGGCTGCGGAACCAAGATCACGGTTTCAGAACTTAGGCCCGGTGACCTTGTATTCTATGGAAAGGGAAGCTACATCAACCACGTTGCTATGTATATTGGTGGTGGCCAGGTTATTCATGCTTCATCCAGAAAGACAGGTATCAAGATCAGTAACGTCGGCTACCGTACACCGATAACCTGCAGAAGGATTATCAAGGATTAGCGATTGACATTCAAGGGAATATCCTATTGCATTATCACTGAGCCTGTGTTATAGTGTCATTTGGTGTGTTGTCATTGACATGCACTGAAGGTTATCCTTCCTCAGAGGCTGGACACTCCGACCGCCCCTTGGGAATGGATGTAAATCATATTTTTTATAGGAGGATCTAACAATGATCACAAAAGAGAAGAAGACAGCGATTATGGAAAAGTACGCTACAAAGCCTGGTGACACAGGTTCACCTGAGGTACAGGTAGCAGTTCTTTCAGCAAGAATCAGCGAGCTCACAGAGCACCTTAAGGCTAATCCCAAGGATCATCACAGCCGTCGTGGTATGCTTAAGATGATCGGTCAGAGAAGAGGACTTCTTGACTACCTTAAGAAGAAGGATATCGAGAGATATCGTTCACTCATTGAGAAGCTCGGAATCAGAAAGTAATTCGACTCTCGAGGGCGGAATTTTTATTCCGCCCTTTTGTTAGTGTTTAGGGAAATGA
>DCHL01000031.1:0-10774 GCA_002317595.1 Lachnospiraceae bacterium UBA1753 | reverse complement strand
GTTTAGGGAAATGAATTATTCGTTCATTTTCAAGGAAAACTGGTAACAATGCTTTGTAGAAGATACTAATCCGAAGCCACAGATGAGGCCGTGTCAGGGTGGTGGCAATATTTTTTCCGCGCATAAGACGGAACCTGACAGAGTCTGATCTGTGTTTTCGGAATCTTCTACCTGGCGATATTTTTTATAAAAATCTTAAAGGAGAAAAAAGATGAGCTACAAGAGTTATTCTATGGAGCTTGCAGGACGCACACTTACAGTAGATGTAGGCCGCGTTGGTAAGCAGGCAAACGGCTGTGCATTCATGCACTATGGCGAGACCACAGTTCTTTCAACTGCAACAGCATCAGATAAGCCCCGTGAGGGTATCGATTTCTTCCCTCTTTCAGTAGAGTTCGAGGAGAAGATGTATGCAGTAGGCAAGATTCCTGGTGGATTCAATAAGAGAGAGGGTAAGGCTTCTGAGAACTCAGTGCTTACAGCACGTGTTATCGACAGACCTATGAGACCTCTTTTCCCTAAGGATTACAGAAATGATGTAACACTCAACAACCTTGTTATGTCAGTTGATCCTGAGTGCAGACCTGAGCTCGTTGCTATGCTCGGTTCAGCAATCGCTACAAGTATTTCAGACATTCCTTTCTGTGGACCCTGTGCTACTACTCAGGTAGGTATGGACAAGGATGGCAACTTTGTTGTCAATCCCGGACAGGAGCTTTGGGACAACGGAGACCTTCAGCTTACAGTTGCTTCAACTGCTGAGAAGGTAATCATGATCGAGGCTGGTGCCAACATCGTTCCCGAGGCAAAGATGATCGAAGCTATCTACATGGCTCATGAAGTTAACCAGACAATCATCGAGTTCATCAACAAGATGGTAGCTGAGATTGGCAAGCCTAAGCATGCATATGAGTCATGCGCTATTCCTGAGGAGCTCTTCGCTGCAATCAAGGAAATCGTTCCTCCTGCAGAGATGGAGACAGCAGTATTCACAGATGAGAAGCAGGTTCGTGAGGAGAACATGCGTGGTATCACAGCTCGTCTTGAGGAAGCATTTGCTGACAACGAGGAGTGGATGGCAGTTCTTGGTGAGGCTATTTACCAGTACGAGAAGAAGACAGTTCGTAAGATGATCTTAAAGGATCACAAGAGACCTGATGGAAGAGAGATTACTCAGATCAGACCTCTTGCAGCTGAGGTTGATATCATCCCCAGAGTTCACGGTTCAGCAATGTTCACTCGTGGACAGACACAGATCTGTGATGTTGTTACTCTTGCACCTCTTTCAGAGGCACAGAAGGTTGATGGTCTTGATGAGTTCGTAAAGACAAAGAGATACATCCACCACTACAACTTCCCTTCATACTCTGTAGGCGAGACAAAGCCTTCAAGAGGACCCGGACGTCGTGAGATTGGTCATGGAGCACTTGCTGAGAAGGCTCTTATACCTGTACTTCCTTCAGAGGATGAGTTCCCTTACGCAATCCGTGCCGTATCTGAGACATTTGAGTCAAACGGATCTACTTCAATGGCTTCTACATGTGCATCATGTATGTCTCTTATGGCAGCTGGTGTTCCCCTTAAGGCTATGGTAGCTGGTATCTCATGTGGTCTTGTTACAGGCGACACAGATGATGATTTCGTACTTCTTACAGACATCCAGGGTCTCGAGGACTTCTTCGGCGACATGGACTTCAAGGTAACTGGTACAACAGAGGGTATCACAGCTATCCAGATGGATATCAAGATCCACGGTCTTACAAGACCTATCGTTGAGGGTGCTATCGCACGTTGTCGTGAGGCTCGCCTCTTCATCATGGACAACTGCATGAAGCCTGCAATCGCTGAGCCTCGTACAGAGGTTGGCAAGTACGCTCCTAAGATTATTCAGACAAGAATCGATCCCGATAAGATCGGTGAGGTTATCGGTAAGGGCGGCAAGACAATCAACGCTATCCAGGATGAGTGTGGTGTTAAGCTTGACATCGCTGAGGACGGAGCAGTTTCAGTTTGCGGAACAGATCCCGCAGGCATGGAGAAGGCTCTCGGCTACGTCAACCTCATTGTTTCTGACTTCGAGGAGAACGAGTTCTACACAGGTAAGGTTGTTTCAATCAAGGAGTTCGGTGCATTTATCGAGTTCGCACCTGGCAAGGAAGGCCTCGTACACATCTCTAAGGTTGCTCCTCAGAGAATCGAGCATGTTGAGGACGTCCTCACACTTGGCGATGTTGTTAAGGTTAAGTGCCTTGGCAAGGACAAGATGGGACGCGTAAGCTTCTCAATCAAGGACGCAAAATAAATAAAGTTAGAGAGTTATTTTGAGATACATCAGAGGGACCGCTGCTTTGCAAAGAGCAGCGGTCCCTTCTGCCGTTTATAAAAAATCATCTTAAGTTTTTTGGCGTATTGTGGCATTTAGAAATCCTCAAGGCGGCTTATATATTGGCGTATTGTGGCATTTGGAAATCCTCAAGGCGGTCTATATATTGGCGTATTGTGAATTATTCTGGGACGCCTATATAGATATTTCGTGGGAGAAGGGAGGTGTTTATTGGCTTCTGGAGGTTTGGGCACGATAGCCTATATGAGGATTTGAGAAAACGTATAGGCTTCTTCCGAGAAAAGCAGTGGTAGCCGATATAAGAAACTTAAATGAGTTATTGGCGGAAGCGAGAAAACTTGAAAGAGCCTATAACAAGGTAAATTGTGGCATAAGCTAGAAATATAGGCTACTTGGAATATAGGACTATGAGCCAATATTTTTTTGAAATTCAATGTATTGGCTAGGGACGAATTTTGAGATTAGCCGATATAAGAGCTTCCGCCAAAAGAGTTCCAGTCAAAAAGAACTCCTGCCAAAAGGAAATCCCGATAAAAGTAACGCCCGATAAAAAAGTCCCACGATAAATCGCTCCTGAAAAAAGCCCCCAGCAGAAATAAATCTGCAGGGGGCCGAAACTATCGTTCCTCATCAAGAACTAGATTGCCTCGTGGAATGTACGAGAGATTACATCTGCCTGCTGCTCGGGAGTGAGCTTAACGAAGTTAACTGCGTATCCAGAAACTCTGATAGTAAGCTGAGGATACTTTTCAGGATGTGCCTGTGCATCGAGAAGAGTGTCCCTGTTAAGTACGTTAACGTTAAGGTGATGTCCGCCCTTCTTTGAGTATCCATCGAGAAGATTAACGAGATTGTCTACCTGATTTGTATTAGCTGCCATTTTTTGTTCCTCCTTATTTTAGGGATATATGAGTATTTTGTGTTGAATTAAAAACAGTAATCATTACTGTTATTGTTAATATACACTTATTTTTAGAATCTGTAAAGAGGTTTTGATAAAAATAGTAATAATTCCTATTTTTGTTTTGAGAAGAATACTATTTTATTTTTATAATAGTACGGTTCTTACAGATTTGATGGAAAAAGCATGATTTCTGTAAGGACAACATCTGCAATAAAGAGAGAACCTTACATATTTGAGGGGAAAAGCATGATTTCTGTAAGGACAACATCTGCAATAAAGAGAGAACCTTACATATTTGAGGGAAAAAGCATGATTTCTGTAAGCGCGCCCCAATATTGACATATATGATAGCTTTCAAGGCAGAAACAGATTCAAGGCAGAAACAGATTCAAGGCAGAAACAGGATCAAGGCAGAAGCAGATTCAAGGCAGAAACAGGATCAAGGCAGAAACAGATTCAAAGCAGAAACAGATTCAAGGCAGAAACAGATTCAAGGCAGAAGCAAGTTCTAGCAGACACATAATTGTAAAAGGGACAAAGAAGATAAAGTATCATATTTTTCAATATCGGGGTATAATTGTAGGCAAGTTAAAGTAGCAATATAGAAATGGTGGAGACTAATGATTAAGACAGTAATATTTGATATCGGAAATGTGCTTGTGGATGTGGACTGGTGGGCGTATGTGAATCCCCTTCTTGAGACCAGGGATCTGACGAAGGTTGTAACGACCGCTGTGTGGAAGAGCGGCTGGTGGGGCGAGATGGACAGGGGAGTGCTGCCTGAGGAGGAAGTACTTGCTCATATCATCGAATCGGCACCTGGCTATGAAGATAAGGTAAGGCTCATCATTGATAATTTTGGCGGCTGCCTCAATAAGACTGACTATGCAGTCCCGTGGGTGGATGAGTTAAAGGATAAGGGCTATCAGGTCCTGTATCTTTCAAATTACTCAGACTTCCTGATTCGTGCCAACAGGGATGCACTTGAGTTCATAGACCACATGGATGGTGGTGTGTTCTCACACATTGTACATATGGTAAAGCCAGACCTTGAGATATATGAAAAAATAATTGCAGAGTATAACCTGGTTCCGGAGGAGTGCCTGTTCATTGACGACAGGGAGGAGAACATCGAAGGCGCCAAGGTCGCTGGTATGAATGGAATAGTGTTTGAGGATTACGACACGACATACCCTGTCGTTATGGAAATGCTAGCGAAAAAATAGCTTGCGTGGAGATGCTGGCGAAATAGAAGAAGATTAGGCATGCTGGCGAAATAGAAGAAGACTTGGCAATGCTTGAGAAATAGGAACCGGCATTATGATGCTGGAGAAATGGTGGCGTAAATGGGTAATAAAAGAGTATTTCTTATCGTTCTGGATAGTTTCGGTATTGGCGCTGAGCCTGATGCGGATGTTTTTGGCGATGTAGGAACCAATACAATCAGGTCCTGCGCAAGGTCCAAGAGTTTTGATCTGCCTAATCTTGCAAGGTTAGGACTCTTTAATATTGATACAGTTGCGGAGGCTGTCAGCGAGGGCATGTCAGATAGGACAAGCTGTGAAGGCGATGTAATGTGCTATGATGCTGCCGATGTCACAGACGGTACAGCCTTTTCGAAAGCGACGGTTTCAGAAACCGTGAAGAGCGGAGTGTTTGCAAGGCTTCGCGAGAGGTCCATGGGAAAGGACACAACAATCGGACACTGGGAGATTGCAGGTGTGTATATGCCAAATCCCCTGCCTACTTATCCTAATGGATTTCCTGAGGAACTGCTGGCTGAATTTTCGAAGCGAACAGGAAGGGGCGTTCTCTGCAACCTTCCATATTCAGGAACGGCCGTTATTGAAAAATATGGCAAGGAACATATGGAGACGGGCGCGCTTATCGTGTACACCTCTGCAGATTCAGTCTTCCAGATTGCAGCCCACGAGGAGGTTGTTCCCGTGGAACAGCTCTACGAGTACTGCAGGATTGCCAGGGAACTGTTAGTAGGAGAGCACGGTGTTGGAAGAGTCATTGCAAGACCTTTCGTTGGACAGCCTGGAAGTTTCACGAGAACTTCAAGACGTCATGATTTCTCGCTGGACGCGCCTTCTGTAACTGTTCTTGACCAGTTGGCGGAATGTGGATTTGATACATTATCAGTTGGAAAAATAAAGGATATTTTTGTCGGAAGAGGAATTGGTGAGTTCGTCTATACATCTGGGAATACCGATGGGCTTGAGAAGACTCTGGCTTGGGCCGACAGGGACTTCAACGGCCTCTGCTTCGTAAATCTTGTTGACTATGACATGCTATACGGACACCGACGGGACATTGATGGATACGCCAAGGCACTCAAAGAGTTTGACGAATGGCTCCCTGCGTTCCTTCCGAAGCTTAAGGAAGATGATTTGGTCATTATCACGGCAGACCACGGCTGCGATCCCGGCTATACCAAGACCACGGATCACACAAGGGAGTATGCACCCTGTGTAATCTGGGGGCCGTCGATTTCAGGTAAAAACAAAAATCTTGGGACTCGCGCATCCTACGCAGATATCGGTGCGACAATCGTCAAGTATTTTGGTGTCGAGCAGAAGATTACCGGCGAGGCAATGGAATTGTAGACTAAACAATTTTTCGACAAAAAAAGAATGCGAAAACAGACTATTAATAATTACGGACTACCTTACAAAGCGTAGTCCGTTTTTTACGCTGATTTTCGCGTTGTCAGATTTGCAGATCACGTCACCGTCAGCATGGATGTACTCGGGAGCGTCAAGTGAAATCGTAAGGTCATTGTATTTGTGGAGAGTGATGCCCTTGAAGGCAGTGTGGCGGCGCAAGTACACCAGCATCACTGCAGGAAGGAGCTGGAGCTTGGAGAGGTGGCCGATGAAGCATCCGTTCAGCATTCCGTCGGTGGGGTCCGCGCCTGGACAGAAGGGCACACCGCCACCTTCCATCTCGTGAATCATGGAAGTTGCGAGAAAGAACTTGTCCATCTCGATGCGCCGGGTTCCAGATTTCTTATCATCAGAACACCTATCATCAGAACACCTATCATCAGAACACTTATCATCACAGCTATCAATAGTGAGTACCGCTCTATTGAACTGGCGGAAAAATATCTGCTTAAGGCCTATCACGAGATACACCAGTTTGCCGAGGCCAATCCTGTTGAGAACGACTTTGAGCCTGCTGACAGATACCTCCTGGCAGATGTCGGCATCATATCCGACACCGCAGCTTATAGCAAAGCGGCGGGAGCAGACGCGAGCATCTGATGAAGCTGCATCAGTAGAACCTGCATCTGTAGAGCCTGCATCTGTAGAACCTGCATCTGTAGAGCCTGTATTAGCGGAGCCCGCAACAGTTTCAGACTGTGTCTGCCACTCCACAATTCCATAATCAAGGGAAAACTCCTCGGGAGAGGAGATGATATGTTTAAGAGCCTTGATTACGTCTTTTTCAATCTTCATGTTTCTGGCAAAGTCATTGCCTGAACCAGCCCTCAGAATAGATAACGTTAGTAATTTGAAATCAACAATCCCTGATAGCACTTCGCTGAGGGTTCCGTCACCACCAAGAATTACGAGATGGCTGGGCTCAGCACTTGATGACAGGCGCGCAGCAATCTCAGCCGCGTTTCCGGGGCCGGTAAGGATGTGGTGCCTGTATTCGATTTTGTTTTCTTCAAGATAGGCCTTAACCTTTTCCCATGCCTTAAGGCATTTGCCGGAAGAGGATGTGGGGTTGATGATAAAATAATACATGTTATTTAGGGATCCTTCCGTATGTCTCGCACAGTAACCTGATGCTTCTAGCAAGATCTTGTGAGAGGAAGCCTGGGCGGAGTCTCCACTGCCAGTTGTCGCCAGCAGCGCCAGGAGTGTTGATCCTTCCTTCATTTCCAAGGACCAGATAATCCTGAAGAGGAATAATGCACAGGTCAGCAACAGAGCGGTAGCACTCGCGGATCATGTCCCAGACGAGGGCACCGTAGTCTGAATTCATTGAATTGAGATATCTTCTTAAGAAGTCGCGCTCTCCGTAATTTATTGCATCGAGCCAGGTGCGGCAGGTCATATTGTCGTGGGTTCCAGTATATACCACACAGTCGGCGATGTGACGGTAGGGCATATAAATGCTGTCCCAGCTTGTGAAGGCGTACTGAAGAATCTTCATGCCAGGGATGCCTGTGTCCTCAAGAAGCTTCTGGTTCTCCTCAGTGACAGTTCCAAGATCCTCGGCAATGATTCGGATACCGTCCTCACTATAAAAAACACCCGTTTCTTTTTCGAGAACCTTGAAGAAATCATAACCGGGCCCCTTGCAGGACTTGCCATTGACTGCGGTCTCGTCGCCGTAGGGAACAGCATAGTAATCTGAGAAGCCATGGAAGTGATCAATTCTTACAACGTCGTAGAGCTCGTAGCTACGGCGCATTCTCTTAATCCACCAGTCGTATCCGCTTTTCTTAAGCGTGGTCCAGTCGTAGATGGGATTGCCCCAGAGCTGGCCGGTAGAAGAGAAGGCATCGGGAGGGCAACCTGCAACAACAGTGGGAACGCGGTCCTTGTCCATGAGAAATGCTTCTGGATGTGCCCACACATCAGCGCTGTCCATCGATACGTAGAAGGGGATGTCACCGATAATCTTTATTTTTTTCTCAGAAGCATACTTGCGAAGCTTCTGCCACTGCTCATCGAACTTGAACTGGCAGAACCTGAAGAAGTCAAGGTCATCGGCAAGCTCAGTGCGTGCCGTATCAAGGGCAGCAGCCTTGCGGAGCCTTAAGTCATCCTCCCAGTCGGCCTGGCCCTTGCCATCGTTCCTATTTTTCAGCGCCATATACAGGCAGTAATCGTCAAGCCAGAAGGCTTCCTTCTTGATAAAGGTACTGAAGGCTTCGCTATTCATACCATCGCGCTCTACAAAGCGAGCAAAGGCCTTGCGAAGAAGGACCTTGCGGTTCTCAAAGAGCCTGCCATAATCCACGCGCTCCACGTTGCCGCCGAAATCAAGGCCGTTGCACTCGTCCCAGGTCAGAAGTCCCTCCTCGATAAGGGATTCAGGGGAGATGAAATATGGGTTGCCGGCAAAGGCTGAAAGCGGCTGATAGGGCGAGTCGCCGTAACCAGTTGGCCCAACCGGAAGAATCTGCCAGTAGCCCTGCCCAGACTGGGCGAGAAAATCAATAAACTCATAGGCTTCCCTTGAGAAGCATCCCACACCGAACTTTGAAGGCAGGGAAAAAATCGGAAATAGAATTCCACTCTCTCTCATAATATGTAACTCCTCTTGTCTGTCCAAAGGATTCAATCTGCCCTAGAAATCTAATTTTTTTCAAGGGACCAAAATCCGCAAGGACTTAATCAATAACTTTCGATATACTAACAGAAAATATTGTATCTGTCATCTGTTCTAAGATGGAAAAGAGTGATATAATACCAAGATAGTGTGCGCTCATTGTGTGAAGTGCAATATTGAACGCATTATAGAGAAGGATTAGGTATTAGATTGCGCACTGCGCAGAGAAATGGTGGAGTGGTATGAACAGATATGCTTTTGCTTGTATCGTGAAGGATGGTAAGGAAGAGGAGTTTAGAAGGACGCTTGGTCAGGTATGGACAGAGACAGTGAACTTCCTCGATAGAAATGGGATGAATAATTTTTCCCTCTGGAGCTGTGACGAGTATGTGTTTGGATATTATGAGATGGCTGAACCCAGGAATCTTGACGACGCACAGAGGGCTGCCGCGGAAAAAATATATGGCAGGTTTGATGATTTCGTCGAGTGGCTTTCAGCACCTGATAAGGAGATGAGACTCATGTATCACTGCTTCGGTATCGTGAGAGAGAGCAAGGAGCTCATCCGTCACAGGATGTTCATGACAAAGCTTAAGCCAGGAACCGCCGAGGAGTACAAGGCAAGGCACGATGTGCTGGTTGAGGCAAGAGGCGGAGTTCCTGTAGAGGGTCCCGACAGCAACTTCAGTATCTGGAGTGATGGCAACTATATTTTCGGATATAACGAGATTGATACCACCATGGAGCGTCCTGAGACTGAGGAAGAGCATGAGGGTACGGTGGCATGGGAGACAAGGCAGCTTGGAATCATGGACTGGATTACCAACGACTGCGACTGGCTCACAGGTGAGATTCACTCAGCAAGCAGAAGGATTGCATGGCACAACTAAGTCCTGTGGTTTTTCTTTTATAAATTGCTGATTTGTGGTATTGTAACGTGGTGCGTAGTTGGTGTGAGATGATTGCGTGCCTGATGTATATTTTTTCTAAGAGATTAGTCCGCCTGCAGGCGGAGGAAAATATAAGGAGATTACTATGAAGATTATTTACAACGACGGAACTGTAGCAGAGTGTCCGGAGGAGGAAGTACAGCACGTCCTTCGCCATTCAGCAGCACATATCATGGCGCAGGCTATTCAGAGACTTTACCCTGAGGCTGATTTCGCGTATGGACCCGCAACTGAGAAGGGCTTCTACTATGATGTAGACCTCGGAGACAGGAAGCTCTCTGATGAGGACCTTCTGAACATCGAGAAGGAGATGAAGAAGATTGTTAAGGAGAACGTTCCAATCAAGCCTTTCATCCTCGACAGGGCAGAGGCTGTTAAGCTCATGCATGAGCGTGGAGCCAAGTACAAGGAGGAGCACATCGGTGACCTCCCTGAGGATGCAGTCATCAGCTTTTATCAGCAGGGCGACTACCTCGACATGTGCGTAGGACCTCATATTACATATACAAAGGCACTCAAGGCTTTCAAGATCACTCAGCAGAGTGGTGCTTACTGGAAGAATGATGCTAAAAATAAGATGCTTACTCGTATCAACGGTGTAGCTTTCCAGACACAGGAAGAGCTTGCTGAGTACGAGAAGATGATGGAAGAGGCTAAGGCCCGTGACCATAGAAAGATTGGTAAGGATATGGGTCTGTTCATGACAGACGACCTTATCGGTAAGGGTCTTCCCATGTTCCTTCCCAAGGGATACACAGTATGGCAGGAGCTTGAGGATTACATCAAGGCTAAGGAGAGAAAGCTTGGCTACCAGCATGTTATGACTCCCTGCGTTGGTACAGTTCAGCTCTATGAGACAAGTGGACACTGGGCTCATTACAAGGCCAACATGTTCCCTGCAATGGAGGTTGAGGGTGAGAACTTCGTTCTCCGTCCCATGAACTGCCCTCATCATATGATGATTTATGCAAACAAGCCTCACAGCTACAGAGAGCTTCCTATCCGTATCGGTGAGATTGCTCATGACTTCCGTTTTGAGTCATCAGGAACCCTTAAGGGAATTGAGAGAGGACGTCACTTCTGCCAGAATGATGCCCATCTCTTCGTGACACCTGAGCAGATTGAGGGCGAGGTTAAGAAAGTAGTAGACCTTATTTTTGACGTATACAAGGATTTCGGTATCACAGATTACCGCTGCACACTTTCACTTCGTGATCCTGCAGATACAGAGAAGTATCATCCCGATGATGAGATGTGGAACACAGCTGAGAATGCTCT
>DCHL01000176.1:17868-18401 GCA_002317595.1 Lachnospiraceae bacterium UBA1753 | reverse complement strand
AACCTCTACCGTGCCGTTCATCTCAATGTAAATGTAACGAATAAAATTGTATCGATCGTTGGTGAGATTGACAGACCACTCACAGTACGAGTTCCCTTGGGAACTGCGCTTCCCGAGGCGGTAGCTCTTGCTGGAACACCCACAATCAAGGATCCCGCCTATGTGATTGGCGGACCTATGATGGGATTCCTTGGCAGTGAGAAGACGGTTGTCACCAAGACGACGAATGCAATTATCATATTACCGAAGAATCATCCGATTGTGCAGAAGATGCACAAGAATCTCGAGGTTGAGAGGAGAAGGGCTTCTTCTTCGTGCTGTCAGTGCAGAAGCTGTACAGACCTCTGCTCGAGACACAACCTGGGACATCCCATTGAGCCCCACAAAATAATGAGGGCTGTGGCAAACAATGATCTCAGTGACATGTCGGTATTCATGAATGCCGCATACTGCAGTGGATGTGGACTTTGCGAGAAATATGCATGTCCCCAGGGACTTTCACCGAAGTCAATCGTTCAGCAGTTTAAGGGTGG
>DCHL01000176.1:11377-17789 GCA_002317595.1 Lachnospiraceae bacterium UBA1753 | reverse complement strand
TTTAAGCAGGTTCCCTCACACAGACTTGAGCAGAGACTTGGAATTGCCCAGTATGATGTGGATGCACCCTTCCTCGATACGACACCTGAGAGCGACTTCGTGAAGATTCAGATGAGCCAGCATATCGGAGCACCGGCTGTTCCAATCGTCAAGGCCGGAGAGGAAGTAGTGAAGGGCCAGATGATTGCGGAGGCTGCTGACGGACTGTCAGTTCCGGTTCACAGCTCGGTATGGGGAACTGTTCAGAGTGTTTCTGATAAGGAGATTCTTATCAGAGGAACAGGAATGCCCGAGGAAGAGAGACAGAGACTTAAGAGTCTTGGGCTTTTATATGAGACCCAGGAACTCTGGCTTAATAGGAGAAAACAGTAATGGCAAAAGCAATAGGAATGGTAGAGTGCACAACCGTATCTACAGGCTTCACCGCAGCTGACGAGATGGCTAAGGCGGCAGATGTCGATATCCTTCAGGCAGAGGTGACCTGTCCTGGTAAGTTTGTTATCCTCATCACTGGCGAACTCAGCGCGGTAAGGGCTTCTGTTGACAGGGCCAAGACGAGATTCGCAGATAAGGTTTTGGATACCTTCGTGCTCGGTAATCCCCACGACTCAATTTTTCCCGCAATCTACGGTACTGCTGAGGCAGACAGGATTGATGCTCTTGGAATTCTTGAGACCTACGACGTGTCCGCTATGATTGTCGCAGCTGATATCGCAGCCAAGACAGCAATAGTGGAGCTGCTGGAACTCAGACTTGCAAAGGGAATGTGCGGAAAGAGTTACATGACTCTGACTGGAAGTGTATCAGCTGTTCAGGCAGCTATTGAGACAGCGAAGGTTGCGGCAGGCGATAGAGGAATGTTCCTCGACAGCTCTGTAATCGCAAGACCTTCGGACAAGCTGATGAAGTACATATATTAAGGAGCAACAGATGCTTGCTGCAGAAAGACGTAACCTGATCCTGGAGAAGGCCCACGAGGACGGACGTGTCATAGTAAGCGAACTCAGCAAATCCTTTGGGGTATCGGAAGAGACAATCAGACGAGATTTGGATAAGCTGGCTGAGGACGGACACGTCACAAAGAGTTACGGTGGAGCGGTAATTAACGAGAGGAGCAGTATTGACCTGCCCTTCAATGTCCGCCGTAATTCAAATCCTTTGGGAAAGCAGAGGATTGCGGAGCTTGTGTACGATGTTGTCAACGACGGGGACCATATCTTCCTTGACGCATCCACCACAGCTGTATTCATTGCAAAAAATTTGAAGAAAAAGAAACGTCTCACGGTAATTACTAACTCGATTGAGAACATGCTTGAGTTGGCGGATGTGGATGACTGGGATATCATTTCAACAGGGGGACTGCTGAAATCCGGATCCATGTCATTGCTTGGAAGACGTGCTCTCGAGAGCGTTGCTGACTACAATGTTGATAAGACATTCTTTTCCTGCAAGGGAATTGATATCGAAAAGGGTGTTACTGACGGAAATGACGAGACGGCTAGCATTAAGCAGGGCATGATTGCCTCGGCTGGCAAGGTGTATCTGGCTGTGGATTCAAGCAAATTTGGGAATATTGCCTTCTCAAAGATATGCGAAATGTCGAAGCTGGATGTTGTGATCACAGACCGACAGCCACCGGCAGCCTGGCTTGACTACTTCAAGCAGAACGGTATTGAGTGTATTTATCCATTGAACTGAGATTGATTCAGTGGACGGATATATTTTTTCTACAGATAATCGATATAACATAAACCGAACAATCCTGAAGGAGGATGACAATGGTTAGGGTATATGACGGAACAAAAATTGCAAAGTCCGACAGAATAAAGAAACTGGTAGACCATCTCTATGCCAAGATGCCTGAGATTGAGGCTGCAAGAGCTGAGCTCCTTACTGAAAGTTTCAAGGAGACTGAGAACGAGCCTATGGTAATCAGAAAGGCAAAGTCCTTCTACCATATCCTCGACAAATTGCCTATAGTAATCAGGCCTCTTGAACTTATTGTCGGAAGTACAACAATAGCACCCAGAGGCTGCCAGACATATCCTGAGTTTTCTTATGACTGGCTTGAGGCTGAGTTTGAGACTGTGGAGCACAGGTCTGCAGACCCGTTCTATATCTCTGACGATACCAAGAAGAGACTTAAGGCTGCAAATGCGTACTGGGCAGGAAGAACTACCAGTGAGCTTGCAACTTCATATATGACACCTGAGACACTCAGGGCCATGAAGCATAATTTTTTCACACCGGGCAATTACTTCTATAACGGCGTCGGACATATCACAGTACAGTACTGGAAGGTGCTTGAGATTGGTCTTGAGGGCTATAAGGAAGAGGTGTCAAGGGAGCTTGCTTCCTGCAATGTCGGTGATGCCAACTACGCAAAGAAGTCAAGGCTTCTTCAGGCTATGCTTATTTCCTGCGATGCAATCATCAGATATGCAGAGCGTTACTCAGAGCTTGCCAATGAGATGGCAGCAAAGGAAAGTAATCCTTCAAGGAAGGCTGAGCTTCTTCAGATTGCCAAGAACTGTCACAATGTTCCGAGAAAGGGCGCGAAGACCTTCTACGAGGCATGTCAGTCCTTCTGGTTCATCCAGCAGGTTATGCAGATTGAGTCAAGCGGCCATTCAATCTCGCCGGGACGTTTTGACCAGTACATGTACCCTTACTACGAGAACTGCCGTAAGAACGGTATGACAAGGGAGTTCGCACAGGAGCTTATCGACTGTATCTGGGTTAAGCTCAATGATCTCAACAAGTGCAGAGATGCTGCTTCGGCAGAGGGATTTGCGGGCTACTCACTGTTCCAGAATCTTATCGTAGGCGGACAGGATGAGATGGGAATGGATGCGACAAATGACCTGTCATTCATGTGCATCACTGCTTCAGAGCATGTGTTCCTTCCTATGCCTTCGCTCTCTATCAGAGTTTGGAACGGCTCTTCAAAGGAGCTTCTCCTTAGGGCTGCAGAGCTTACAAGAACAGGAATCGGTCTTCCTGCTTACTATAATGACGAGGCAATCATTCCAGCAATGTGTGCAAGGGGAATCCCTTATCAGGAGGCACTTAATTACAACATCATCGGATGTGTTGAGCCTCAGGTTCCCGGCAAGACAGATGGATGGCATGATGCCGCCTTCTTCAATATGTGCCGTCCTCTTGAGATGGTATTCACAAATGGTATCGATCTTGGAGAGGTTGCATCCATCCAGACTGGTGACCTTGATAGCTTCACAACCTTCGAGGATTTCTTTGAGGCTTACAAGAAGCAGATGGAATACAATATTGAGCTGATGGTAAACGCTGACAATGCGATTGATCAGGCTCATGCTGAGCGATGCCCTCTTGCGCTTCAGTCAATGCTTATGGATGACTGTATCAAGCGTGGCCTATCAGTTCAGGAAGGCGGAGCAACCTATAACTTTACAGGTCCTCAGGGCTTTGGTATTGCCAATGTTGCTGATTCTCTCTACACAGTAAGAGAGCTTGTATTTAACCAGAAAAAAATAACCCTCAAGGAACTGGCGCAGGCTCTTAAGATGAACTTCGGCCAGGGCTTTGATGCAACAAGCGCTAAGGAGATTGCTACTCAGGTCAGCGCACAGGTTGCGGCTCAGGGTCAGGAGGTTACTCCTGAGATGGTGGCTGCTATTATCAAGGGTGTTCTTGAGTACAAGGTTCCTGAAGGGGATGCTAAGAGATATAAAGAGATTATGGACATGATCGACGACATTCCAAAGTATGGAAATGACAACGATGATGTTGATGCCCTCGCAAGGGAGGCTGCATATACCTACACAAGACCCCTTCCTAAGTATAAGAATCCCAGAGGAGGAATCTTCCAGGCTGGTCTCTATCCCGTATCTGCCAACGTACCTCTTGGTGCTCAGACAGGTGCAACGCCTGATGGCAGACTTGCCCATACACCAGTTGCGGACGGTGTAGGTCCTACTTCAGGAAGAGACTTAAACGGTCCCACTGCAGTATGTAACTCAGTTGCAAAGCTTGACCATGCAATCGCAAGTAACGGAACGCTCTTCAATATGAAGATGAGTCCCAGTGCGATGTCAGGAGAGCAGGGACTTGAGGACTTTGTTGCAATGATGCGTGGATTCTTTGATCAGAAGGCGTTCCATATGCAGTTCAACGTTGTCGACAGGGAGACACTTCTTGATGCACAGGCTCATCCCGAGAAGTACGCTGGACTTGTTGTAAGAGTAGCAGGATACTCAGCACTCTTCACAACACTTTCGAAGTCACTGCAGGATGACATCATAAAGAGAACAGAGCAGGCTAAGTTCAGGTAATATAAAATAAATCAAGTTATCCCCTGAGCTTGAGCAGAATCATCTCAAAATTCATTTTTGAAAATAAACTCTACTATTATTGAGGAAAATTACGATGAGCGATTATCGCAATACAACAGGAAGAATTTTTGATATACAGAGGTATTCCATTCACGACGGTGTGGGAATCAGAACCATAGTATTCCTCAAGGGATGTGCCCTGAGATGCAGATGGTGCTGCAATCCTGAGTCGCAGTCCTTCGATATCCAGACCATGACCATCAATGGAAAGAGCAAGGTGTACGGCAAGGATGTGACTGTTGAGGAGGTTATGGAAGTAGTTAAGCGCGATATGCCTTACTACAAGCGCTCCAATGGTGGTCTTACCCTTTCAGGTGGCGAGAGCCTTCTCCAGCCTGAGTTCGCAAGGGACCTTCTCCATGCAGCTAAGGATCTCGGAATCGGCACAGCGCTGGAGTCAATGGGATTCGCAAAGTACGAGACAATCGAGACTATTCTCCCGTATCTTGATACTTATCTCATGGATATCAAGCACATGGACCCCAGGAAGCATGAGCAGTGGACCGGCAAGGAAAACACACTCATGATTGAGAATGCAATGAAGATTGCAAAGAGCGGCATGACTAACCTTGTTATCAGAGTTCCTGTCATTCCTGGTTTCAATGATAGTGTGGAAGAGATTCTTGCAATAGCGAGATATGCTGATTCTCTTCCCGGAGTGAACAAGATTCACCTGCTTCCTTACCACAGATACGGTGAGGGCAAGTATGCTGGACTTGGAAGGGACTACCTCATGGGTGAGGTTCCTTCACCCACAGACGAGTATATGGAGAAGCTTAAAGCTGCCGTGGTCCGCGAGACCGCACTTACCTGCCAGATTGGCGGCTAAATAGACTATTTCAGGGGCTGTCGCATTTTGATGCGACAGCCCATTTTGTTAAGGGGAGAAATTTTCGACTCTATTTAAAGAGAGAAATGTACGCCTCCTTTTAAGGGGAGAATAGTACGACTCCTTTTAAGGGGAGAATTTTGCGACTCCTTTTTGCTGTGTCATCGGGGTTGGGAGTTTCTTGTAGTTTGCGATGAAGGCTAGGGCTATGGTTCATCGGACTTCATGATTTCCTGTAATTTCCGATGATATTGAGGATACTATGCTTCATCGGGATTGGGAGTTTCCCGTGGTTTCCGATGAAGGCTAGGGCTATGGTTCATCGGGATTATTAGTTTCTTATGGTTTCCGATGATTCAGGGGAATTAGAATTCATCGAGATTAAGGGGTTCCCATGATATTCGATGATTCAGGACTTCTATGTGTCATCGGGATTAAGGGTTTCTCATGATATCCGATGATTCAGGACTTCTATGCGTCATCGGGATTTATGAATTCCTATGGTTTCCGATGATTCAGGACTTCTGTGCGTCATCGGGATTCATGAATTCCGATGGTATCCGATGAACGGATCTCGGACCGAAGCAATATGCAGGTTTCAGGTTTTTCCTAACTCAAAATACACACGAAAGTTTCATTCTGACTAGCGGATATCCTCGGGTACCAGGCCTCCTCCGGTTGCCCAGATGATGTGCGTGGCGTTACAAGATGCTTCCGATATTGAAGAAATGAGACGATTGTTCTCAATGTTATCGCAGTCAGAACCTAAGGAAGAAAGCACCTGAGGCCCTGCGAAGCCTGCGCAGGCAGAGGGTTCTAGATATATCCCGGTCCTGTCAAATAGCAGCTTCTGATATTCAAGAAGCCTCTCGTCAGCTACTGTGTAGCTTCCAGACACAAGTGTCTTCATCATGCTGCATACAAATCCAGAGGGGCGGCCCACTGCGAGCCCGTCGGCCAGGGTGCGACCGTCAAGGCCGATGTCATATACACTAATGTTGTTGTATTTCTCTGTAGCCATTCCGAGGGTGAAGCAGGGAGCATGGGTCGGCTCAGCAAAGAAACAGTTCACGTTGTCGCCAAAGAGCTGCTTGAGTCCGAAGGCTATTCCGCCAGGAGCACCGCCGACACCGCAGGGAAGATATACAAACAGCGGATGAGATTCATCGACTATCACACCTGCCTTTGACAGCTGGACACGGAGTCTTAATGC
>DCHL01000176.1:0-11296 GCA_002317595.1 Lachnospiraceae bacterium UBA1753 | reverse complement strand
ATCTTCGTCTGAGAGTTTTCTGCCCTCGGCAACAGCAGCACTGTAGTCATCATCGTACTCACGCACGTCTACGCCGTAGCTTCTGAGCATATCCTTTTTCCACTGCTTTGCATCACTCGACATATGAACAATTACCTTGAATCCAAGCTTGGCGCTCATGATGCCGATGCTTAGTCCTAGATTTCCTGTGGAGCCGACCTGGATTGTATATTGTCCAAAGAAGGTCCTTGCCTCATCGCTATTGAGGAGACTGCGGCTGTCGGTTGGTGTGATCAGGCCTTCTTTGAGTGCAAGCCCTTCAGCGACCTTCAGTACCTCATGGATTCCGCCGCGGGCCTTGACTGAGCCAGCGATGGGGAGGTGGGCATCATCCTTGAGGAAGAGTCTGCCAGAAAACCGGGCGGATGACGCGGATGACGTTTTAGAAGCCAAAGGGGCAGAAATATTAGAAACTGAAGATGCAGAAATATCAGAAACCGAAGATGCAGAAATATCAGAAGCTGAAGAGGCGAGCGCATCAGCTCCCTGTCCCAGGGTAAAACACACATCCATCATCTGCGGTATCTCAATCAGTTCTGACTCGATAATTCCCCTTCGGGGGGCTGTCTCCGGAAACACCTCTTCTATATATGGCATGAATCTCATGAGCCTGTTCTGGGCCGCCTTTATGTGAAGAAATTTTTTGCCGTTAATCTCAAAATGAGGCGCCACTGACTCAAGATGTGGGTTCATCCAGAGAGTCTCGGTATAGTTACTTAAATCGGTCAAATCAAACATAGTTCGTGTACTCATTTTTTCTCCGTATTTCATATTTTAGTTACATAATTATACACTATTCATGTATAAATAGTCTTGACAATATACCTTTTTTCATTAAATATTAAACGTGGTTTACTATGTTTAGATTGAAGAACTTGAAAGAGGATGAGACATGGCAGAAGAATACATCATACAGGTTAAGGGACTGGGGAAGGCCTTCGGCGACCTCGAAGTCTTAAAGAGCATAGACCTGAATGTGAAAAAGGGTGACGTGGTCGCAATCATAGGTCCTTCAGGATCGGGAAAGAGTACGTTCCTAAGGTGCATCAACCAGCTTGAGATTCCCACAAAGGGAGACATTTTCGTTGATGGTGTGAATCTGTTAAAGGAAAAAGTAGATATCAACAAGATCAGGATGAAGATAGGAATGGTATTTCAGCAGTTCAATCTTTTCCCACATCTTACTATTGAGAGAAATATTACTATAGGCCCCATGAAGCTTCTTGGTATGCCTGCCTCAGAGGCTGATGCAATGACAGACAGACTGCTGGACATGGTCGGACTTACAGATAAGAAGCATTCATATCCTTCAAGCCTTTCAGGTGGTCAGAAGCAGAGGATTGCGATTGCAAGGGCGCTAGCCATGAATCCTGAGGTGATTTTGTTCGACGAGCCGACTTCGGCGCTGGACCCTGAGATGGTAGGTGAGGTACTCCAGGTTATGAAGGACCTTGCGAAGGCTGGAAATACCATGCTTGTCGTTACCCATGAGATGGGATTTGCAAGGGAGGTCGCTTCGAAGGTGATCTTCATGGACGAAGGGTATGTGGTTGCCGAGGGTACTCCTGAGGAGATATTTGATAACAACGAAAACGAGCGTGTCAAAGCGTTCTTGCAGAAAGTACTTTAAGGGGGAACGCAATGGCATCATTATTTGAAGTTTTTTCAAAATACCAGGTTTTATTCGCGCAGGCAGTAATCCTTACAATCGGACTTTCATTGGGAACAGTAATGATCAGCACCGTTCTTGGCAGTCTGGTTGCGCTGATGAAGATATCCCACAATAAAATACTTAAGTCAATCGCGAGTGTGTATGTGGCATTCATCAGAGGAACTCCGCTGCTTGTTCAGATTTACATGGTCTTCTACGGCCTTCCAATGCTGGGAATCAACCTTCCCACAGTGGAGTTTCTGGGAGCCGATTTCAGCAGGTTCTGTTCTGGACTTGTAGCCCTTGTCATCAACAGCACTGCGTATGTGTGCGAGATTGTCCGAGGAGGAATTCTTTCGATAGACGACGGACAGACAGAGGCTGCCAGAAGTATTGGCTTTAACAAGACTCAGACGATGCTCTACATTATTTTTCCACAGGCGATAAAAAATATCCTGCCTGCACTTGGAAACGAGTTCGTCAGCATCATCAAGGAGTCATCACAGGTATCTGTAATCGGCCTTGCTGAGCTTATGTACACAACTAATACAATCCGTGCGATAAGCTTTAAGTCCTTTGAGCCACTTATTATTGTTTCAGTGATTTACTTCATTTTGACATTCGTGACATCACTGTTCATTAAGAAGCTTGAGACGAAGCTTGCAAAGAGCAACAGAAGCTGATATGCGTCGCAGAAGCCCAGAACAGGCAGAGTGCGTCGCAAAAGCCCAGAACAGGCAGAGTGCAGAGCATAAGCGCGTCGTGGGTTGAGAAATTTGAGCAAAAAATAATTTTATATAAGAGGAGAAAAATTATGAAAATGTTGAAAAAATTATTTGCTGTAGTTATGGTTGCTGCCATGGTACTGTCTCTTGCGGGATGCGGAAGCAGTGCAGCTGGTGGTGCAAAAGAAGGTGGCAAGATTGCTGAGATTAAGTCTAAGGGTCAGCTCGTTCTCGGAACTGCATCCGGATACCCTCCGTTTGAGTTCGTCAGCATTGAGAATGACGGAAGTGTAATTGGAATTGACGTTGAGCTTGCACAGGCAGTTGCAGATAAGTTAGGTGTTAAGCTCGTGGTTCATGACATGGCCTTCAGTGAGCTTGTAATGTCACTCAGCATGGGTGACTGTGACATCGTAATCGCAGGTATGCCTGAGACAGCTGAGAGAGCTGAGGTTGTAGATTTCTCGAATGTGTATGTTAACGACGAGCAGACTATCATCGTGCGCGCTGAGGATGCAGGAAAGTACTCATCCCTTTCAGATTTCGAGGGTAAGGTTGTAGATGTTGAGATGGGTGCTTCCTCAGAGACAGTTGCAAAGGATGAGATGACAGGAGCAAATATCAACTCACTTGCACTTATCGCTGACTGCTTTACAGAACTTTCTCAGGGCAAGTGTGATGCGGTTGTTACGGGTATGGTTGTTGGTAAGCAGTACGTGCTTAACAATGATAAGTATGCTGAACTCAAGGAGATTCAGTTTGTAAACAAGGACAAGGCTACACAGGCCTGCGTTGCAAAGGGCGATGCAGAGTTCCTTCAGCTGGTTAACGATACTATCAAGGAGAACCAGGACAACGGTAACTTCGATAAGTGGATTGATGAGTACAGTGCACAGGCCAGCAAGGAAGCTAATAAATAAAGAGAAATACCAACACTAGGAGATGAATTATCATGGCAAAAGTTAAATTGGATACAAGCCGCTGTAAGGGATGCTTTCTTTGCGTGAAGGTCTGCCCGAAGGGTGTTTTTGTACCGTCAAAGGAGCTCGGAGAGAAGGGCTTTGAGATGGTGTGCATGGATGAGAGCAAGGAATGCGTAGGCTGCGGTTCATGCTTTAAGATGTGTCCCGATTACTGCATTGAGATCGAGGAGTAAGGAGAACTTAAAATGGCAAAGGAATTACTTAAAGGAAATCAGGCATTCGCAGAAGCTTGTCTTCGTGCCGGATGCAGATTCTTCAGTGGATACCCTATCACTCCCCAGTCAGACATTCTTGAATATCTGTGCTGGAGAATGGATGAGGTAGGCGGACAGTGCGTTCAGACTGAGTCTGAGCTTGCTGGAATCAATATGGTATTTGGTGCGGCAGCAGCGGGCGCCAGAGCACTTACGACTACATCAGGCCCTGGATTCTCCCTCAAGCAGGAGGGAATCTCATACCTGTGTGCAAGCGATGTACCTGCTGTAATTGCAGACGTCATGCGAATCGGTGCCGGTCTCGGCGATATCTTCATGGGCCAGGGCGATTACTGGCAGCTCACAAGAGGCGGCGGGCATGGTGATTACCGTACAATCGTTCTTGCGCCTGCAAGCTGTCAGGAGATGGCAGATTTTGGATATATGGCATTTGACCTGGCGGAAAAATATCGCCACCCAGTTATTGTGGCATCAGATGCCAATATCGGTCAGATGATGGAGGGAGTTGAGCTCCCTGAGATGAAGGAGCATGACCCTGATACTTTTGACTGGGCTATCAGACCGAGACAGGAAGGCGAGAAGCAGAGAGTTATCTGGAACCGCTTCTGGGATATCGGTGAGAAGGAGTATCCTGATTATCTTCGCGCTAAGTATGCTCAGATGGAAGAGGAAGAGCAGCGCTGGGAAGAGGTAATGACTGACGACGCTGAGATTGTTATTGTTGCCTACGGTATCAGCTCGCGCGTTGCCAAGTCCGCTATCATCAGAGCTAGAGAAGAGGGCATTAAGCTTGGTATGATCAGGCCAGTCACGCTCTGGCCATATCCTAAGAAGGCCTTTGAAAAATTAGGACCTCAGGTCAAGGCATTTCTGGACATCGAAATGAATATTTTAGGCCAGATGACAGATGATGTTGTTCTTGCAAGCGGAAATAAGCTGCCAGTTGAATTCTATGGAGAGTACTGGAGCGTTATCGATGAGAACAAGATTATTGAGCGTGTGAAAGAGATGTTGAAAAAATATTAAGGAGATGCCGAAATGGAATTTAAAATACCTCATGATATAGATATGACGCAGCAGGCATCGTGGTGTCCTGGCTGCGGTCATGGAATAATCTGTCATGCTATTGCACAGGCTGCAGAGGAGCTTGGCGTGAGCGACAGGATAGTAACAGTTGATGATGTTGCATGTGGTCAGTTTGCGCAGTATGCACTTAAGTACAATTCAATAATGGGTGCACATGGTCGTGTTGTTGCAACTGCTGCCGGAGTGAAGAGAGCCCGTCCCGATGCTCTTGTCATTTCACATCCCGGTGATGGCTCAGCCTACAGTATTGGTATCGAGTCAACACTGTACTGTGCTCTCAGAAATGAAAACATACTGACAATCGTAGTTAACAACAGCGTATTTGGTATGACTGGAGGACAGATGTCACCCACTTCCCTTGTTGGAATGAAGACTGCGACATCTCCCTTCGGACGTGACCCTAAGAAGAACGGAACTCCCGTTGATATCACGAAGCTTCTGGCAGGTACTGAGATGGCATATCTGGCAAGATGTGCAGTTAATACACCTGCAAACGTTGAGAAGACTAAGAATGCGATTAAGAAGGCTCTTACAAAGCAGATGAACGGTGAGGGATTCTGTCTTGTTGAAGTATTAAGTCCTTGCCCTACAAACTGGGGCATGACACCTGAGCAGGCCTGCGAGTACGTAAAGACGACACAGAGCGTTGCTTTCCCTCTGGGAGAATATATTGACAGGGAAGGAGAGGCAAAATGATAGAGATTATTTGTTCCGGATTCGGAGGCCAGGGAATTCTTGTCGCTGGTATGATAATTGCTGATGCCGGTATGGAACAGGGCAAGCAGGTATCATGGTATCCTTCATATGGATTTGAGATGCGCGGAGGAGAGGCTAACTGTGATATTAAGATAAGTGACGGAGATCTTCCCAGCCCATACTGCCTCGCCCCTGACATTGTCTTTACACTGAATGAGGCAGCGGTCAATAAATATGAGAGTAGACTTAAGAAGGGTGGTATCCTTCTTGTAAACAGCTCGATGGTTGATGAAAACCGTGAGTACCGCGATGACATCAAGGTAATTAAGGTTCCTGCAACAGATATTGCGAACGAGCTTGGCAACCCGAGAGGTACCAATATCGTAATGATTGGCGCTCTTGCATGCGCAAGTGATGATTACGACGAAGCTTATATGCGTGGCGCTGTGGATCATTATTTTGCAAAAAAAGGAAAGGTTAATGCAAAGAATGCGCTGTGCTTTGACAGAGGTGCACAGGAAGCCAGAAAGCAGTTATAGTATAGCGGAAAAAATAGTTGCAGCAGAACTGTGAAATCAATATTAGAAGAGTTGTAGCAGATATGAAATCTCAGGAATTAAAAGATAAGAATCTTCCGCTTTCGGGAGTTAAGGTGGTGGAGCTTGCAACGGTTGTGGCAGCCCCAACTACTGCACGTATGCTCTGTGCGTATGGAGCAAGGGTAGTTAAGGTTGAGACCCTTGGCGGTGATGTCATGAGACTTGCAGGTACTCATGAGATGACACCATATGAGGATGACCTCAATCCTCTATTTACAATTCATAACAGCAATAAGGAATTCATTTCCATTAATTTCAAGACTGAGAAGGGCAAGAAGGTCCTGATGGATCTGATTCTTGACGCGGATATTTTTATCACAAATGTACGTGAAAAGTCGCTTGTCAGAAACGGGCTTGATTACGAGAGCATCAAAAAGCTCCATCCAAGGCTGATATATGCACATTTCAGCGGCTATGGTTCAAAGGGTCCGGTGGCTGAGAACCCGGGCTTTGATATCACGGCCTTCTGGCTCCGTTCGGGTCCTATTGCTGACTGGCAGACGGAAGGGTCGTTCCCGTTCCTGCCGACCTATGCATTCGGCGATATGGCGACCAGCAATGCTTTCCTGTCTGGAATCCTGATGGCACTTTTTGCAAGGGAGAGGACAGGAATCGGAACGAAGGTCGATACATCACTTTTTGCCAGCGGAATATGGTGCAATGCGATTGGTGTGGTGCAGACCCAGTTCGAGCGGAAGCATCTGAATCCTATACCCCTGCGGCCTACGGATCCTTTTAACCAGACCTACAAGTGCAAGGACGGGCGGTGGATAGGAATCTATTGTAATGAGTATGTTGAGGATAAGGAAAAATTTTCAAAGCTCATCGGAATAGAGGAGATAATTGATGATCCTGACTATGCGACCATCGACACCATGCAGAAGACCGGTGTCATTGAGGATATTATCAGGAAATGCAATGATATTTTTCTTACGCGTACTGCCTTTGAATGGCGAGAGTATTTCAGCGCAAACAATGTATCCTGCGAGGTTATGATGGAGTCGCAGGAGGTAAGCCGTGATCCACAGGCTATTGAAAACAGATATGTTGTTCCAGTGACGTTCCCTGATGAAAAAGAGACTACGGTTATGATGCCGATGCCGCCGATTGCCTTCAGTGAGTATGATATGAGGGACTATGAACCCACTGGCCATATCGGTCAGAATACCGTGGAAATATTATCTTCCATGGGATATTCAGAGGATGAGATTAAAAAAATGCAGGAAGCTGGAGAAGTGTTATAAGGCTTTCATAAAAAAGGAGATAATAAAATGCCTAGATTAAGTGACAGAGTTAATACGTTTACAGATTCGGTTATCCGCCGAATGACAAGAATCAGTGATGAGCATGGTGCAATCAACCTTTCTCAGGGATTCCCTGATTTCGATCCCCCGAAGGTTATTATGGACAGACTGGCTGAGGTGGCCTATGAGGGACCTCATCAGTATTCAGTAACTTACGGTGATCCTAATATTCTTGATGCTATTGGACGCAAGCAGAGCAAGGCTATTGGAAGACAGATTCAGCCTGATAAGGAAATCTGTGTAACCTGTGGTGG
Organism: Lachnospiraceae bacterium UBA1753; assembly: GCA_002317595.1. Taxonomy (GTDB): domain Bacteria; phylum Bacillota; class Clostridia; order Lachnospirales; family Lachnospiraceae; genus UBA1753. Next base: position 3,744 of record DCHL01000176.1, on the reverse strand, counting down.
TACAGAGTCAATGATGGCTACAATGATGGCTATCGTGAATCCTGGAGATAAGGTTATGGTATTCTCGCCCTTCTATGAGAATTACGGTGCAGATGCCATCCTCTCTGGCGCAGAGCCGATTTATATCCCCCTTGTGCCTCCTACATACAGCTTTGATATCAATCTGATTGAGGAAGGCTTCAAGCAGGGAGCAAAGGCAATTGTAATCTGTAATCCCTCAAACCCCTGCGGTAAGGTGTTCACAAAGGAAGAACTTATGGCAATCGGCGAGCTGTGTATCAAGTATGATGCATTTGCTGTAACTGATGAGGTTTATGAGCATCTTGTGTATGCTCCTAATGAGCATGTATATATGTCATCACTTCCTGGAATGTGGGAGAGAACCATCACCTGCAATTCACTCAGTAAGACCTATTCAATCACAGGATGGAGACTTGGCTACGCTATCGCTCCCGAGGAGGTTATCGAGGCAATCCGAAAGGTTCATGATTTCCTTACAGTTGGTGCACCGGCTCCCCTTCAGGAGGCTGCATGTGCAGGGCTCAACCTTCCTGAGTCATATTATGAGGACCTTAATAAGCTCTATACTGAGAAGCGTGATTACTTCTTAGCTGGTCTCGATAAAGTAGGAATCAAGCACAATGTTCCTGCAGGCACATATTTTGTCATGGTTGATATCTCAGACTTCCTCGAGCTTCCTCAGTTCAAGGGGATGACTGACCTTCAGTTCTGTGAGTGGATGACCATCAACATCGGAGTTGCAGCCGTTCCTGGATCAAGCTTCTTCAGAGAGGATATCAACAACCTTATCCGTCTCCACTTTGCGCGCGAGAAAGCTACTCTTGATGAGGCTATTTCAAGACTTGCCAAGATGCAGGACCTGCTGAAATAGTTTTGAAGAGCAGGAAGATAAGCGGATTGCGAATGTCTGCTATACATTAAGGTTTTACTCGATATAATGAAACAAGGGATTCTTGGAACCGTGTTCTAAGAGTCCTTTTTGGTTAAATGATGTGTTTGGATATCGGAAGTTCTGATGTGATTAATGAGTTGAATTAAGGCTTAGTTTAATTTGAAAGGGAAGGAGTTTTGTGGTTGTATTCACAAAATAGTGTGTAAGCATGAAGAGGAGAACAGGTATTTTTTTCGCACTAATTTTTTCCGCAATTATTATTTCAGGGTGCGGAAAGCAGGCGGAGGTGCCTGCAGAGCAGGCCGAGCCTTCCATTGAGCAGGCGGAGACCTTCGCAGAGCAGACAGAGGCCCCCGCAGAGCAGGCTGAGGAACACGTAGAGCCGCGCGAGGGAAAGTCCAGCGAGATATATGTCCAGCAGGTTGAGGGGATACCAGATGATTTTATCAGGGGAATGGATGTATCCAGCATCCTGTCTGAGGAGGCCGCAGGCGTAAAGTATTTCACAGAGGATGGCAGGGAGGAGGATGTGTTCCGCATTCTTGCCGACTCGGGGGTGAACTATGCGAGAATAAGGGTCTGGAATGATCCCCATGATGGTGAGGGAAACGGATATGGCGGCGGTAATAATGATGTGAAGGCAGCAGGAATTCTGGGCCGGAGAGCCGCCGAGAACGGCATGAAGAGCTGTATTGATTTCCATTATTCAGATTTCTGGGCAGATCCTTCTAAGCAGATGGAGCCTAAGGCCTGGACTGAAATGGCATTTCAGGACAAGGTGTCGGCAATCCATGACTTCACATATGATAGTCTGATGCAGATACACGACAGCGGTGCCGATATCGGAATGGTGCAGATTGGAAATGAGATCAACCACGGAATGGCTGGTGAGAGTGATTTTCAGAAAGTTCTTGAGCTGCTGGTTTCGGCGGCTGGCGGTGTCTGCGATTATGAGAAGGATTCCGGGGAGTCGGTTCAGATAGTAGTCCATTACACTGAGATTGACAATCCGGATAGTATAATGGAAATAGCTGGGCAGCTGATTGAGGCTGGCGTGGACTACGATGTATTTGGAGTGTCCTACTACAGATACTGGCATGGAACAATGGACAATATGACGGCCCTGCTGCAGGATATTGAAAAGACATACGGGAAGAAGACCTGTGTGATGGAAACCTCCTATGTGTATACAACGTTGGATGCAGATGGATCCGCAAACAGTATTTCTGGGGAAGAGCCGATAGAAGGCTATCCGGCCTCTGTTCAGGGACAGGCTAACATGGTCAGGGATATCTGCGCGGCAGCACATGAAGGTGGTGCATTGGGTGTATTCTACTGGGAGGGCTGCTGGATTGCAGCGAGCAACCAGTATCAGGCCAACAAGGCTCTTTATGAGTCGACGGGTGCAGGATGGGCATCCTCCTATGCAGGGGAGTATGATCCAGAGGATGCTGGGAAATATTACGGGGGATGTTCCTGGGACAATCAGGCCTTGTTTGGCGCTGATGGAAGGGCGCTTCCTTCATTATCTGTATTTAAGTATCTGAAGGATGGGGTGGAAGGCCCTGGACTTGAGGTTATTGCAATTCCTGATGTTGAGCTTGAGATTCAAAAAGGGACAGCACTTGAACTTCCGGATTCCGTGAAGGCATACTATAACGACAGCAGGGAAAAGAGTGGTGTGAGCGTTGTCTGGGACGAGGCTCAGATGGAAAAGGTTGATACAAATTCAGCTGGGAACTACTCGGTTACTGGTAAGACACCTGACGGCGACGCAGTTAAGGCACTAATTAAGGTGATAAGTCCTAATGTTTTACAGAATCCTGGTTTTGAGGATGCAGATGTGTCAATGTGGGAGGTGACTTCAAAGGGATCAGATGACCCGACTGATATCCAGGAGAAGGCAGAAGATGCTCATTCTGATAAGAAGGCATTTCATTGGTGGAGCAGCAACAATCAGGACTTTACAGTGGAACAGAGAATTGAGGGCGCTTCGGCTGGAAAATACTTTGCCAGCATGTTTGTGCAGGGCGATGATGTCGGGGATGACGCCGATATCTACCTGTATGTAAAAGTCTTGCACAGTGATGGAACTGAGGATTCTTATCAGGAAAGTGTTCAGCTGTCAGGATGGGTGGATTGGAAGAATCCGAGAATTAGCGACATTGAAGTGAAGGATGGGGACGCCGTCGTAATTGGTGCGAACGTAACCTGCATAGCAAAGGGCTGGGGAACAATGGATGATTTTGAATTTGGGGTAGAGTAATTTTGCACACAATGGGCATTTTGGGGCGTTCATCGGGAATGTTGAGAAAGTGTGGAGATCGATGAACTGCATCCCTGGGGTTCATCGGGAATCTTGAGAAGTGTGGAAATCGATGAACTGCTGATTGGGGGTTCATCGGGAATCCTAAGAAATTAAAATCCCGATGAAACATAGCAGCTTGCGTTCATCGCAAATCATAAGAAATTGAAATCCCGATGAAACATAGCAACCTGCGTTCATCGCAAATCCTAAGAAGTTAAAATCCCGATGAAGCATAGTAGTCTGCGTTCATCGCAAATCTTAAGAAATTAAAATCCCGATGAAACATAGCAGCTTGCGTTCATCGCAAATCCTATGAAACCGAAATCCCGATGACCCGTTGTAATCGGGTATTCATCGGGAATCCTGCATAATTACAGTTCTCGATGGAACAAAGGAAAGCGAGCCAAGGAAAGACAAATAAAGGCCACCGCACTTTCGTGCGATGGCCTTTTAATATCTGCCTTGCGGGGCGTTTTTGCTTGATTCGATTATGAACAACTCTGTATCGAGATTATCATAATCA
>DCHL01000120.1:10793-19028 GCA_002317595.1 Lachnospiraceae bacterium UBA1753 | reverse complement strand
TAGTTCCAATTATGGACATGTGATAAAAGCTTTAATGCATTATTACTCTCATTATTCACATAGTAAGCACTATCATCACTAAAGAAATAATCACTGTAATTACCATCGTTTGTATTCGTGAAGACATAATTTGCGCCTGCCGTTACGCCTACCAGCCCATTAAATCCACTTTTAACACTAATCTTGATACTATTGGCCAATAGTACGTTATTGGTAACATTAGTCGCCCCATTGATATTTCTGTTATTACTTATTTTCGCAGTGCCACCAACTGTTACCTTAGCAGAGGAGGGATAAACGCAACGAATACCACCGCCTGAGCCATAACCTCCAACATTATACGTAATTTCACCACCAGTCACTGTAAAACTCGATGAATCGTTGTTTACACCACCGCCCATGCCTGCAGTATTACCAATAATTTTTCCCCCAGTCATATTGAAGGATTTAGGGTTATTTACACCACCTCCTGTACCAGCAGTGTTTCCTGCAATCACTCCTCCATTCATAGTGAAAGTTCCATTGTTCTGTACACCACCGCCATAACAATTGCCTGCATGCGATTTGTTACCTATAATACCTCCACCATTCATGATAATTGTACCAGCATTATAGATTCCCGCACCTTCGCCGTGTGACCCTGTTGTTTTATCACCACCCGTAATAGCACCACCTGGGATAATAATTACATCGTCCGCTACCGGAATGGACTCTATATCCCCCAACGAAGTACCGCCTTCTGCAGTATCATTTAACCTCCATATACTATCAGAGCCCACTACATACTTATGCTCTGCAGTAGGATTGCTATCATTAATTGTCAATTGTGAACCACTGTTAACCGTGACAACGCTTGAGCTGCTATCGCTTGTCAGCACGTGACCATTCAAATCAATGGAAGCAACTGCATTATTTGTAACTACGATATGACCACTAACATCATTATTCAGGATATAATCCCCACTTGTGTTAATCGTGGTTGTACCACTCGTAATTACCTTCGGTCCACTGGTTTCAGTTTCCGGGAATGTATAAGAAATGATTACATAATTTGTATTTCTTTCTGTTATAGTAGCCGCATTACCATTTATCGATGTACCAGACGCTGCAGAAACACGATAACCAGATTCAATCCCCAAAGTCACATATGCCGTATATGTTGTTGAAGCCTCTGCCGTTCCAGTCTTTTCATCATCTCCCACCTTCCAAATAACAGAAGGAGTTGTTGTTGAAATACCAGTTGTAGTACAGACGCCTTCTGTATCAAGTGCTTCTCCCGTAACAGGAGCATCAATACCCGAAACCTCAACTATAGGAATTGTTGTATCTGCAGCATAAGCCGTCATGGTATTCATAGGAATAAGAGCAACTACCATTGATAACGTAAGCAATACACGAAGCAGCCTCCTCCTGATTAGTCCTTTCAATATATTGTCTTTCATAGAAATCCTCCTTTGTAATGATCTCCCTTAAGGTTCGATATAATTTGTCAGGATTCTATCATGGAGGTGTCTACGCAATGTCTACAAAGAGATATTGTAGACTTCATGTAGACAGGGGTATATTATAATGAAATCATCTTGAAAACGGATGTCTATGAATATATGCACAGCATCAGGAATGGAGTTTTTCATGTATGAAATATTAAATGATGTATGGCTAAATATCGTTGCCAACGGAATATTATTTGTTTTTCTTCTTGTGTATTCCATCGGGACATTTTCAGACTATTTGCGTGAAAAATCAAAGCGCAATCACCTGTTTTTCTCCTTTGAGTTCTGTGGCACAATTTATCTGCTCTGGTCTGTAATCGAATTACTTTCAAAATCAGCTAACCAAAGCACAATGGTATTGTTTACTCTATCAACTATCCGCGTTTTCTTCGCGATTCTCATGTACACCTTCGCCGGGGACTACATAGTATTACTGATAGAAACAAAGCAGACAGTCTCAAAGCCTGTCAAGCAGCTCCTCCACTGGGGTCTCATCATCCTTTTCTTTGCGATGCCCATTATATACCAGCTAAGCCGTAATACCTTACTCACAAATCTGCCAATTTTTATTTATCTTCTGTCACTTGAAGCTGTGGTCATCAGATATAGGGAGCCGTTGTCCACAAAGACGGTAATCTTATACACTCTGTTCATTATTCCATCCTTTCTTCTACTGCTTCAGGAATACTGGAATTACACTCCGGCAAATATATATGCAGCGGTACTGATAGTTATCATACATTGTGAAGTCTGGCAGAAACAGAAGATTGAAATGTTAGAGATAGAACAGCAACTGGCGAAACAGGAAAATGAACTTAAGGATACCAGAATATCGCTAATGTCCTCTCAGATTAATCCCCACTTTCTATTCAACACGCTGTCCTCCATCGCAGGCTTATGTGAGAAGGATGGCAGGGAAGCCAAGTATCTCACACTTGAATTTGCTTCTTACATGAGAAATATTGCTGAAGATCTAGACACGTTAAGCACGATTCCATTTTCCAAAGAATTCCTGCACACCGAGCACTACATCAACATAGAGAAGGTTCGGTTTGGGGAAAAATTACGTTTTGACTTCGACATTGAAGAAATGGATTTCAGACTCCCGCCACTAACCCTGCAACCGCTTGTAGAAAACGCGATAAAGCACGGTGTAATGCCGCAGGACGGCGGACTGGTAATTTTGGAAACGACTTCAGACGATAATTTTTTCTACATACGAATAATAGATGACGGAGTCGGATTCGACAAGGATGATGTCAGTGATGACAGCCAGCATCTGGGCATCCAGAATATTACAAAAAGGCTCTCGTACATGTGTGACGGAGAACTGACTATTTTTTCCGTGAAATCAAAGGGAACACGTGCAGAAATAAGAATCCCGAAGGAGATAAATCATGAGAATAGTATTGCTAGATGATGAAAAGCTGTCACTTGAGCTTCTCGAGGACACCATCAGGGAGGTTATGCCCTATGCCGATATTTTTTCCTACACTTCTTCAACCAATTTATTAATGGATTTGAATAATCTCTATGCTGATGTCTATTTTCTGGACATACAGGTGCCAAATATATCCGGAATTGACATCGCAAGAAGAATCAAAGAAAGAAATGACAAATCAAATATTGTATTTGTAACAAGCTTTGAAAACTATAAAGCTGATGCCATGGATTTGTATGCCTCCGCATACCTGTTAAAGCCTGTTTCTGCAAAAAATATTCGGGAGGCCTTTATTCATCTGCGGTATGCAGCTCCTCAAAAATTGGTTCCAAAGCCTTCGGTTCAGACCTTCGGGATGTTTACTATTTACGTAGATGGCAGGGCTGTAACCTTTCATCGTAGAAAGAGCAGGGAGCTTCTCGCATACCTCATTTCCAGACGTGGCGAGATTGTATCCAGACAGCAGCTGACCTATATCCTGTATGAAGATGAGTCCCATTCACGAGGTTCACAGAAAAAGCTGCATACAGTATATAAAGCCCTGTGTGAAGACCTGGAGTCGGTCGGAGTTGCACACATTCTACAAAGTTGTCCAGAGGGGCTGAGCATTAACGCTAACGAAATCACCTGCGACCTTTACGATTATCTGGATGGAAATTCATCCCTTTATAAAGGCTACTACATGGAAGATTATGAGTGGGGCGAGGCATTTAAGGGGCAGTGTGACTATAAAGGAAGTGAGTAATATTATACTGCCTGCACACTTCTGCACTTGAAAATAGTCCAGCGCAGTTATATCACATAAAAGTCCTGCAATCTCGCCTTCTGGCGCTCAAGAAGATCCGCGATTGTGATATTATCAACAACATTGTTGATTGCGGCAGCAAGTTCCTTCCACACTTCAAGAGTCTCGCAGCTGTCGCACTTGTCGCAGTCCACTGTTCCATCAGGAGTATCGAGACATGCAACCGGCGCAAGGCTTCCCTCTGTAAGTCTCAGTATCATTCCTACTGTGTACTTTGACGGATCCTTCGCGAGCTTGTATCCTCCCTGCGCTCCTCTTACCGAGCGCACATATCCAGCCTTGTTAAGAATGGCAATAATCTGCTCAAGATACTTATCTGAAATATCCTGACGCTCTGCAATATTTTTCACCTTGATATACTCGCCAGTATTGTTGGCAGCAAGGTCGAGCATCACGCGCACGGCGTATCTTCCCTTTGTCGAAATTTTCAATCCAAACACCTCTTTTCTGTGGTAGAATCGGTTGTGATGTGTCACATAGCAAACTTTGTATTCAGTATATCCCCGAAATCCTACTATGTCAATAGGAATTACTGTAGATTATAGCTTATTCCGGGCATGACTTGCTCAGGTTTCTTCTCTGCTTCTGCCGTGGCGTATTGGCCCGGGGCTAGTTTGTGACATAAGCCTATACGTCACTCTGTAAAAAAATATTGGCTACAGCTTGAATACTCATATCAGCCTATTCAAGATGCTTTTTCAGATTATAGGGCATTCTATCAATATCCTGGTGCGCCTATAACACACAGAAAATGCTTCTGGAAATATTGTTATGGCTAATGGCCATGGATGCGAAGAAGCCACTATAAGAAACTGAATCGAGATATAGGCCAACAAGGGAATTAAAGGTTCAGCCTATATGCAAGCCGATCATAGTGCGGAAAACTATATAGGCTACGCTCTATTTCAAGAAAGAGGCCTATAAACACATTCATCCTTCAAGACACTTTAGTTACTTCAAAACACTTTAGTTTCTTCAATGCACTTTAGTTACTTCAAGACACTTTAGGGAAATGGAACACAGACATGAAAGAGTTAATTGATTTATTTTTTACCTTCGCCAGAATTGGCGGCTTTACCTTCGGTGGTGGCTATGCCATGCTGCCGATGCTGCAGCGTGAGGTGGTGGAATCTCGCCACTGGGCGACTGAGGATGAGCTGGCCGACTACTATGCAATCGGTCAGTGCACACCTGGAATCATTGCTGTCAACACTGCAACCTTCATTGGTTACAGACTTCGTGGAATCGTGGGTGGCATCGTTGCGACCCTTGGCGTCATCTCGCCCTCAATAGTAATCATTACGATAATCTCCGCGTTCATCAGCAACTTCTCTGATCTTCCCATTGTGGCCCATGCCTTCGGAGGCATCAGGGCATGCGTATGTGTGCTGATTTTCAACGCGGTCATCAAGCTCGGAAAGAAGGCTCTGAACAGTCCCATCGCTATTGCAATTTTCATTGTTGTGCTCGGCCTAACGCTGTTCATCCCCTCAATCTCGCCCATAATCCTGGTTGTATGCGCCGGGATCTTCGGTGTTGTCCAGGGAAAAATAAGGCCGCAGGGCTCGGTTGACGCCGTTTCTTTGAATACTGCTGATGTTTCGGATGCTACTGTTTCTGATGCTACTGATGTTTCTGATGCTACTGATGTTTCTGATGCTGCTGATGTTTCTGATGCTACTGATGTTTCTGATGCTACTGATGTTTCTGATGCTACTGACAAGAAGGGTGGTGCGAAATGATTTCTCTTCTGCTTCTTTCGTGGGAATTTTTCAAAACAGGACTATTTGCGGTAGGTGGCGGTCTAGCGACCCTTCCCTTCCTCTATGATATGTCCGCCAAAACAGGTTGGTTCTCCCTCGAGGACATCTCAAACATGGTGGCAATCTCTGAATCCACCCCCGGTCCACTTGGAATCAACATGGCAACCTACGTTGGATACTCTTCCTTCTCGCTGCCCGGAGCTCTGATTGCCCCTCTTTCCCTGGTGATTCCCTCAATTGTCATCATTGTGATTGTTGCAGGAATTCTTGAGAAATTCAAGGAATCAAAGCTTGTTAAGGACATCTTCTCAGGACTCCGTCCCGCCTCCACAGCCATGATTGCCGCTGCGGGTCTGTCGGTTGCAAAAATCGCCCTGCTGCATTTGGAGAATTGTTCAGGAATATCTGCTCTTTCAGACCTGTCCCTGGCTTCCATTCTTGATGTGCTGAATATCAAAGCAATTATCCTTGCCATTGTAGTCTACGTTGCAATCAAGAAATTTAACAGACACCCTATTTTCTACATCATGCTTTCAGCCGTTATTGGGATAGTATTTAAGTTCTGAGGATAATGATTTTCCTTGGATTATGTGCTTTAGAAGTCCCGATGCGGATAGCACATATGATAATTTTCTTGAGTTTGTGTGCTATGGTATGATCTCAGCGAATAGCACATAAGAAACTTAAATTATGCATGCTTGCAGTTGTGTGCGACGGCGGCTTCTGTGCAGATAGCACATAAGAAATCTTCTGATATCTATGTGCGAAAGTAGCTACCGAGCAGTTAGCACATAAAAAGTTTCTTCGGGTTTATGTGCTGCGGATTGATCTGGACCTAAAGCACATAAAAAAGCGCCTTGAGGCTATGTGCAAAACAAACTATTGCTCATTTAGCACATATTTTTCCTTGATTCTATGTGCAAAAGACGAGCCCTGAAAAATAGCACATAAAGACATGCTCACATAATAGCGTAGTTCACAAAATAGCGTAGCTCACATAATAGCATAGCTCACATAATAGCGTAGCTCACAAAAAGGCTGTCACGCGGTGCCTAGGACACTGCGCGACAGCCTCACTATTTTCTTATCAACTTTTAAGGAAAGCGTTCACAATCTGCTTCTCTTCTTGCCCACAAATGAGTAGGGCAACAAAATTCCTCAGCAAATCCCACATTACTCCTCAGTAAAGAGTGGTGTTGAGAAGTATCTGTCTCCTGAATCAGGAAGGATAACTACGATATTCTTACCCTTGTTCTCAGGTCTCTTAGCGAGAACTGTTGCTGCATGAACAGCTGCACCAGCAGAAATACCTACGAGAATACCCTCGTTCTTTGCAAACTTCTTGCCTGCTGCAAATGCATCCTCATTCTCAACTGTAATAATCTCATCATAAATCTTGGTGTTGAGCACATCCGGAACGAAGCCAGCACCGATACCCTGTATCTTATGGGGTCCTGCAGTTCCCTTTGAAAGTACAGGTGATGTCGCAGGCTCAACAGCAACAATCTTGACATTGGGATTCTTCTCCTTGAGGTACTCACCAACACCTGTAAGTGTACCACCTGTACCAACACCGGCTACAAAGATATCAACCTGTCCATCTGTATCATTCCAGATCTCAGGACCTGTTGTTGCTCTGTGAGCTGCAGGGTTAGCAGGATTAATAAACTGACCAAGTACAATTGAGTTAGGTGTCTCTTTCTGAAGTTCCTCAGCCTTAGCAATCGCACCCTTCATACCCTTTGCTCCCTCAGTGAGAACAATCTGAGCACCGTATGCCTTGAGCATGTTGCGTCTCTCAACTGACATTGTCTCGGGCATTGTAAGGATTGCCTTATATCCCTTAGCGGTTGCAACTGATGCAATACCGATTCCAGTATTTCCTGAAGTAGGCTCGATGATGGTAGCTCCAGCAGAAAGCTTGCCAGCCTTCTCAGCATCCTCGATCATTGCAAGTGCGATACGGTCCTTAACAGATCCTGCGGGATTGAAGTACTCAAGCTTTGCAAGGATTGAAGCCTCAACGCCTTCGCTCTTCTCATAATTTACAAGTTCCAGAAGCGGTGTGTTACCGATTAACTCTGTTGCGCTCTTCTTGATATTTGCCATTTTTCTTTCCTCCTAATTTCTCTTTGCTGCCCACGCAGCGCTTTGTGTGTTGTTAACTGTGATAGGGAAATTGCTTTCCCTTTTTTCCTATTCGTTTGCTATGAATTGGATTATATTCCCACTTTTCCTACTTGTCAATAGGAGAATGTGTATTTTTTGAAAAATTATTCCCCTTTTTCATAATGTGTTTGGAAGTACACGTTTCATTTTCACACCAGCGTTCCTGATATTTACGAAATCATCCTTTATGACACTTACAGAAATCGTTGTTTCTGAGCCAAATATGTAAGGTTCTTTGTTTTCTTCATGCATGGCACTTACAGAAATCGTTGTTTCTGAGCCAAATCTGTAAGGTTCTCTGCTTTCTTCCTTCATCACACTTACAGAAATCATCGTTTTTGGAGCAAATATGTAAGGTTCTCTGTTATCTTCCCTCATGGCACTTACAGAAATCGTAGTTTTCGAGTCGAATATGTAAGGCACACGTAAAAGGGAAAAAACAGGAGGGAATAATAAAAAATAATCCCTTTTTACAAAAGTGTGTCTTGCTATTTTGCCACTTCAGTAAACTCCAATATCATGTAAAAAAGGACACCCCCTATTTTTGCTTGAAATCTCCGGTGA
>DCHL01000120.1:10545-10680 GCA_002317595.1 Lachnospiraceae bacterium UBA1753 | reverse complement strand
TCTCCAGTGAAAAAAGCAAGCAAAATGGAGACACCCTTATTTCTGCTTGAAATCTCCAGTAAAAAAAGCAAGCAAAAAGGCGACACCCTTATTTCTGCTTGAAATCTCCAGTAAAAAAAGCAAGCAAAAAGGAGA
>DCHL01000120.1:0-10396 GCA_002317595.1 Lachnospiraceae bacterium UBA1753 | reverse complement strand
TAGACACACAAATGTAAAATGGGAGTAAAAAAAGCATTCAAAGACTCAATAATTACTTCGCAATTCTTTCGCTATTATAATGCTGCTTCGCAGCACGCTTCGGGGAGTGTACCCCGAAGCTACAAGATCCTACTCCACGCACCCACTCTACCAGGCCTTGATCCCCGAGAACTCGTGCGTCGTTGTATCAATCAGCAGGAATTCCTGCGTCCCAATCGGCTCACCGCTGTAATAGGTAGAAAAGACATCACAGGATATGACACAGCCCTCCCTGTATATTTTTTCCACGGGAGTGTGTCCCACTACCTGGATGCAGCTATCCTCCATATACATCCTGCCCTGCCCCATCTGAGGGCGGCACCATATCGGGCTCTCATCCCTCCACATCTCGCGGGCGCCAAGACTGTTAATCACTTCCAAAGTGGCATCAATGTCTTCATGGCGCGAGCAGGGGACATTCCGCTCTACAAAATACTGGAGCACACCGCCATGACTGAAAATCACGTTGTCGATGCGCTGCACATACCTGACGGGATTGCCTGCAGGCAATGCAAGGTTGAGCTCCATCAGTTTCTTCTGGACGGTTCTCTGCGCAAAGTCACTGTATCCCGTCTCCTCCCTGCACCACATATAGGAGAGGTCATGATTACCGTAGCACCAGAGAGTGTCAGGATATGCCTTGGCAAAGGCGATTGCCGCATCATAGCACTCCTCATAGATATCAATCTCCATTCCCATGTCCCAGTCATCAGCAATATCCATAAGGCACACTGCCCTCTCGGCAATGCCCTGGCGCATCAGATTCATTGCTGAGGAAAAAATATCCGTTTTGAGGTGTATATCAGGAATGACAAGTACTTTCATAATCTACCGACCTTTCTGTATGCTTTTTTGTGCATTTCTCTGTAATATAGTGATATAATGCTAACATATATGAAAAAAATATTTTTTTGAGAGGACACGACAATGGCTAAAAAACGCGTAGTAGTATCACTTGGACACGATGCACTGGGTTATACCACCCTCGAGCAGTGGGATGCAGTTAAAGAGACCGCGAAGGCACTGGCTGATTTAGTAGAAGCAGATTACCAGCTGGCCATCACACATTCAAATGGTCCCCAGGTTTCCATGATACATAAGGCAATGACTGAGCTCAGAAGAATCTATCCGGATTACACGGCAGCACCTATGTGTGTATGTTCGGCTATGAGCCAGGGCTATGTTGGATATGATATACAGAATTCACTGAAGGCTGAGCTTATCTCAAGAGGAGTTTCCAAGGGTGTCAGCACAATCCTCACCCAGGTTACGGTTGACCCCTATGATGATGCCTTCTATGATCCCCAGAAGGTTATCGGCCGCCATATGACAGCTGAGGAAGCCATCATGGAAGAGAGAAAGGGCAACTTCGTTAAGGAAGATCCCGGTCGTGGCTTCAGAAGAGTCGTTGCAGCTCCAAGGCCCATCCACATTGTTGAGCTTCCTGCAATCAAGGCGCTTCTCGATGTTGACCAGGTTGTAATAGCCTGTGGTGGTGGCGGAATTCCCGTTATCGAGCAGAAGCACACACTCAAGGGTGCAAGTGCTGTCATCGAGAAGGATGCAATCGCAGCCAAGCTTGCCTGCGATATAGCAGCTGATGAGCTTATCATCCTCACTGGTGTTGATCAGGTTCAGACTGGATTTGGAACACCTGAGGCGAAGGGCATCGAAAAGATGGATGTCGCACAGGCCAAGGCATATATTGAAGCTGGCGAGTTCGAGGCCGGAACGATGCTTCCCAAGATTGAGGCTGCCATTGATTTCCTTGAGAAAAATAAAGAAGGTTCAGTTCTCATCACTTCAATCGCTGCAACCCACGAGGCACTCAAGGGCCGCACAGGTACTGTAATCACTGCGTAACTTCATGTGTCATGTAGGTACTGTGATCACTGCATCACAGTATGTATCAAGGGAATCTTCTAATACTTCACTGGCTCGCTGAAGGCATCTACGCCATGAAGATTACAAGTGTTAACAACTAATGAACCAGTCTTCTTATTAGAGATGTCTACTGTGATTTCCGCAGTCCTTTCCCCTTTAGGCCAGGGTTTGTAATCACAGAAGGTGTTTCCGCCGTCAAGGCTTACTGAATAATACAAAATACGACTTTCGTTATCATAGGATGTCACTTCCACAGCAAGGGAAGTGGCGTCCTTATTTTTTTCCAGGGAATCTATCCTGCACACATCAGGCTCTGACTCATCGGGGCGTACAGGTTCAGAAGGAACCTCGGTCACTGCCGTATCAAGCTCAGAGTAATCCTCTCCGAGCATATCGGATTTCAGGCCGTAATACTTCGCCAGAGCTCTGGCGTCGAGCCTGCCGTAAAGCCTGAGCCATCCGTCCTTGTCAAGAAAAGGAGCGTCGTTTCTGTTGTCAATGTGGCAATGCTCAATGATGACAGACGGCATACCGATTTTCGTCGCCTGGCGGATTACTCCGTAGTAATCCGTTCCCCTTGAGTTGAATCTTGTCTTAATTCCCCTGTCGAAGAGCCCGACGGTAGTCAGTTCATCCATCACAAGAAGACTTAGATCATTACCTGCGGCATAACAGCTGTCAAAGGCCGACACCCAACACTCCGCACCGAACAGGTTGTGATTATCAGACATGTTGAGGTGAAGAGCACAGAAGAACGCCGCGTGCTTTTTCTTCGCGTAGTCAACCCTGTCATCCAAAGAGATATCTGAATCATCCGTTCGCGTCAGGCATACCTGAACCCCCTGATACTTCTCAAGCTCGCGCTTAAGTGATGTTGCGATCATCGGTGTCATATCCTTTTCGGTGTACTCACCAAACTTTCCACCCTCATTTTCTCCGCCATGTCCCGGGTCAATTGCCACTATTACAGGCGCCATCTTATCCATATTTATGGCCTTCTCGAAATGCTGGTAATCCTTCGAATGGTTCCAGTCGCCTCCCCAGGTAAAGCCATGCTCTGTAAAGAGCCTGTAGCAGAGATCTTCCTTATCAATCTTGTGTGGGAAATCTGCCTTTCTGTCCGCATATATCTCAGCGCCAGCAGGCGCGATGGCCTGAGTAGTGATATATGGGTTATAGAAGGGGTTTATGTCTATCGCACAGCCATAGGAATGGTTTGACAGCCTATCCGTCCCTGCGATGTTCCTGTAGTTAAAGCAGGACGAATTGTTTGCGGCCATCGAATTCTCATCGTCGGCCCCAAAGTCATCCACCAGCTTCACGCTCTCTATCTGATACCTCTGCCTGTGAAGCTCTGTGAAAATCTCGAGCAAATCCTGCGCAATCGCTTTGTTACAGATAATCTCACCATCCTGCTCAAGGTCGTTAAAGTCAATATACTTAACGTGCACATAGGCCAGGTCATCATAGCAGATAAGCTGTGTTTCCTGCATATCGGGATATGACACACCTGTTATTTTATCAATCAGCTCGTCCGTAAGATGATAAATATAAAAATCTTCCTTGGGCAGTTCATCCTTCGGCATAAAATTGTATGGATCAATCTTCTCAGGTTCTTTCATTTCTCTCTCTTCCAAATCTTTTCCGTTCCCGTCTCGCGCATCTCTCCCATCAGCTCCTGCCTGGGTTCCATTTTTTCCCATTATACTCTCGCCTGCTCCGCCAAGGAAATCCCTGCCTCCATTCATGGCCGCAATCTCTTCCTCAGTGAGCTCATGCACTTGGTTATCACCCGTATCGCCTTTATCAGCAGTCAGCCTGGGGCTGTCGTCATTCTGTAGCAGCATGATGACAAGCATACTCACGGCCGATATGCACATGAGTGCCAGTAAAACCAGCACTGGGACGGTATTCCTTTTTCGTCTTCTCTTTCTCATATACCTTCACGTTTCGCTGTGCGTCTTCTATCGAAAAAAATAACAATGTCATCTTGTATAAAAATGCCAATACCGTCTTGCGAAGTACCCTGTTTTCGCCTATTCTTCTTTATGAAAGAACAATTCAAGGAGACTTCAATGAAAAGAAACAAAACAAAAGCCGGCTCCATCTGGGCCTGGTTTCCCGTCACATTCCTTACAGCAGTCTTCTGCTGCGTCCTGTGGGGCAGTGCAACACCAGCGATAAAAATAGCCTACGAGCTGTTCAGGATTGGTCCTGATGACACTGCTTCCCGATTAATGCTCGCAGGTGCGAGGTTTGTTACAGCAGGAATCATGACAATCCTGTTTGGATCCCTTCTCGCCAGAAAGGCATTAAAGCCAAAGCTTGGTTCCTGGGCATATATTGGAATACTCGCCCTGTTTCAGACAGTCGGCCAGTACTATTTTTTCTTCATGGCGCTGGCCCACACAACTGGAGTGCGCGGCTCCATAATTAACGCCTCCGGCAACTTCATTACAATCCTGTTTGCCGCATACATTTTTCGCCTGGAAAAAATGAATCTTAAAAAGTTCGCGGGCTGCCTCATTGGATTCGTCGGTGTAATCATGATTCTCGGCGGAGCCGGAGCACTGATGTCGGGAGGAGCTGTCACTCTTCAGGGAGAAGGGGCAATGATTGCTGCAGACCTCTTCTATGCTCTGAGCGGTTGCTGCATCAAGATTTACTCAAGAGATGAGAATCCCATTGTTCTCAGCGGATATCAGTTCTTCTTCGGCGGCATCATTCTATATATTATTGGAAGCTCAATGGGTGGAAGCCTTGTATTCTACTCAATTTCCTGTGTACTTAACCTGCTTTACATGGGATTCATCTCAGCAGGAGCATACACTCTCTGGGGTGTTCTCCTTAAATGGAATCCTGTCAGCCGCGTTTCAATCCTTGGCTTCATCAATCCAGTCATGGGCGTGCTTCTCTCAGCACTGTTCCTTGGCGAGAAGGGCGAAGCGTTCTCAACTGTCGGGCTTATTGCACTGGTGCTCGTATCACTTGGAATCATCATTGTCAACCTGAGTGACAAGAAATAGAATTTAGTACCTGTGGTTTGGTTGTTCAAAGACTCAATAATTGCTACGCAATTCTTTCGTTAAAATAACGCAGCTACGCTACTAATATTTTATACTCCCTTCCACCACCACTTGATGGCGAAGGGAGTTATTTTATACGTAATTTTCTTAACGCCGCCGTACTCACCGATACCTCTTACATACACACTGGCCGTTCCAGACTGGATATTGTTCCAATATGTACCCGGGATGAATTCATAGTCTTCTCCCTCTTTCAGGTCCTCGCCAAGAAGAGTGAGGCTTATGTCGCTTCCTGTAAGAGTAATCTCAGTACCATTATATACATGTTCAGTAAGACTCTTAAATTTCGCCTTGGTTATCAGTTGTTCACCTTCTGGCACTTCCTGCTCCACTATTTCAAAATCTCCAGTGAGTTTTCCGGCAAAAAGCCCCTTTCCAGTGATTGTATACTGTCCCGTACCTATTTTTTTATTGTTACGGTATGTTATTTTATAATCTGTTCCGCTCCTAAGCAGCATTCCGTAGGCATATACCTTCACAGGCATGAGCGAACCTGTCTTCTCGTAATACCAGGTAAAATCAGTAGCTCCGCCACCTGGAAGCACCTTAATATCGGCATTTTCATTCTCTGTAGTTAACTGACACCCTGTTATTTTATATTTCTTTGTCACGCTGCCAGTATACTCACCAATTCCTGTGATAACCATCGACGCAGTTCCAACAGCTGTATTATTTTTGTAGCTGACTGTGTAATCTTCACCCTCAGTCAGACGAGTACCATATCGGTCAAATACCTCATATCCTTCCTGGGTATAGGTCCTGAATTTTCCGTCAGGAATATATGAAAGATTCTTCGCACCTTCAACTGTCGCCCCCTTCATGGCGATTCCCCTTACTGTGAAGGACACATTCTTTCTTCCTGAAAATCCTGCTGACTCAATTCCCTTTATTGTTATCGTCTTCTTGCCGGCGGATGTCATATCTGAAGGACAGGTCACTGTGTAGTGCTCACCCTCGTAAAGGCGCTGCCCCTTGTAGGTCACCATCGGTGCAACAGCAACAGGCTCACCTGTATAACTTCTGTTGTTAACGCCCGTTATCTTACATTTACTAAGGCTGATCATTTCACTTATGGTCTGATACACTGTGATGCTGCCAGTGAAGTTTCCCTTGCCTGAAATTGTAATCGGGAACACTCCCGGCACCCTGTAAGCCCCAGTCTCTGACTTCTTCGGATATGACAGAGTGTAATCCTCCCCCTTCTTAAGGAGGGTTCCGTTGTATTTAACCACGGGACTGCCGTATATATTTTTTCCAGTGTATACATTTATCGGTCCCTTGGCTGTAACCTTCGCATCAGTCAATGGACGCTGTGTAATCCTGAATTCCACACGCTGGGTTCCCTTATAGTTTCCCTTGCCGGCCACAAGCGCATAGGCCAGGGAACTCTTTGATGCGTTTCTGTTTCGCTTATACTCCACTGTATAATCCCTACCCTGGATGAGAAGCTTGTCCTTGTCGTAAACCTCGAGCCTAGGCTTAATCAAACTGCCCGTGTAGCAGTAACTGCCTATCTCGCGGACGCTGAATCCCTTAGAAAGGTCTATATAGTAGGGATAAGCACTGATATCGTCAGTAATAACGTAGTCCTCAGCCAGCGCCAGTCCTTCTCCATCGGGCAATGAGTACCAGCCAGAGAATGCATAGCCGCTGCGCTCGCCACCTCCTGCAAACACTGCAGTGGCCGAGTAGGGTACTTCCGCAAAGGTCTTACCAACTGAACAGGTCAACGTCTTCTTAAGGGTCCCTGAATTGTCGTAATACTTTACGCTGCAGTCAGAAACCTTGACAGTGTAGGTGGCGGTAAATGTGCCACTCTCCCCCGTAAACTTCGCTGTTATGGTTGCGCTTCCTGCTGACACACCTGTCACATCGCCCTCTGACGTTACAGCTGCTACGGCTGGCTTTGAGCTTGTGTAGGTTATTGTGGTCACGTCATCGCTTGTCGCAACCGGCTCATATTCCGCCCGCTGCGTAAAGCTCTGCCCGGTCTTGATCTCCACAGTGCTCTCCGCAAAGGAAATTCCAGTCACAGGAGTCAGGTCCACACCGCCCATGCTGCCCGGCATCTCGTCAAATACGGGGATTCTGAATACGAAGGCCTTGTCCATCACACCGGTATTTGAATATATCTTCTTAAGCCTCTCAGCCTCAAAATAGGGCGCCCTGATGTTCTGCATGTACTGATGGGTATAGAGAGAACCGATAAAGTCCCATTTCTCGAAATAGAGCGTGTTCTGTCCCGCCTGGATGTAATTCTCAGCCAGACTGCGCGCGCCGCCCTTTATTGACTTATACCTGGTGTTCCAGCCCTGCTCCTTTGCATATGCAAGTCCGTTCTTGATTGCCGTAGTGCCGGTTCCCGTTGCCTTTATGTTGAAAAAATTGTAATATCCCTTATATTTGCCATCCTCACCTGACCAGGTTCCGGATACCATATCAGAGCCGCTGCTTCCCTGCTCCTGTATTACTCTTGCTCCGAGGTGCAGAGGGCTCGCCTTAAGGTCCTCACCAATCTCTACAAAGGCCTCAGCATAGGTCTGGCTGGACTTGTCGGGGAGATTACCCTTCATAAAGGTGGAGGAGAACATATCCTGGACAGCATCCTCCGTCTGATATGAGGAATTGTAGGTCATATTTTCAAACATGAATACATGAGTGGCATCCAGGAAGTTCCTGGGATCCATGTAATATTCCACGCCAGCCTTGGTCGCCACATACCAGATACCGCCCTGAGGTGAGGACTTGTCCACATACTTTGAGTCCGCACTTCCTTCAATCAGACTATAATAGTCACCTTTTGAATCTTTCCCTCGCTCCGCCTTCACGGCATCAGACCACTTGACATCAGTGTCATAAGCCACAAACTTCCAGTTCGGGTGGGCTGCAGCCAGCTTATTTAGCTTTGTCTGATAGAGCCCCGGGAACTTATCAACTCCGTTTGAATCGTAGGTCACAGCGTTATATACCGCGTCGTCCACTCCGTCTACTGAAGCCTCGCTCTCGCTATAGCCTCCGTCGGCATCAGAAATCGCATTTTCAGAGACCGTAGGCACATTGTCAGCGCTCACAGAACCCGTCTCGCCGCCGGCGCCGCAGAACCTGTCCATCCACTCAAGGAGCCTCTCGTCATCAACCGCCACTTTGCTGGCAGGAATATACCCTTTGCTCCCATTTACCTCCACCTTGAACCACAGGTCTCCATTTTCATCCCTCTCAGGCTGGGTAATATGGGCCCAGTCGCCGGATTTAACCACGTCGCACCCACTTTCTCCCACAGAAGGGCCCTTCCTTAGGGCATAACCATCTGTGTCAAAAATAAGGCCGTAAAATGCCATCTCCTCTGACAGTCTGTTAAACTCAGCAGCCGCCTCGGCCGTGGACGCTTTCGCCGCAACCGCTTTTGCAGTTTTCGTTTCAGACATCAATGTTATCGCGTCTGCTCCTGTCATTCCATATGCAGGAGTGTCCTGGACACATACAAGTGCCGCCATCAGAAGAGCTGCTGCTCTATATTTTTTCCCGAAAAAAATATTCTTCATATTTCAGTCTGCCTTATCAAATATCAGTCTGCCTTATCAATAGAAAATGCTGTTGCAGCTACTGCTGCACCGATCAGAATTCCCATGTCAGAGAGGTTGAACACCAGGTTCTTGAGTTCCTGGGGGCCCTTGAGAAAGGAGAAGTAGTCCACCACATAGCCCCTTGTCACTCTATCCTTCGTATTCGACAGCGCACCCGCAAGGAGCGCCGACATTCCCGCATTGCGCGCCACATCGAGCCTGCTCATCTTCTTATCCGACAGGAATGCACCCCAGATACAGCCTGCTGCCGCTGTGAGCCCCACAGACAGATGCTTTACCAGCGCAGGGTGTCTGCCCAAGGCTCCCCTTGCAACACCCGTATTGTGCAGAAGGCGCACGCCCACAAGGCCTCCCGGAAGATGCTTCATGCCCTCCGTGGACTTTGGAATCTTGATCCTGCCCATCTCCAGCGCCTCTTTCAGTTCATCCTCAAGCACAAACAGCACAAGTCCCGGAAGGAACAGTGCCAGTGCCTTCTTGTCATCTATCTTCAAATCTATCTCCTGCTGTACGCCCTCAGTATCCTCAGTATGATGTTTACAGCCTTGTCCATGCGCTCCGCCGTGATACACTCGTACTCTCCGTGGAAGTTATAGCCGCCAGTGCCCAGATTAGGGCAGGGAAGACCCATGAACGACAGTCTGGCGCCATCAGTGCCACCTCTTATCGGAACGACCTTAGGCGTCAATCCCTCCTCCTCGATGGCGAGTCTCGCATTATCGATGAGATGCATATGCGGAAGTATCATCTCCAGCATGTTGTAATAACTGTCCTCTATATCAATAGTTACGATTTCAGCGCCGTACTTTTTGTTGACCGCAGCGGTCACGTCACGCAGAAGCTGCTTCTTCTCCTCGAATTTTTCCTTGTCGTGATCCCTTACAATATATGACAGATGAGCCTCTGCTACACTTCCTGACATTCCTGTCAGGTGGAAGAATCCCTCTCTTTCCTCTGTGTGCTCCGGGCGCATCTCTTCTGGAAGAGACATATAAAACTCCATCGCCACATTTGAAGCGTTGATCATCACATCCTTCGCTTCCCCGGGATGCACTGAAACACCCTCGATAGTCACCTTAGCAGAAGCCGCATTGAAATTCTCGTATTCCAGGCAGTCCACGTCACCACCGTCTACCGTATAAGCAAAATCCGCACCAAACAGGTCAATATCAAAAAAGTCAGCGCCCTCGCCAATCTCTTCATCAGGAGTAAATGCAACGCATATCTTCCCATGGGGGATATCCTCACATATGATTTTCTCAAGCACGGTCATTATCTCGGCAACACCTGCCTTGTCATCAGCGCCAAGCAAAGTTGTGCCATCAGCTGTTATCAGAGTCTCGCCTGCCATATTTTTCAAAAATGGAAACTTGGCGGGAGATAAAATCCGCTGACTGTCACCAAGCTGCAGGTCTCCGCCATCGTAATTCTCATGTACGATGGGCCTTACCTTCTTGCCGCAGGCATCGGGTGCGGTATCCAGATGGGCAATAAGTCCGATTGCTGGCGCTCCCTCGCAGCCATCACTTGCAGGAAGATGCGCATATACATAGCACTTGTCTGTAGCGACAGCATCGGCAAGTCCAAGCTGCTTAAGCTCCGAAACCAGTATCCTG
This sequence comes from Lachnospiraceae bacterium UBA1753, assembly GCA_002317595.1. GTDB lineage: Bacteria > Bacillota > Clostridia > Lachnospirales > Lachnospiraceae > UBA1753. Next base: position 187 of record DCHL01000120.1, on the reverse strand, counting down.
GCAAGGTCAAACTCCCCGCAAAAGCTCGGGTGCGTACCGGTATTCTCATCACTCGTAGTATGTACCGTCACATATTTTAACAATCTCTCATAGCTTCTCATGTCTCAACTTCCTCCTCCTGTTTTCTGTCTCTCGCCAATAAAAAATCTCCCTTTTCGAAATAGTGTTCCCCCTACAAGTCTAGCAT
>DCHL01000143.1:8126-8382 GCA_002317595.1 Lachnospiraceae bacterium UBA1753 | reverse complement strand
AGAAACTTAAATCCTCGATGAATCATAGCAACCCTGCCAGCGGGAATTATATAATACAGAAAAATCCGATGACGCATAGCGGACCACAATCATCGGGAATTTCATAAAACAGAAATGTCCGATGACGCAAAGGAACATTGTAATTCGCATTCATCGGGAATCCTAAGAAGCAGGGGAAATCGATGATGAGGGAACAACTGAAACTTCTGCGTGACATGCCCTTCTTCATCTATGTGACACTTATTACGCTAGAGCA
>DCHL01000143.1:7114-7968 GCA_002317595.1 Lachnospiraceae bacterium UBA1753 | reverse complement strand
TTGTGCTATAATTCGCTATTTGGTGGGTGCTATTTTTTGAACCGCCATTATGAAGACCTTCTGAAAACATCAAGGAGCGAATTATATGTACGTCATATTATTTCTTTTTTGGATAATTTTTAACGGCAATATTACAGTCGAAATCATTGCATTCGGACTGGTGATATCTGCCGTGATTCTTTTGTTTATGTGTAAGTTTCTGGACTATAGCCTTAAGAAGGAGCTGATGCTCTACAGACTGGCGCCACAGCTTATTGCTTACATGTTTGTTCTCCTGTGGGAGGTTGTCAAAGCAAATGTTGCGACTGCTGCGATAATTCTCAATCCCAAGGTAAAGAGTGAACCTAAGCTCTTTCATTTTCCATCACCACTTAAAACAACACTCTGCAGAGTGATACTTGCCAACTCAATCACGCTTACTCCTGGAACAATTACAGTTAAGCTTGATGACGACGGCACATTTGTAATCCACTGTCTTGACATGGACCTGGCCGAGGGCATTGAGGATTCGGTATTTGTCAGGAGACTTAAGAAGATTGAAGAGATTATGGAGGCGGGCAGATGAGTGAAATAGTAGCAGCTTTCTATGACAATTTTTATACCGTGTGCGCCGTGATAATGGCGATACTTCTCCTGCTGGTGCTGGTGAGGGCAATCATCGGTCCGACCATCGGAGACAGGCTTCTGGCAATCAACATGATAGGAACCCTGACAATCATGACAGTCTGCATCCTGGCGATGAAGATGGGAGAGACCTTCTTGGGCGATATCCCTCTTGTGTATGCGCTGATAAGCTTTGTGGCCGTTGTCATCCTGGCTAAGATTTACATCGGAGTCCACAAAGAGGATGAGAA
>DCHL01000143.1:3449-7027 GCA_002317595.1 Lachnospiraceae bacterium UBA1753 | reverse complement strand
AAAACGCAGGCAACAGAAATTCTGCAGGAAATGCAGGGAATTGTAGGAAAAAATGGAACTTGTAAGAATGATACTGGCAGTGATACTTATCACAGCCGGAATAATAATGGAAATAATAGCAGTGTTCGGACTTTTTAGACTGGACTATGTGCTCCCAAGGATGCATGCGGCGGCAATCGGTGATACTGGAGCTCTGGGGTGTGTGATGCTCGGACTCATGATAGCCAGCGGCTTTAATCTTTTCACCTTAAAGCTTCTTCTCATATGGGTATTCCTGTGGATGGGATCATCTGTGACCAGCCACGTGCTCTCACGAATGATCGTGACAGCTGAGAAGGAAGAGATGGAAGAGCACACTGAGGTAGTTGATGTGGAGGTGGACAAGTTATGATGATATTTGTTGCCCTTCTTCTGGGCTTTCTGATAATCTGCGCGATAACAGCGTGCCTGCACAAGAGCCTGCTGGCTTCGATTGTAATCTTCATGGCATACAGCTCAATCATCTGTATCATCTGGATTATCCTCGAGAGTCCTGACCTTGCGATTACTGAGGCTGCTGTCGGTGCCGGAGTCAACTCCGTGCTGTTCTTTGTAACCCTTAAGAAGATTAATTCAATCTCTGACAAGGGAGACAGACAGGAGGTGGCTGATGAGCAGAATTAATGAGAATTTTGACAGCAGTGTCTGGGGAAAAATTGATAGGTTTGTCAATGGCACCGAGCCGGAGACAAAGGAAACTGCCAACGAGGAGATTGTTAGAAGCCGAGGCAAGGCCTCATTTGTAGGAATTGAGGACACGGAGAACCTTGAGTTCCATGATGAGCTTGCCCTCCGTCAGAAGGAAGAGGATGAGAAGGCAATTGCAAAGCTCAGGGAGGCTGAAAACCGCTCGACGGGACGCTTCTACAAGCTGTGGAACAGAGCCTACAATGTGCTTGCGGTACTTGCTGCCCTCGTCATCATGGCGCTGCTGGTTGCGACAGTGTCATACATGCCAAGGTTTGGCGAGGCAGATAATCCAGTGAACAACGAGGTTGCTGCGAGATATATCGAGCACGGTATGCAGGAGACGGGAACCGTCAACGTAGTAACTGGTATGATTCTCAACTACAGAGGATTTGATACCATGGGCGAGACGCACGTGCTTTTCATTGCTGCCACAACAGTCATGATTCTTCTTTTTATCACAAAGAAGAGTGTGCTGGGTAAGGAGTACAAGCAGGACAGAGCCTTCGAGCCCAAGAATGACGCAATACTTCAGAAGGTTGCAACCTTCCTCGTACCAGTGATTGCAGTATTTGGAATATATGTCGTGCTTAACGGACATCTGTCGCCGGGCGGCGGATTCTCCGGCGGAGCAATCATGGGCGCCGGACTTATCCTTTATGTAAGTGCCTTTGGATTTAAGAAGACTGAGAAATTTTTTAACGAGCATATATATGTCGTTGCCAAGGTATCAGCTCTCTGCTGCTATGTATGCTGCCTGAGCTACTACTTTTATATGGGAGCCAACGGATTTGACAACCACATTCCGCTTGGAACACCTGGAGCGATAATTTCCAGTGGACTTATCCTGTTTATTGATATCTTTGTAGGAACAGAGGTTGCATGCACAATGTATGCGTTCTACGCACTGTTCAGAAGAGGCGAGATTTAACTGCACAAGAGGTGCGATATTACTGCAGAAGAGGCGAGATTTAATGTTTGGACCAAATCTATTTACAAACTACTATGAAGCAGTTTCGATGATTATTTTTGCCATCGGATTTACTACACTGATGCTTCATAAGAACATGATTAAAAAAATAATGGGATTTAACATCATGGACACGGCAATCTACCTGTTCCTTGCATCCAAAGGATACATCGCAGGCAGGGTTGCTCCGATCATCGCAAATGGTGACCAGAGCGTGGAAAGTTACATCAATCCCATTCCTGCGGGACTTGTACTGACGGGTATCGTTGTGTCGGTGTCGGTAACGGCGCTGATGCTTGCACTTACCGTAAGGCTGTACACACAGTTCCACACACTCAACATTGATGAGATTTCGACACTTTCAAAAGGAGAGATGATCTAATGGATTTTGTATGTAATTTTATGCCCGCATCCATAATATTCTGCCTTGCGAGTGCTGTCATTTCATCTGCCCTTTCAGGAAAATGGGCGAAGAGGCTGACCTTGCTGCTGGTGACCACACTTCTTGTTATGTCAACCAGTATCTGGGTATACACAGCACACACTATGACACCTTTCGTGTATGTAATGGGTAATTTCCCCGCTCCCTGGGGCAACGAGCTCCGCGGTGGAGTGCTTGAGGGACTGATGGCGACCTTCTTCTGTATCATTATGCTTCTCTCGATTCTCGGCGGACTTGCCCAGATTGAGAATGATGTGGATGAAGAGAAGGAGAACCTCTACTTCATTATGATCGACCTGCTGACTGCAGCGCTGATGGCACTCATCTACACGAATGACCTTTTCACCGGATACGTGTTCATCGAGATTAACACTATCGCAGCGGGCGCGCTCATCATGTTCAGAAACAGTAAGAATGCCCTGGTGGCCGCTACCAAGTACATGACCATGTCGCTCCTTGGTTCAGGTCTTATCCTGATGGGACTTTCAATGCTCTACGGACTGACTGGACACCTGCTGATGTCAAACATCCATGAGGCAGTAACGGCGCTCACCCACAACGGACATTACGGCTTCCCGCTGACTGTAGTAATCGCGCTGCTATCAGTAGGACTTGCAATCAAGAGCGCACTGTTTCCGTTCCATTCATGGCTTCCTGATGCGTATGGTCATTCCACAGCGACCTCGGCTGCAATCCTTTCGTCGCTTGTATCTAAGAGTTATATTTTTTTACTGATAAAAATATTCTACAGGGTCATCGGAACCAAGGTAATGGCGCTGCACGGTATCAACAACATCCTGTTTGTGTTCGGTGTAATCGCGATGATTGCCGGTTCCTGGGTTGCAATCAGGCAGGTTGATGTGAGAAAACTTATCGCCTACTCATCTGTTGCGCAGATCGGTTACATCTACATGGGCATCGGTATGGCAAGCTCAGTCGGAATGATTGCTGCAGTGTTCCATATCCTTGCGCATGCCAGCACAAAGTCAATGCTGTTCATTGCCGGCAACGAGCTCATCAGAGTGTCGGACGGAGAGCAGGATTTCCACTGGCTGAAGGGTGCTGCTTATAGGAACAAGCTGGCGGGTGTGGCCTTCGCGGTCGGTTCACTGTCGATGGTTGGTATTCCGCTTTTCGCAGGCTTCACTTCAAAGGTTTATTTTGCGGAGGCTGCCTTCACAACCTCTGACTGGAAGATGATAAGCGCGCTCCTTGCACTTGCCATCTCCACAATACTTAATGCAATTTACTTCATCCGCGCGACGATTTCGATTTACACACCTAACCGAAATCCTGAGATGGATGAGCGTGCAAAAAAATACCGCATTTCATTCGCCGCAGCGCTGGCGCTTGTATGCTTTATCATTCTCAACTTCGTGTTGGGACTTGCTTCGAATCCCATCGAGGAATTTATCAAGCACGGACTTGCAATTTTCTCGT
>DCHL01000143.1:1928-3430 GCA_002317595.1 Lachnospiraceae bacterium UBA1753 | reverse complement strand
TCGTGAAGGGTGCTCAAAGAATGGTGAATACTGATGAACAACTATTTATTACTGATTCCAATTTTTATACCGGCACTGCTGGGCTGCGTTCTGCCGCTTATCAGGCCGCTGTACAATAATGCAAAGCTTCGCCACGCGTATGTGGGGGCTGCAGTCATCCTCGAACTTATCGCGGTTGTGGGTTCGATGGCGATGGGCGAGAGCGAGCTGCTCCTCTGGAATATGCTTGAGGGCGTGCCGATTTATTTCCACTTTGATAAGCTGGGAATGATTTTTGCACTGCTGACATCCTTCATGTGGGTGATGAATGCCTTCTTTGCTTTCGAGTACATGAAGCATGAAGGAAGAGAAGTGAGATATTTTTCACTGTTTCTTATTTCCCTGACAGCTCTTGTGGGAGTGTGCTATGCAGGCAACCTTGTCACGGCTTACGCCTTCTATGAGTTTATGTCCGTGTTCACGATGCCCTGGGTGCTCCACTCGCTGTCGAAGGAGTCAATCGATGCGGCGAAAAAATATCTGTTCTACTCCATGGGCGGCGCTTTCTTAGGCCTTGCGGGATTTTTCGTAATGTTCAGGTTCGCAGGAGCGATGACTTTTGTTCCAGGCGGCTGCATGGATATGGGTCTTGTGGCTGGACATGAGGTGATGGTACTTGTTGTGAGCCTTCTGTTCCTCATCGGATTTGGCTCAAAGGCCGGTATGTGGCCCCTTCACGGATGGCTTCCCACCGCGCATCCCGTTGCACCTGCACCGGCATCGGCACTTCTCTCTGGAAACATCACAAAGATGGGTGTGCTGATGATTATCAGATATGTCTACTATGTTGTGGGCGTGTCCTTCCTTCGCGGAAGCTTCGTGCAGTACGCGTTTATGGGACTGTCGCTCTTGACAGTGCTCATGGGCTCGATGATGGCCTACAAGGAGGAGATTCTCAAGAAGAGACTTGCCTACTCGACAGTCAGCCAGGTTTCCTATGTGCTCTTCGGCCTGTCCTGCATGAATCCTCTCGGATTTATCGGTGCGATGATGCATGTGCTGTTTCACAGCCTTGTTAAGAACACACTGTTCTTAAATGCAGGAGCAATCATATATAAAACTGGAAGAACCAAAGTTTCACAGCTTGTGGGAATTGGCAAGGAGATGCCTGTCACCATGTGGTGCTTCACACTTGTTTCCCTCACGCTTGTCGGAATTCCTCCGACATCAGCATTTGTCAGCAAATGGTATCTGGCACTTGGCAGCCTTGAGACCAAGGTTCCCGTGGTTTCCTACATGGGTCCTGTTGTCCTTTTGACATCAGCCCTTCTTACCGCAGGGTACCTTATTACAATCACCATGAAGGGATTCTTCCCTGGAAGTGATTTTGATTATGAGAACCTTAAGAGCTACGAGCCTAATCTCTACATGCTCGTGCCGATGATTGTGCTCACCGCCCTGGCGGTAGTTCTCGGTATCTGGCCCGGACCTCTCACTGATGTCCTTACTGAGATTGCTTCAGC
>DCHL01000143.1:0-1859 GCA_002317595.1 Lachnospiraceae bacterium UBA1753 | reverse complement strand
GGATTGCGAATGTCCGCTTTACAAAATATACTGGTATGATTCGCACCGACTGAGGTGCAAGAGATGGTACGAAGATGAGTGAAAAATTTTTGATACTGCCGGTTCTGTTCCCAATCATTGCGGGAGCCCTTCTTCCGGCCTTCAGATTCAAGACAAGAAAAAGCAGAAATGCATATACAGAGGTAATGACGCTGCTGACATCTATCATGGTGTTTGCGCTTATATTATTCCGTCCTGAGGGAACACTTGAGGTTGTCAATCTTGCGGGAAACCTTGCTATTGTTTTCCACCTCGATGGAATGGCAATCCTCTTTGCGGGACTTGTCAGTGTGCTGTGGCCCTTCGCGACACTGTACGCCTTTGAGTATATGGCTCACGAAGGACATGAAGACACATTTTTTGCCTTCTATACAATGACTTTCGGTGTCACAGTTGGTATTGCCTTTGCTGCAAACTACATGACACTCTACATGTTCTACGAGATGCTGACGCTGGTTACTCTGCCGCTTGTTATGGCTGGAATGAGCAGGGAGGCAATCCTGGCAGGTCGCCAGTATGTGCTCTATTCAATGGGCGGAGCTGCGTTCACATTCATCGGATTTATTTTTATCTACACCTTCGGCCACTCGATGAACTTCGTATATGGCGGTGTTCTCAATGCTGTGGGAATTGCAGGAAAGGAAGACCTCATCCGTCTCGTATATGTGCTTTCGGTACTTGGCTTTGGTGTGAAGGCGGCCATATTCCCGTTCCACGGCTGGCTTCCTACGGCATCAATTGCACCGACACCTGTTACGGCGCTGCTCCATGCAGTTGCTGTCGTTAAGGCGGGTGCGTTCGCAATCATCAGAATTACCTACTACTGCTATGGAACAGATTTCCTGCGCGGAACCTGGGCCCAGTACACGGTAATGACCTTCGCCATGATAACTATTGTCTATGGTTCGGCGAGGGCTGTGAAGGAACCCCATTTCAAGAGAAGGCTTGCCTACTCGACGGTTTCTAACCTTTCCTACGTTATTTTTGGCGCACTGCTCATGACCCCCATGGGTCTTGTGGGCGGACTGTCGCATATGATATTCCACGCAGTCATGAAGATTACGCTGTTCTACTGCGCTGGCGCAGTTCTCTGCAAGACAGAGAGGTGCTGGGTGAGGGAACTTGACGGACTTGCTTACAAGATGCCTGTGACCTTTGCGGTATACACAATCGGTGCACTCGCCCTTGTGGGTGTTCCGACTCTCGCGGGATTTGTCAGCAAGTGGAATCTTGGTACCGCCGCAATTCAGGAGGGTTCGGTTGCTTCCCTTGTTGGAGCTGGTGCGCTGCTTGTGTCAGCACTGCTGACTGCTGTGTACATGCTCACTCCGGCAATCAGGGCATACTTCCCCAGCAAGGACTTCGACTCTACCACTCTTGAGGATGCCAAGGATCCTACCTACAGGATGAAGCTTCCCCTTGTGGTATTTACGATTGCGATTATCGCCTTCGGCCTCTACAGCGCGCCGCTCATGAATTTCTTTGAGCAGATTGCAACAGGAGCGCTGTAGGAGCGTTAGTGCCCCTCGTGAGTGACCGCTGTTTGGTGGATATCATCGGGGAAATTCGTTTCTGTTTTATTCGATGATGGGTTTTGGTGGATTTCATCGGGGAAATTAAGAATCTTATAAATTCGATGATGGGTTTTGGTGGATTTCATCGGGAAATTAAGAATCTTTCAAATTCGATGATGGGTTTTGGTGGATTTCATCGGGGAATTAGGATTCTTTCAAAATTCGATGATGGATTTCTGTGGTCTTTCATCGGGGAATTAAGAATCTAATAAATTCGATGATGGATTTCTGTGGTCTTTCATCGGG
>DCHL01000126.1:12771-16449 GCA_002317595.1 Lachnospiraceae bacterium UBA1753 | reverse complement strand
GTTGCAGGTGCTAACATCGCAGGCTTCCTTAAGGTTGCTGATGCTATGAAGGCTCAGGGAATCGTATAGTTTCCAGAATAAGTGATTACTTAAGGCTGTCGTGAATCAGCCTTAATACAGGGGCCATCGCTTTTGATGCGAAATCATCAAAGCGATGGTCCCTTTTGATGTGCCCCTTTTGTTGCGACCTTTTTGATGCGACCCTTTTGGTGTGACCCTTTTGGTGTGACCCTTTTGGTGTGACCCTTTTGGTGTGACTCTTTTGATGTGACTCTTTTGATGCGACCCTTTTGCTGTGACCCTTTTGTTGCGACCCTTTTGATGTGACTCTTTTGTTGCGACCTTTTTTGAGAATGTTATCGGGAAACCAAGGAAACCAAAATCCCGATGAAGCCAAGTAACCCCTGTTCATCGGGAAACCAAGGAAACTAAAATCCCGATGAAGCCATGCAACTCCTGTTCATCGAGAAACCAAGGAAACAAAAATCCCGATGAAGCCAAGTAACCCCTGTTCATCGGGAAACCAAGGAAACAAAAATCCCGATGAAAGCCAGAGGAGAAAGAAGCCAGAGGAGAAAGAAGCCAGAGGAGAAAGAAGCCAGAGGAGAAAGAAGCCAGAGGAGAAAGAAGCCAGAGAAGAAAGAAGCCAGAGAAGAAAGAAGCCAGAGGAGAAAGAAGCCAGAGGAGAAAGAAGCAGAGAAGAAAGAAGCCAGAGAAGAAAGAAGCCTAGAGAAAAGAAAGGAACCCAGAGAAAAGAAAGGAACCTAGAGAAAAGAAAGGAACCTAGAGAAAAGAGAGGAAACTAAGGAATCACCGAGATTGAGAAGGAACCTCAGAGGGGTGGATAATTGACTTAAAAATACCTACAAATCTTTTTGCAATAGTAGATATATTAGGTATATCTGTGGTAAAATTTAAAGGATTGTAGATTGACGCTTTTCAGGTGGTGGGGAGGAAAGAATTTATGGAATTAAGGCACATAAGATATTTCCTTGTTGTAAGTGAAGAACTGAATTTTACCAAGGCCGCAGAGAAGCTGATGATTGCACAGCCACCGCTGAGCAGACAGATCAAGGATCTCGAGGATGAACTGGGAACACAGCTCTTTGTGAGGAAGCCAAGAGGTCTTCAGCTCACGGAGGCTGGAATGCGGTTTAAGGAATATGCAGGACAGATACTGCATCTGGCTGAGCGTTCCGCTGAAGATATCAGAGAGATGAACAGAGGCCTGCAGGGAACCCTTTATATGGCTACTGTCGAGGGTGTTGCACCCCGAATGGTATCAAAGTGGATTCAGAAGTTCCATGAGGCGTATCCCCACGTGCAGTACAATCTGTGGAATGGTAACTCCGATGATGTATCGGGAAGAGTGATGAACGGTCTGTGCGACATGGCGGTTATCACGGCGCCATATGACCAGGAATCCCTTGAAGGCGTGGAGGTATTCTCGGAACCCTGGATTGCAATGATTCCAGGTGATCATCCGCTTGCGAAAATGCCGGGAGATTCAATCGACCTTATTGAGCTGGCGCCCTATGATCTCATCATTCCATCAAGGCAGTCGAGACTTAATGAGATTGCAGGATGGTTCACACCGCTTGGAGTAAAGCCCAAGGTGATTTGCAGGATTGCGCATATGCTGAACGCCTATGAACTCACCGCAAGAGGTCTTGGAATAGCAATCTATCCCAATGCCGCATCGAGCTATACTTCGGGAGATGAGGTTGTGATTAAAAAATTGTCTGCACCTTCTGTACAGGCTTCATATGTATTGGTCAGGAATGCTGAGCGCACTCCATCTACAGTCGCGAAGGAATTCTGGGAATTTGTTATGGACAATTTCATTGAAGAAATGAAATGAAATAGTCTTGGCACCTGAAATATTCAGAAGTGTTGAAGAAGTAAAATGGTTTCATAAAAAGATTAAACATAGAATTTTGATAAAGGAATGTAAAAAAATGGGCAAAATACTTGTTATTGATGACGATCCGTTCAACCTTAAGATGGCGGACTTTTCACTTAAGAAAAATCATGAAGTGACACTGGCTTCCTCTGGAGCAGCTGCACTTGAAATTATGCGGGGAGAGATGTTTGATCTGGTTCTTCTGGATCTTCTGATGCCGGGAATGGATGGGTATGAGGTTTTGAAGGAAATCAGGGCTATTTCCGGGTACGAGTTTGTTCCGGTACTTTTCCTTACCGCTGAGACGGAGCCACAGCTGCGTGAGAAGGCGTATAATGCGGGGGCGCTTGAGATTATTCCGAAGCCATTTAAGACAGTGGAACTTCTTGAGATGGTTAGTAAGTTTCTGTCATGACGGATAATCGTGGTTTTGAACAATTGGGGGATCGGTCGGACGATTTGTTGGAGTACGACTTTATAGAGTTTGAGTACGACCGTAAGAGAGAAAGAGCCAGAAGAAGACGTAGGGAAGAGCGGAGAAGGAAGCGAAGGAGAGAAGTGATGCGAAACCGCATCATTCTCGGCGTCTGTATTCTGGCACTTTTAATTCTTATCGTAAGCGTTGTGGTAAGTCTTTTGCATAAAGACAAAAAGGGTAACAGCGAGAGTGCGTTGCAGACTGAAGCAGCCAGTGAAGAGAATGCTTTGGGAATGTCTGGCAGTGATGGACTTGTGATAAATGGTGATGGCGCAGACTCTCAGGACGTTGAATCAAATGCCGGAGCAGACTCTCAGGACGCTGAATCAGAGGCTGGAGCAGAATCGCAGGATGCTGAATCAAATGCTGGAGCAGATTCACAGAATGGCGAAGCAGGAACTGACGAAGCTGAAGGCAATGAAGAAATACCGCCTGCATCTGATAAGGATGCCTCGCAGTATGCATTCTATGAGTCGGAGAGTACCTCGGAGATGACAAGTGAAGAGGTGGCGAGCACCTACTGCATACTGACGAGCGTTGACAATCATTCTGTGGTAAGCGCGAGAAATGCCTACACGAGAATAAATCCGGCATCGATGACAAAGGTCCTGACACTACTTGTTGCCTGTGAGAACCTGACAGATCTTGATGACGAAGTCACCATCACAATTGAAGCTACCGATTACGCTTATGCGAATGATGGAAGTGCTGTTGGGTTTGCTATCGGAGAGAAGGTTCCTGTAAAGGACCTTCTGTACGGAACAATCCTTCCGTCAGGTGCAGATGCTGCATATGCGCTTGCCTGCTACATCGCAGGTTCGCAGGAAGCATTTGTAGAAATGATGAACGAGAAGCTTGAGAAACTTGGACTTTCTGAGAACGCACACTTTACAAACTGTGTAGGATTGTATGATGAGAACCATTATTGCAGGGCCTATGATATTGCGGTGATAATGGAGGCGGCGATGGAGAACAGTCTCTGCCGTGAGGTGCTTTCGGCGCATAGATATACAACCACAGCAACGACGGAGCATCCCGACGGCATTGAACTCTCGAATCTGTTCCTTAGACGAATCGAAGATCGCGATACCTTAGGTGAGGTCATCGGCGCCAAGACAGGATTTGTGAACCAGTCGAGGAACTGCGCCGTGAGCTACTATACCTGCAAGGATGGCGGGGATTATATCTGTGTCACTGCGGACGGTGCAAATAAATGGAGATGCATTTATGACCACGTCGCAGTATACAACATATATGCTGCAGGAAATACAGAATATAAAAAGCAGTAGTTTTTCAG
>DCHL01000126.1:8739-12703 GCA_002317595.1 Lachnospiraceae bacterium UBA1753 | reverse complement strand
GAAACACTTAATATAAAAAGCAGTAATTTCACAAATATCGAAAGCAGTAATTTTTCAGGAGGAGAATGTGACAAGACAGGAATATGATGAGCTGGTTGCTCAGATTAATTATCATATGGACCTCTACTATAACCAGGATATCTCTGAAATCAGCGATTACGAGTACGATACGCTGATGACGAGGCTTAAGGAGGCTGAGAAGGAAAATCCAGACTGGGTAACACAGGATTCGCCGACTCAGAAGATCGGCGGCATAGCGAAGAGAGAAGCCGGAGTCAAGATAGTTCATGACGTACCCATGCTTTCAATCGAGGATGTGTTCACGAAGGAGGATGTCAGTGCATGGGTAATGAAGGTCAAGGCCATGCACCCTGACTGCACCTTCTCTGTTGAGACGAAGATTGATGGTCTTTCTGCGACCCTGAGATATTCAAAGAAGGATGATGGCAAGCTTCACCTTGATGTCTGTGAGACCCGCGGAGACGGAATTACTGGTGAGGATGTCACGGCAAATGCGCTGGTCATTCCTGATGTGATGAAGAAGATTAATCTTCCCTATGACTCACTTCAGCTTCGCGGTGAAGTGTATATGAGCCACGAGGATTTTGAGCGGTTTAACAGGATTCAGGAAGAGAATGAGAAGAAGACTGCCGCCAATCCGAGAAACCTTGCGGCTGGTACTTTGAGACAGTTGGACCCCAGGATTACCAAAGAGCGCGGCCTTCGAATGTTCATTTTCAATGTGCAGCAGGGACCCGAAGAACTCACTGGCAGTCATGTGGCAGGACTAGATATCCTTGAAAAAAATAAGGTGAGGACTGTATTCCACAGGCAGTGCAGCACGGCAGAGGAGATTATTGCTGTAATTGATGAGATCGCAGCAATGCGGGAAGAACTCACCTACGACATTGATGGTGCCGTGGTAAAAATAAATGAAACAGCATACAGGGCTGATTTCCCTTCTGGAAGCAAGTACTCGCCGGGGCACATCGCCTACAAGTATCCTCCTGAGGAGCGGGTTGTGGTGATGGATGAGATTATTACCGACGTGGGCAGGACAGGGAAACTGACCTTTACCGGTGTATTTCATGACAGGGAAACCGGAAAGGCGGCAAGGCTCTGCGGAACCTCCGTATCGAGAGCAACCCTTCACAATCAGGACTATATTACGCAGAACAAGGTTGGAATCGGTGGAGCATACAACCTGTTTAAGAGTGGCGAGATCATTCCAAAGCTCAACGGCTGCGTAACGGAGCCTGAGACAGTATTTACCGCCCCCGAGCGATGTCCCGTATGTGGCTCGCAGCTGCTTCGGGAAGAGGATACAGCAGATATCAGGTGCGTGAATCCCACCTGCCCCGCACAGGTATCAAGGACGATTTCATATTTTGCCTCCCTTGACTGCATGAATATCATGGGCCTTGGCGAGACGATAGTGGATGAGCTTGTGAAGGCTGGGTTCCTTAGGACATATGCAGATATTTACAGCCTTAAGGATAGAAGGGAAGAGCTTGTCGAGCTTGGAATCATCGGCAAGGAAAAGAATACAGACAAGATTCTTGCCGCTATTGAAAAATCAAAGGACAACGACTGCGTGAGGGTTCTCACGGCACTTGCGATACGAAATGTCGGCAAGCGGACAGCCAAGGATATCATGAAGCATTTTCCAGATATCGAGGCTCTCATGGATGCATCTGTCGAGACGCTCACTGCAATTAACGACATCGGTGAGACGACAGCGATGTGTATAACACAGTTCTTCGCTAAAGAAGAGAACCGGGAAGTGATTATGCAGCTTAAGGAAGCTGGTGTCAATCTTAAGGCCGAGGAGGTCGAGGGAGCGACAGACAAGCTGTCTGGCATGACGATAGTTGTAACTGGAACACTGCCGACACTGGGCAGGAAAGAAGTGACTGAACTCATCGAGAAGAATGGCGGCAAATGTGCTGGCAGCGTGAGCAGCAAGACCACGATGCTTGTCGCAGGAGAAGCAGCAGGTTCTAAGCTCACAAAAGCACAGAGCCTTGGAATAAAAATAATAGATGAGGATGAGCTTCTGAAAATGCTAGAAGAATAAAATCTTCTGAAAATGTTAGAAGAATAGGAACTTCTGAAAATGCTAGAAGAATAAGAACTTCTGAAAATGCTAGAAGAATAGGAGAAATAGAATGCCAATTAAAATTCAGAGAGACCTCCCTGCGAGGGAAATACTGGAAAATGAGAATATATTTGTGATGGATGAGTATCGCTCAATGCATCAGGATATCAGACCGCTTAAGATTGTGATTCTGAATCTGATGCCCCTTAAGGAGGATACTGAGCTTCAGCTCCTTAGAGCGCTTTCCAACACACCACTCCAGATTGATGTGACCTTCCTTACAGTAAAGTCGCATGTGTCGCAGAATACATCGGCCAATCACCTCAATCAGTTTTATCTGACCTTTGAGGATATTGCTGACCAGTTTTTTGATGGAATGATCATAACAGGTGCGCCCGTTGAACAGATGGAGTTTGAGGAAGTAGATTACTGGGAGGAACTCTGCACAATCTTTGAGTGGACAAAGCAGCATGTGACTTCTACCTTCCATATCTGCTGGGGAGCGCAGGCGGGACTCTATTATCACTTTGGACTTAAGAAGAGTCTTCTTGACCAGAAGCTTTTCGGAATATATGAACACAAGGTTTCCAACAGAAAGATACCGCTTGTAAGAGGTTTTGATGATTATTTCATGGCGCCACATTCAAGACATACTGCTGTTGACAGCGAGGATATCCATGCATGTCCTGCGCTGACTGTTCTGGCGGAGTCTGAGGAGGCAGGCGTGTTCCTCACAATGACAGAGGGCGGAAGACAGATTTTTGTAATGGGACATCCTGAGTATGACAGGGTTACACTTAAAAAGGAGTATGACAGGGACAAGGGTAAGGGACTTGATATTCAGGTTCCGAAGGACTATTTCCCCGGAGATGACCCCCAGAAGCGTCCTAATCTCCAGTGGCGTGCCCATGCAAATGCACTTTATACCAACTGGCTTAACTACTATGTATATCAGGTGACACCCTACGATCTTGGAAATACTGAGTATGGAATGTGGATTTAGCTGGGAGATAACTGATGAAGACTGGACTCATTCTTGAAGGCGGCGCGATGCGTGGCATGTTTACCTGCGGCGTAATCGATGTCTTCATGGAAAATGGAATAGTGTTTGATGGTGCAGTGGGAGTATCTGCCGGAGCCTGCTTTGGATGCAACTACAAATCAGGACAGATTGGCAGAGGAATCAGGTATAACAAAAAATACTGCGGCAGGCGTGAGTATGCTTCCTGGTACAATCTTTTTACAGAAGGGAATCTCTTTGGAGTAAAGTTCTGCTACGAGACATTGCCACTTGAACTTGATGTTTTTGACACCGAGGCATTTCAGGAAAATCCTATGGAGTTTTATGCGGTATGTACTGATGCGTGCACAGGCGAGGCTGTGTATCATAAGTGCACAACAGGCCTCGATGAGGATATCCAGTACTTCAGGGCTTCGGCTTCGATGCCCTTTGTGTCGAAGGTTGTGGAGATTGGCGATAAGAGGCTGATGGATGGTGGCGTTGCTGATTCCATACCAATCAGGTTCTTCCAGGAGCTTGGATATGACAGGAATGTGGTAGTCCTGACAAGACCCAGGGAATATAGAAAGAAGAGGAGCCGGGCAACAAAGCTTCTTGGAAAGCTTATGCTCAAGGAATACCCGAACCTTGCGAAGGCTATGGAAAAGAGGCCGGATGTATACAATATGACGCTTGAGTACATCATTGATGAGGAACGAAGAGGCAATGTATACGTAATCAGTCCTGAGGAGGACCTTAATATGCCTCATATGTGCAAGGAGCCTGATGAACTCGAGAGGGTATATCAGATTGGACGAAGTGTCGCGGTCAAGCATCTTAGCGAGGTTGCCAGATATGTCGGAAAA
>DCHL01000126.1:0-8649 GCA_002317595.1 Lachnospiraceae bacterium UBA1753 | reverse complement strand
GAGGTTGCCAGATATGTCGGAAAAAATAAGAATAAATAAATATCTGGCCTCTCTTGGTATCTGCTCAAGACGCGGAGCCGATGAACTGATATCCCAGGGCAGGGTGAAGGTAAACGGAGCCATCCCCGGAGCTGGCGACAGCGTGGATGACAGTGATGTCATCGAGGTTGATGGGAAGGTGCTGAGTGTTTCGGAGCTTGAGCGAGATACCGTGGTGCTGGCCTACAATAAGCCCGCAGGAATCGTCTGCTCAACGGTTGACCAGGGCCGGGAAAAAAATAATATTGTGGACGCAGTCGGATATCATAAGAGAGTATTCCCGATAGGCCGGCTTGACAAGGACTCAGATGGATTAATTTTTCTCACAAATGACGGAGCTCTCGCGGAGACTGTCATGAAGGCCGGCAATGGCCATGAGAAGGAATATCAGGTGACGGTGGCAAGCACAGTAACTGACGAATTTGTTGATAAGATGTCGAAGGGCGTTCAGATTACATTTGAGGACGGAAGTACCTACACCACGAAGCAGTGCAGGGTGTGGAGAGAATCTAAGGATACCTTTTCAATCATTCTGACCGAGGGTAAGAACAGGCAGATTAGAAGGATGTGCGCTGCTCTCGGATATGATGTGGTGAGACTTAAGAGAGTTAGAATAATGCAGATTCTGCTGGGGGATATTCAGCCTGGAACGTACAGGGAATTATCGGCTGATGAGATTAATATGATTCGGGGATGAAGTAATGGGATTTGACTTTTGGGATATGCTTTGGAAGCCAAGGCTTGTGGCATCGAGCATGGTTTCGGGAATCCAAAGCACCATTGGTGCAAAAAAGGGAGAACGGAAGTATCTTCCAATGGAGCATATTGGCGGAGACGAGTATCCAAGGCCGCGGTTTGTGAGGGACTCGTTTTTTTCACTCGATGGAAAATGGGAGATAGGAGACGTGGTTTCCGGGAAGGCTGGCGTGTTCTCAAGGTCTGCCATCGTTCCTTATCCACCGCAGGCAAGCAGGTCAGGGACCTTCGGTAAAATGGCCGAGGAGTTCGTGTACAGACGATATTTTTCGCTGCCTGAGGGTTTTGTGAAGGATACAGTGATTCTCAATTTTGGTGCGGTTGACCAGAAGGCGGAGGTGTATCTGAACGGAGTTCGCCTTGGGGAGCATGAAGGCGGATACCTTCCTTTTTCATTTGATATTACCAAGGCACTGAATACTGGCGGTGAGAATGAACTGCTGGTGTTTGTTACAGATACCCTTGATAAAAAATATCCCTACGGAAAGCAGGCTTCTGACCCCTCGGGCATGTGGTATCAGCAGATATCCGGTATCTGGCAGTCAGTCTGGATTGAGTCTGTGGGGCATGAGCATGTAACTGCACTTACCTACGAGTGGGATGGACAGGGGCTGAAAATCCTGGTTGATGGGACTGCAGATTCGTATGAGATGGAACTTTTACTTCCTGATGGAATGAAAAGGACTGAGAGGCTTCTGCCGGGAGAAAATAGCATTCGCCTTGATGAGCCGAGGCTGTGGAGTCCGGAGGATCCATATCTGTACAGTTACACAGTCAGATGCGCAGGCGATGAGGTCAGGTCCTATTTTGCCCTGCGTACTGTGGGGATAAAAAGGTGTGGGAACATAAACCGTATCCACCTAAATGGGAAGCCATATTTTTTCCACGGGGTACTCGACCAGGGGTACTTTAGCGACGGCATATGGACGCCGCCATCCTCCGGATGGTACGAGCGCGACATCCTTGCGATGAAGGAGCTTGGCTTCAACACTCTGAGGAAACACCTAAAGGTGGAGCCCGAGCGGTTCTATTATGACTGCGACAGGCTTGGGATGTTCGTGTTCCAGGACATGGTCAACAACGGCAGCTATTCATATATAAGAGATACGATTCTACCTACGCTTGCGCCATTTTACAGGGGGCACAGGAAGGATGACCGCGGGGCGAGGGTTGAGCAGGAGACGAAGGATTTCTTCATAAACCATTCAAGGGAGATAATAAGGCACCTCAAAGGGTTTCCGAGCGTGGTGTATTACACGGTCTTTAATGAGGGCTGGGGACAGTTTGAGTCGGACCGCGTACTGGATATACTCAGGGCAGAGGATCCTGGGAAAATATATGACAGTACCTCTGGGTGGTATGTTCAGAATAATTCCGATGTGGAATCAGTTCACGTATATTTTCACAAGGTGCCTTTCCTTAAGCTGTGGAAGACTCCGATAATTATATCCGAGTTCGGCGGGTTTGCGCTGCGCTGTAGGAAGCATGCTATCTTCGAGGGTGGCGGCTACGGCTACGGCGAGGTCAAGAGCAGCGAGGCGCTGACCGACAGGATTACCAGGACCTACCGCGAGGAAATCCTGCCACTGGTTCGAAAGGGAGTATGCGGAAGTATTTACACGCAGCTTGCTGATGTGGAGGAAGAGATAAACGGACTGTATACCTATGACAGGGCAGTATGTAAGGTTGACAGGGTTAAAATGAAGGAACTTGCTGACGAATTGTATGCAGAGTTTGAGAGGGCTGTTCTTGATTTTTAACTGCCTTTCTATTATAGTTAGAAAAGGTATGGAGGAGAGGTCATGGAATACGTAAATGTAGCAGTTGATGCCATGGGCGGGGACAATGCTCCTGGTGCAATAGTAAAAGGGGCAGTTGAGGCTGCCGTGGAGAATGACAATATAAAGATTTTTCTCACTGGACCTGAGGCAGTTGTTAAGGCTGAGCTTGACAAAGCAGGCTATTCCGGGGACAGGATTGTGATTCTTGATGCACCGGAGATCATCACAAATGATGAGGCTCCTGTAATGGCCATCAGACGCAAGAAGAATTCATCCATAGTTGTCGGTCTCAAGGCTGTCAAGGATGGAACCTGCGACGCTTTTGTTTCTGCAGGAAGTACCGGGGCAGTGCTTGTCGGAGGACAGCTTGTGGCAGGAAGGATTAAGGGCGTTGAGAGGACTCCTCTTGCACCGATGATTCCCACTGCAACTGGAATGACACTTCTCATTGACTGTGGAGCCAATGTGGATGCAAGACCTTCACATCTCGTACAGTTCGCCAAGATGGGCGCGGTGTATATGGAGAACATTGTAGGGGTCAAGAATCCCAAGGTTGGAATCCTCAACATCGGAGCCGAGGAGGAGAAGGGCAATCAGCTTGTAAAGGATACATTCCCTCTTCTGCAGAACTGTCCAGATATCAATTTCGTTGGTTCAGTTGAGGCCAGGGATGTTCCCTACGGAGCAGTTGATGTTGTCGTATGCGAGGCTTTCGCCGGCAATGTGCTTCTGAAGACCTACGAGGGAGTTGGCGGAGTACTTCTCAAGGAAGTGAAGAAGGGAATTACAAGCACCTTCAAGAGCAAGATTGGTGCACTTCTCATCAAGGATGCCCTCAAGAAGACACTCAAGAAGTTTACAGCAGATGAGTACGGCGGAGCGCCGATGCTTGGACTTAACGGACTGGTTGTCAAGACTCATGGAAATGCAACTGAGAAGGAAGTCAAGAATTCGATAAAACAGTGTATACTGTTCAAACAGCAGCATATCAGTGATAAGATATCAGAGAAGATTAATCTTACTATCTGATGCAGATAAAATATTCTAATTTCAATATATGAAAGGATAAAAAAGATGGAATTTGAGAAGATTCAGAAAATTATTGCTGAGGTACTTAACGTAGACGTATCAGAGATTACTTTAGAGACAACCTTCACAGATGATCTCGGTGCAGATTCCCTTGATATTTTCCAGATTATTATGGGTATTGAGGAAGAGTTTGATGTTCAGATTGAGACAGAGGATGCAGAGAAGATTGTGACAGTTGGAGATGCTGTTGAGCAGATCAGAAAGGCTGTTGAGTGATCTTTCACAAACATGTAGAATGGGCTAAAAGGCGGTCCTGCTACCAGGGGGGACCGTTTTTTGTATGTAGATAGAACATGTGGTTTTTTTAATATAGAAAGCTGAACCATAGTATGAATTTACTTGATTTTTCGGCGTTTGAGGAAATGATAGATTATCATTTTTCTGACAGGAAGCTCCTTGAAAGGGCGCTTACGCACTCCTCCTATGCCAATGAAAAGTTAATAAATAACATAGGTGACTATGAGCGTCTGGAGTTTTTGGGAGACGCAGTGCTTGAGCTTGCCGTAAGTCGGTTCCTGTTTGAGAATTACCCTGAGAAAAAAGAGGGTGAGATGACGAGGACCAGGGCGGCGCTGGTATGCGAGCCTACGCTTGCGGGCTGTGCAAGGGAGTTTGGTCTTCCTAAGTACATACTCTTCGGAAAGGGTGAGGAAGCCTGCGGCGGACGAGACCGCGACAGCATCCTGTGTGATGTGTTTGAAGCTGTTGCCGGTGCGATATACGTTGACGGTGGATTTGAGAATGCCGAGAAGTACATTAGCAGATTTCTGCTGAGCGGCTGGGAACACCGCGTGCTTTTCACGGATTCAAAGACAATCCTCCAGGAAGAAATACAGAAACGTGGCGGTACAATCTGTTATGAGAATATCAGTGAAGAGGGTCCGTCCAACAACAGGACATATGTCGAGGAACTTGTGATTGACGGCAAGGCTGTAGGAAGAGGAACCGGCGCATCAAGAAAGAGTGCTCAGCAGAAGGCTGCGTATGAGTATCTTTGTAGATTAAAAGGATAGATGCGTACGGGTATCTTTGTAAATTAAAAGGATAGAAAATAGGGATATGTATTTAAAAAGTATTGAAATCCACGGATTTAAATCTTTTGCCAATAAAATAGATTTTCAGTTCCACAATGGAATCACAGGAATCGTTGGCCCCAACGGCTCTGGAAAGTCAAACGTAGCGGATGCTGTCCGCTGGGTTCTCGGTGAGCAGAGCGCAAAGCAGCTCCGTGGAGCCAGCATGCAGGACGTTATTTTTTCCGGAACTGAGAGCAGGAAGCCTCAGGGATGTGCCTTTGTTGCAATCACCCTTGACAATTCCGACCATCAGCTGGGAATTGATTACGAGGAGGTCACTGTCGCAAGACGAGTATACAGGTCCGGTGAGAGTGAGTACCTCATTAACGGAACACCCTGCAGGCTTAAGGATATCAATGAGCTGTTCTACGACACAGGTATCGGTAAAGAAGGATACTCTATCATTGGACAGGGCCAGATCGACAGGATTCTTTCAGGTAAGCCCGAGGACAGAAGAGAGCTCTTTGACGAGGCGGCAGGAATTGTAAAGTTCAAGCGCAGAAAGGCTGCGGCCACAAAGAAGCTCAGTGATGAAGAGGGTAATCTTGTCAGGGTAAATGACATCCTCGGCGAGCTTGAGAAGCAGGTCGGACCTCTGGAGAAGCAGTCTGAGAAGGCGAAGGTTTATCTCAAGAAGAGGGAAGTACTGCAGAAACTGGACATTAATGCATTCCTTCTCGAGACTGAGCAGCTTCAGGGACAGCTGGATTCTGCTGAGGATAAGGTTGGAATT
The DNA here is from genome assembly GCA_002317595.1 of Lachnospiraceae bacterium UBA1753. Classification (GTDB taxonomy): domain Bacteria; phylum Bacillota; class Clostridia; order Lachnospirales; family Lachnospiraceae; genus UBA1753. The sequence goes on along the minus strand of DCHL01000126.1, from coordinate 3,175 downwards.
GCCAGTGGGGATCTGAATGATACCCTGGAGGCTTATGAGAAATCAAAGGAGGATTCTGACCGCGTTCAGGAGGAGCTTGCTGCCCTCGATGAAGAACTCGAGAAGGTCAGGGGCGAGATTTCGCAGTCCGAGATAACCAGGGAGAAGCTTCTTGGTCAGATTGACGTCCTCAAGGTTAAGATCCAGTCTGCCCAGCAGTCGGATGAGCATTTCAGGGAGCGCAAGAACACACTTAAGCTTGCTATTGATGAGAAAAATAAGGAATTAAAGGCCGTAAATAAGGCAAAGAAAGAGATAGATGAGGATACCGCTGAGGCTGTCGAGAGAAGGAATGACGCCAAGGAGAGCCTGGCTGCCATCGCAGACAGCATTTCACACCTGCAGTCATCCATTGACAAGGGTCAGCAGAGCATAGTTGATGCCCTCAGTGCCAGAACCGGCATCAATACCAGAATGGGTCAGTGCGATGCCATGATGGAACAGATTGACATCAAGAAGGCAGAGCTGAATTCAAGGATCCTTCAGGCAAAGAGCGATGAGGTCGCCATTGCTGAGCAGAAGGCTGAGTACGAGAAGGCCTTCAAGGCAGTCTGTGAGGAAATCAGGATTCTTGACGAGAAGATTGCTGAGAAGGAGTTAAAGGCTGGACAGCTCTCTGATCAGATTCATGAAAAGGAGGCAGAGCTTGCTGCCTGCCAGACAAAATTCCATGAGGCCAACTCAAAGCTCGAAGCACTCAGAAATATGGCTGAGCGTTATGAGGGATATGGCAACTCCGTGCGCCGTGTAATGGAGAAGAAGGATAAGAGAGTCTGCGGAGTAGTGGCGGATATTTTTACCACGGAGAAAAAATATGAGGTGGCAATCGAGACCGCCCTTGGAGGCAATATCCAGAATATCGTAACTGAGGACGAGCAGACTGCCAAGGACATGATCAGGTTCCTGAAGGAGAATAAGCTTGGACGAGCAACCTTCCTTCCACTCACATCCGTTCGCGAGCGCGAATTCAATGCTCCTGATGCTCTGAATGGTAAGGGAGTTATCGGTCTAGCAGATACACTTGTGAAGGTTGACAGGAAATACAGCACTGTAGCCAGCAATCTCCTTCACAATTACATCGTTGTTGATACAGTAGATAACGCACTTGCGCTTGCACGCAAGTTTAACTTCACGCTCAGGATTGTCACTCTCGGCGGAGAGGCACTCAATCCTGGTGGTTCCATCTCAGGTGGTTCCTACAGAAGCAACTCTAATCTCCTCGGAAGAAGCCGGGAGATGGAGGAGCTTGAGAAGCTTGCGAAGAAGACACGTGAAGATATTGATAAACTCAATGCTGAGATTGATAAGCTGAGAGACGAGAGGACTGCTGTCAGAGGAGAGGCCAGTGCACTTCACGAGGAAGAGCAGAACAAGTTCATTGAGCAGAACACAGCAAAGATGAACCTAAATCAGGCTGTTCTTCGTCAGGAAGAGGCTAAGCAGGGATACAAGGCCCTTCACACAGAAGAGTCTGACATCGCCCTTCAGGCGGCTGAGATTGAGTCACAGAAGAAGCAGATTGCAAAGGAACTGGAGTCTTCTGAGAGGACAGAGGCTGACAGCCAGAAGAAGATAGAGACGCAGACAAAGCTTCTTGAGGACAGGAAGAAGCGTGAGGCGGAGCTTCTCTCAAGTCTTTCTGAGCTTGATATCAAGGCGGCCGAGCTCATTCAGAAACAGGAGTTTGAGCAGGTTAATGTCGAGCGTATCGAGGGCGAGAAGAAGAAGCTTGAGGAGGAGATGGCACAGATTGAGGAATCACTTGGCCGTGCTACAGACGAAGTATCAAACCGTCAGGAAGAGATTGCTGCCATTGAGGAGACCATCAAGGCATGTGATGATGCTGGAAAACAGGCTAAGGAGAAGCTGTCTGATAAGCTTGGCGTGAAGGATGAGCTCACAGACCGGCAGAGGGAGTACTTTGCAAGGCGTGAGGCACTTTCAGATAGAAAGAGTAATCTTGATAAGGAAGTATTCAGGCTTAACAGTCAGATTGGAAGGCTTAAAGAGATTACAAACGGTAAGTATAATTACATGTGGACTGAGTATGAGATTACCATGTCTCAGGCCAGGGAGATGAGAGATCCCGAACTCACAGACCTTCCGGAGATGAAGGCACAGATTAAGGACATCAAGGCTGAGATTAAGAGTCTCGGTGATGTCAATGTCAATGCGATTGAGCAGTACCGTGAAGTCATGGAGAGATATGAGTTCCTGCGTACGCAGCATGATGACCTTGTTGCGGCCAAGGAAGCTCTTGAGAAGGTAATCGAGGAGCTTGATGAGGGTATGAGAACTCAGTTTACCGAGAAGTTCTCAGAGATTGCGGTTCAGTTTGACAAGGTATTCAAGGAACTGTTCGGCGGTGGAAAGGGTACCCTGGAACTTATGGAGGATGAGGATATCCTCGAGGCAGGAATCAGGATTATCGCGCAGCCACCGGGAAAGAAGCTTCAGAACATGATGCAGCTCTCAGGTGGAGAGAAGGCACTTGCTGCCATTGCACTGCTCTTTGCAATTCAGAATATGAAGCCTTCGCCCTTCTGTCTGCTGGATGAGATTGAGGCTGCTCTTGATGAGAGCAATGTAGGCCGCTTTGCAGGATATCTAAAGAAGCTGACAAGAGGAACACAGTTCATCGTTATCACCCACAGACGTGGTACGATGGAGAAGGCTGACAGACTGTATGGAATCACCATGCAGGAGAAGGGTGTATCCGCCCTGGTATCAGTCAACCTTATCGATGAGAAGGACCTTAAATGAGAAGAACCTTAAATGAGAAGAACATTAAATAGGAGAATGACAGGGACTTCAAATAGAAAAATTGGCAGGTGATAGATAATGGGATTTTTTGACAGATTAAAGGCAGGACTATCAAAGACAAGAGACCAGCTGGCAGGCGGGATGGATAACCTTCTCAACGGTTATGCTGAGATTGATGATGATTTCTATGAGGAGCTTGAAGAGACGCTCATCATGGGTGATATCGGAGTGAAAGCCACCGAGAATATTCTTGAAGAGCTCGAGGAGCAGGTCAGGGAGCAGCATATCAGGGTTCCTGCACAGACCAGAGAACTTCTCATTGAGAGTATAAAGAATCAGATGGTGCTTGATGAGAATGCCTATGAGTTTGAGA
>DCHL01000029.1 GCA_002317595.1 Lachnospiraceae bacterium UBA1753 | reverse complement strand
TTGGTACACAGGCTATCTTCAACGTTCTTATGGGCGAGAGATACAAGATGGCTACAGGCGAGTTCAAGGATCTCCTTCGTGGAAACTACGGACAGACTGTTAAGCCTATGAACCAGGAAGTAATCGACAAGGTTATCCCTGGCGAGCCTCGTTCAACAGCACGTTCAGCTGAGGCAACAGGTCATACAGAGCCTGAGCTTGAGAGCATTGAGGCTGAGATGAAGCAGTACAAGCAGCAGGAAGAGGACGTTCTTTCATACGCTCTGTTCCCTCAGGTTGCTACTGAGTACTTCAAGTACCGTGAGGCTCAGCAGACAGGTGTTGATGCAACTAAGGCTGACAAGGCTAACGGAGCATACCCTGTATAATCTGACCTTTAATTTAAAATGATTTTTTCAAGGCTTTCCCAGTTGACTTTCCGTCACTTGGGAGAGCCTTGTTTTTATATATTGACATTAATGAGAACGTATGTTATTTTAAACAAAGTAGTTAACATAAACAGTTTAAAATAACAAAGCGAAGAGGATGTGTGACATAGTGTTTGGACCTTATGAGAGACCTGTCCAGTATTATGAGACCGACAGGATGAAAATTGTGCATCATTCGAACTATGTTAGATGGTTTGAGGAGGCAAGGCTTTATTTTCTTGAGAGTATAGGACTTCCCTATGACCGCCTTGAGGAGACAGGGATTCTGATTCCGGTTCTTAGCGTTGATGTTCAGTATAAGAAGGCTTTTACCTTTGGTGATACTTTTCAGATTTTTCTGAAGTGCGTCAGGTTCAACGGTGTTAAATGTGAGTTTAAGTATGAGGTCAGGGATAAGGAGACCGGGGAAGTAAGGACCACAGGTGGGAGTTCACATTGTTTTGTTACTGAGGATATGAAGCCGTTTCATATGAAAATGCTTTATCCAGATATTTTTGATACACTTAAGGCTTGTGTAAAGGAGTAGACATGGCAAGAAAACAGACAATTACAAAAGAGATGATTTCAGAGAGCGCACTTGCTCTTGCTTCAGAGGAAGGTCTTGAGGCTGTAACTGCCAGAAGAGTTGCTGCCAAGGCAGGATGCTCGACACAGCCAATTTTCAGGGCGTATGAGAATATGGAGGATCTTGTTAAGGATGTCATCCATATGGCAGGCGAGGTATTTTCAGAATACTATGATAATGCACCCAAGGATTCGCCGGTACCCTTTGTGGACCTTGGAATTACATACATTAATTTCGCCAGGGAGCAGGAGAAGCTCTTCACGATTCTTTTCGTGAGCCACTACAAGAAGGAGGTCAGCACCTACGAGTTCATTAACGGCGGGGACAAGATGTTTGTCCTTAAGGAGCTCAGGAAGGTTGATGGTGTTCCGGCTCAGAAGGCAGGCGCAATATTCTCTAATTTCTGGACCTACGTACATGGACTTGCGTGCATGGTGTTAAACGGTGACTTTGATCTCACGGAGGATGAGACAAGGGAGAGCCTTAAGAACATTTATGAGGCACTTAAGAAGGCCTGATTTTTTCGGAGGATAAATGCAGACTGAATTATTTGCGAAGATGGATGAATTGTATGCATCCATGAGCAAAGGGCAAAAAAGAATAGCTGACTATATTAAGGACAATCCTGAACAGGCTTCGTATATGACTGCTGCAAAGCTGGGGCATGCAGTTTCGGTGTCTGAGTCTACCGTTGTCCGGTTCGCAGGAAGCCTTGGCTATGGTGGTTATCCTGAGCTGCAGAAAGCGCTCAGGGAGGTCATCAGGTCAAGGCTTGATAATATGCAGACTGTCGGCCTGACGTATGGACAGAGAAGCCAGTCGGAGATTATTGATGCAGTACTGAAATCTGATATTGAAAGAATAGCAGATACTCTGAGTCTGCTTAATCCTGAGGCCTTTGATGCCACCTGTGAGCTGATTGCAAATGCAAGGAATATCTATATAATCGGTATCAGGCAGGATGCCCCGCTGGCGTCGTTTCTTGCATTTTATCTCAATATGATGTTTGGGAATGCAAGATTAATTCAGACCACTTCGGTGAGCGAGATATTTGAGCAGATGATTTCCATTGGAAGTGACGACGTGCTGGTTGGAATTGGATTTCCCAGGTATTCCATGAGGACGCTTAAGGCCATGGAATTTGCGAACAACCGTAATGCCTGCGTTATTTCGATAACAGACTCGGCGCACTCGCCCATGAATCTGTATTCTTCCTGCAATCTTTTTGCAAGAAGTGACAGTGTTTCTATTGTGGATTCACTTGTTGCGCCCTTGAGCCTTATCAACGCCCTTGTCGTTTCACTGTGCATTAAAAAGCAGGATGATGTCTCTAGGAATCTGAAGATTATTGAGGATGCCTGGTCGGATTTTCAGGTGTATGGACAGGACGAGATAGATTTTCTTGATGATGACAGAATTAGAGGTAACGATGGCTGAGATAATTGTTGTCGGAGGCGGCGCCGCTGGAATGATGGCGGCGATAAAGGCGGCCGAACGGTTGAAGGATGATGGAAAAAATAAGCAGGGGGCGGTTCTGCTTCTCGAGCACAATGAGAAGCTTGGGAAGAAACTGTTCATTACAGGAAAGGGCAGATGTAATGTCACCAATGCCTGTGACACAGAGGACTTATTTTTGAACATCTGTCATAATCCTAAATTTTTGTACAGTTCAATATATGGATTTGATAACCAGTGTGTCATGAACTTTTTTGAGAAGCAGGGAACTGCCCTTAAAATAGAGCGTGGCGGAAGGGTGTTCCCAGTGTCTGACCACTCGTCGGATGTAATTAAGGCACTGTCTGAGGCTCTTAGAAAAAATGGGGTTGAGGTCATTCTTGGCGCTGACGTGGAAGAAATTATTCTGTCAGATGATGGCGGCAGCGTCAGTGGTCTGAAATATAAGCTTAACCGTAAATCCTGCAGTGTATCCTGCCAGAAGGTAATTCTTGCAACTGGCGGGCTTTCGTATGTTTCAACTGGTTCGACGGGAGATGGTCTCAGATGGGCTTTGGATATGGGACATGCTATAACTGAGACAAGGCCTTCACTGGTTCCCTTTGTGTGCAAAGAGGAATATGTGAGGAAGCTTCAGGGGCTGTCTCTGAAAAATGTGACTGTTACTATTTTCAGTGGCAGTAAAAAACTCTATTCTGATTTTGGCGAAATGCTCTTTACCCATTTCGGGGTGAGCGGGCCCCTTATTTTGTCAGCGTCAGCAGCTGTGGGTGACAAGGTAATCAAAGAGCCCCTGTCAATGGTGATAGACTTAAAGAGTGCCCTTGATTTTGATACTCTGGACAGGCGGCTTCTGCGGGATTTTGATGAGAACATAAATAAGAATTTTGAGAATGCGGTTGCAGGACTGCTTCCTTCAAAGCTTATTCCGGTTGTGATTGAGCTTTCGGGACTTGATCCGAAGAAGAAGGTACATGACATATCCAAAGAGGAACGCCAGAATTTCGTAAGGCTTCTTAAGGCATTTCCCTGTACCATTACAGGCCTTAGGGATTATAATGAGGCCATTATCACCCGCGGAGGAGTGGCTGTTAAGGGCATAAATCCATCGACTATGGAATCAAAGCTCGTGAACGGACTCTATTTCGCTGGTGAAATGATAGATGTCGACGCAAAGACAGGTGGTTTTAATCTGCAGATAGCCTGGAGCACGGGCTGCCTTGCCGGAACGAGTGCCGCTGAGTCTATATGATGGCGCTGAACGCTGGAATTTATATTTTTTCAACATACAGATAAAAAATGTGGAGGTATTATGAGTTACAATATTGCAATTGATGGACCTGCGGGCGCAGGCAAATCTACAATAGCAAAGAAGGTCGCAGCCAAGAAGGGATATATCTATGTCGATACAGGTGCGATGTACAGGGCAATGGCCCTCTACCTTGTAAGACAGGGAGTCACAAGGGAGGATACAGACAGGATAAGCGAGGTCTGCCAGGGCGCCGATATCAGCATTAAATATGAGAATGGTGAGCAGGTTGTGCTGCTCAATGGAGAGAATGTCAATGGTCTTATCAGGACGCCGCAGGTGTCAGACATGGCTTCAGTAAGTTCACAGAATGGTGATGTCAGGGTTAAGCTTGTGAAACTTCAGCAGGAACTGGCTGCTAAGGAGGACGTTGTCATGGACGGACGCGACATCGCTTCCAAGGTCCTCCCTGATGCTGATGTGAAGGTGTACCTGACTGCGTCTTCTACGTGCCGTGCAAAGCGCCGCTATGACGAGATGGTTGCAAAGGGCGAGGAGTGCGACCTGGATGAGATAGAGCGCGATATCATCGAGAGGGACCACCGAGACATGACCAGGGAGAATTCCCCGCTTGTTCAGGTTCCTGAGGCTACGCTTATTGATTCTTCAAACATGACAATAGAAGAAGTGACGGAGGCAATTTTGGCTTTATGCAGGTAAAACTCGCCAAGACCGCGGGCTTCTGCTTTGGTGTGAAGCGGGCGGTCGACAAGGTATATTCACAAATTGAATCAGGGGAAAAAATATATACGTACGGTCCTATCATCCATAACGATGAGGTGGTTCGTGACCTTGAGGAAAAGGGCGTTTCTGTCATTAATTCCGAGGAGGAACTTAAGGCACTTAAAGAAGGCACTGTCATCATCCGGTCCCATGGGGTGCCCAAGTCTATCTATGACATCATAGAAAAGGCGGGACTTAAGATGGTGGATGCAACCTGTCCCTTTGTCCTTAAAATCCACAGGATTGTGGAGAAGGAGAGCAGGGCAGGAAAACAGATCGTAATCGTGGGTAATTCAGGCCATCCAGAGGTTGAAGGCATCGAGGGGTGGTGCGAAGGAAAGGCGGTTATTATCGGCTCGAAGGAGGAAGCTCTTGAATTTTTGCCAGACGGGCCAGAAAAAGAGGTCTGCGTAGTCTCTCAGACCACTTTTAATAGCAAGAAATTTCAAGATATAGTTGAAATATTGTCAAAAAGAGAGTATAGTTTAATTGCTGTGAATACGATTTGCAGCGCCACAGAAGAGCGACAGAAGGAAGCGAGGGAGATTGCCAAGGAAGTCGAGGCCATGGTGGTTATTGGCGGACAGCATTCCTCTAATAGTAGAAAACTGTACGAAATCTGCTGTGAGGAGTGTGAAAACACTCACTTCATACAGACACTTGACGATTTGAATTTAGAATTGCCTAAATCCGTTCCTTGTGTAGGTATTACTGCGGGGGCATCCACCCCAAATAAAATAATAGAGGAGGTTCAAAATTATGTCAGAATTAACTTTTGAACAGATGTTGGATGATTCGTTTAAAACTATACACACAGGAGAGGTAGTAGAAGGTACAGTTATTTCTGTAAAGCCTGATGAGATTATTCTCAACATTGGCTGCAAGTCAGACGGTATCATCACCAAGAGTGAGTATACAAACGACAACAGTGTTGACCTTAGAACAGTAGTTGCTGAGGGCGACAAGATGGAAGCTAAGGTTTTAAAGGTAAACGATGGCGAGGGTCAGGTTCTCCTTACATACAAGAGACTTGCTGCTGACAAGGGCAACAAGAGACTTGAGGAAGCTTTCAATAACCGTGAGGTTCTTACTGCTAAGGTTACTAAGGTTCTTGAGGGTGGCCTTTCAGTTACTATTGAAGAGGCAAGAGTATTCATTCCTGCATCACTTGTATCTGATTCATATGAGAAGGATCTTAACAAGTACTTTGGTCAGGATATTGAGTTTATCATTACAGAGTTCAATCCCAAGAGACGCCGCGTAATCGGTGATCGTAAGGTTCTTCTTGTTGAGAAGAAGGCTGAGCTTCAGAAGGAGCTCTTCGAGCGCATTAAGCCCGGCGATGTTGTTCTTGGTGTTGTTAAGAACGTTACAGACTTCGGTGCATTCGTTGATCTTGGCGGAGTTGATGGTCTTCTTCACATCTCAGAGATGAGCTGGGGACGCGTTGAGAATCCTAAGAAAGTATTCAAGATTGGTCAGGAACTTCAGGTTCTTATCAAGGATATCTCTGGAACAAAGGTTGCACTTTCACTTAAGTTTGCTGATCAGAATCCTTGGATTGATGCAGCTGTTAAGTATGCAGTTGGCAACGTAGTAACAGGACGTGTTGCTCGTATGACAGATTTTGGTGCATTCATCGAACTTGAGGCAGGAATCGATGCACTTCTTCATGTATCTCAGATCGCAAGAGAGCACATTGAGAAGCCCAGCGATGTTCTTTCAGTAGGCCAGGAAGTTACAGCTAAGGTTGTAGACTTCAACGAGGCAGACAAGAAGATCAGCCTTTCAATCAAGCAGACTCTTGCTCCTGAGAAGAAGGAAGAAGAGGCAGATGAGGATGTAGCTTCAGTTGATATTGAGGCTGTAGCAGCAGAAGAGGCAGACGCTGAGTAATCTGTTTATTTATGACTTTGGAGACCCGGCATAGTTTTGTCGGGTCTTTTTTATCAATGATTATTGTGGGGGAATTTATTGTGTACGATTATGAAACCTTTAAAAAGGCAGTATTTACATTGACCAAGATTGATCTGAATGCGTACAAAGAAAAGCAGATGAAGAGGAGGATTGATACCCTGATTGCCAAGAATGGTTTTGCCGGGTATGAGCCTTATGTTGACGCTATCAAATCAGATACAGCACTTTTTGATGAGTTTGTAAACTATCTTACAATCAATGTTTCTGAATTCTACAGAAACCCAGACCAGTGGGATCTTCTCGACAAGGAGTTCTTCCCTGAACTCATTAAAAAGTTTGGCAAGAACCTTAAGATATGGTCTGCAGCCTGCTCGACAGGAGATGAGCCCTATTCGCTTGTAATGGCGCTTTCAAGACACATTCCGCTTAATCAGATTAAGATATATGCAACTGATATTGATAAGCAGGTGCTGGCAAAGGCTCAGGTTGGTCTTTATCATGAGAAGTCGCTGGCGGGAGTTCCAGAAGATCTTAAGAAGAAATATTTTACTAAGGTTGGTCCTTCTTATCAGATTTCTGATGAGATCAAGTCGAGAGTGGAATTCAAGCAGGCGAATCTACTTAAGGATTCCTATCCGACAAACTGCGACTTGATTGTCTGCAGGAATGTACTCATCTATTTCACTGAAGAAGCCAAGGATGAAGTATTCAGGAAGTTCTCAGGTTCAATCAAGAAGGGCGGACTTCTGTTCATAGGTTCTACAGAGCAGATTATGGACTATAAGACAATGGGATATGGAAGAAGAAATTCATTCTTCTATGAGAAGGTAAATTAACAGAATTAAAAATGCTATGACGTTTAACGACGCAAGGTTACTTGGGGTATCCTTGCGTCGTTTCTTCATCTCATTTTCTGCAGAAAATATATTTGCTTATCAATATTAGTACGGATGGGCCATGACCTGAAGGACATGGGCTGCGTATTTTGTAAAGGCGCCTGAATCCTTCTTTATGTCATCGGTGAGCTCAAAATACATCGTCTTGTCGTTGTAGGCCACACGGAATATTGGCTCAAAGATAGGGTCCCACTGGGGTAGGAACTGACCAGCCTTCTTTGTGTAGCAGTTCGAGGCCTTGGCGGGCTCCCGGTGACCACTGTCTACGTAGGTGGCAACACTCTTGTGAATTGCAACGTCTTCTGCTGGGATGTAGTAATAATCTCTGTAGTTGTTGTAGAAGAAACGAAGCTCGCCTTCTTTGATTGCAAGCCTTAATTTGCCCTTTTTTTCTTCGCCTGTAAAATAACAGTCTGACCACCCGAAGGAGACGGGAAATGGAAGTGGTGATGGCAGGTCAATTTCCATTATAACCTCGCTGCAGCTGTTTCCTTCCATGTCGCGATAGGGATTGCGACCTGCCCTTGTAACACGGATTGGCTCATTGAACATATCAGAGAATGCAAGTACAGGAATAATCCTGACCATTCCGCGCAGATCCTCATAATTGTGATTGAGAAGGAGCTGGAGGTTGAATTCACTGGGGGAAGAGGTGTACTCTTCGTAAACTGCAATGAGCTGACCACCATCATAGACATCGTCCCTGTCAAGGCCCATAAGGTCCTCGATGGCTTTCTGCTTAAGGGAACTAAGCTTGAGAAAACTCTTGTAGGGCAGAATACGCTTATACAGATCGATTCCTTCAAGCGCCCTGAAATCAAAGGACATGTCATACATTACACACTTGGCTTCAAGATATGGAATGTCAAAGTGATTTCCATTGTAGTGGACTAATTTTTTGAACCCGGAAGCAAAATTGAAGAAATGATAGAGCAGAAGCTCTTCTTCCTGGTAATTCTCGGCAAACCACTGTACTGAATGAAATTTACCTTCGGAGTAGTATGCACATCCGATGAGATAGAGATTGCTGCTCCTTGCAACAAATCCAGTAGTCTCAATATCGAGAAATAGTAATTCTTCAAGCTCTCCGAGCTTTTCGTAGGGATAAATTGTAGTGTCAATTGACATTGAATTTCGTATAGTTTTCATAGGGAAAAGTATACAATAAAATTTGTTAAAAAAATAGTTTTTTGACGAATATTTATGTATAATTAAGAGAAGTAGTCCGAGATGTTCGGACGAATAAATAAGGAGAAAGAAGGAAGGGTATATGGCGAAGTATACGTTTAATGGCGGAGTACACCCATATGATGGAAAAGAACTGTCAAAGGACAAGCCGATACAGGACTTTACACCAAAGGGCGATATGGTCTATCCGCTCAGCCAGCACATAGGTGCACCTGCAAAACCTGTTGTTGCGAAGGGCGACAGGGTTTTAGTAGGTCAGCTCATTGCTGAGGCCGGTGGATTTGTTTCGGCAAATATTTATGCCTCATGTTCAGGAACTGTTAAGACTATTGAAAAGAGACGCGTTCCTGTAGGAGACATGGTTGAGTCCATTGTCATTGATAATGACGGGCTTTTTGAGGAAGTAGAGTATGAACCGGTAAAGCCACTTGAAGAGCTTTCCAAGGAAGAAGTAATCGGGCTTATTAAGAAAGCAGGAGTTGTTGGTATGGGAGGCGCTGGTTTCCCTACTCACGTGAAGCTCTCTCCCAAGGAGCCTGACAAGATTGAATATATTATTGCAAACTGTGCAGAGTGTGAGCCATATCTTACCTCTGACTACCGTAGGATGCTGGAGGAGCCTGAAAGGCTTATTGGCGGTCTTAAGGTAGAGCTGTCGCTGTTCCCCAATGCCGTTGGTATTCTCGCCATCGAGGATAACAAGCCGGACTGCATAGCTCTTCTTAAGGAGAAGACAAAGGACGAGCCGAGGATTGAAGTCCGTGAGCTTGTAACCAAGTATCCACAGGGTTCAGAGCGTCAGCTGATTTATGCTGTTACAAAGCGTGCAATTCATTCCGCGATGCTTCCGGCAGATGCAGGATGTATCGTTGATAATGTCGATACCATAGTATCGATATACAGGGCAGTCTGCGAAAACAGACCGCTTATGAAGAGAATTGTCACAGTTACAGGTGAGGCAATCAATAATCCGATTAATTTCAGGGTGCCGGTGGGAACGAACTGTTCTGAGCTTATTGAGGCAGCTGGTGGATTTAAGAGCACTCCTGAGAAAATCATAAGTGGCGGTCCCATGATGGGATTTGCTATGTTTGATCTTAATGTGCCTATCACGAAGACCAGCTCAGCGATATTGTGCCGCACGGAGGACACTGTTTCCAAGTGTCCTACAACAGCATGTATCAGCTGTGGATTATGTGTGGAGGCGTGTCCTTCAAGACTCATTCCGTCAAGACTTGCAGATTATGCAGAGCACGGCAATGAGGAGATGTTCCTTAAGTACAACGGACTTGAGTGCATGGAGTGTGGAAGCTGTGCATATGTCTGTCCGGCAAAGCGTCAGCTGACTCAGGAGATCAAGACCATGAGAAAGATTCAGCTTGGCAAGAGAAAGAAGTAGGAGGGAGGAAAAATGGAAGATTTAAGACTTAATGTATCCTCTAATCCTCATGTGAGAAGTGAAGTTACTACGGCTAAAATAATGGGAACCGTAGCACTTGCACTGCTCCCGTCATGTGTTTTTGGAGTATACAATTTTGGTTTCTATGCACTGTTTCTTCTGGTGCTTACAGTTGTAACCTGTGTTGCAACAGAGGCAGCCTATGAGAAGATAATGAAGAAGGACCTTACTATCAGGGACTGTTCAGCAGTAGTAACAGGACTTCTTCTGGGAATGAACCTCCCCGTGTCTGCTCCCTGGTGGATTGCAGTTGTCGGAGGAGTATTTGCAATCCTTGTTGTAAAGATGGTGTTTGGTGGTCTTGGACAGAATTTCATGAACCCTGCCCTTGGAGCAAGATGTTTCCTTCTTATATCTTTTACATCAAGAATGACAGCGTTCACCTATGATGGTGTTGCAACGGCCACCCCTCTTGCTCAGCTCAAGGCAGGCGAGGCAGTAGATACCTTCAATATGGTTATCGGTAAGATTCCAGGAACGATTGGTGAGACTTCTGTAATTGCAATCGTCCTTGGTGCGATAGTGCTTCTGCTTACAGGAATAATTGATCTTAAGATTCCTGCAAGCTATATTATCAGTTTTTCGATTTTTGTAATTCTTTTTGGCGGACATGGTCTCAATCCATACTACCTTACAGCTCAGCTTTCTGGTGGTGGACTTATGCTTGGAGCTTTCTTTATGGCAACCGACTACGTAACCTGTCCTATTACAAGAACCGGCAGAATAGTATACGGTATTTTACTTGGAATTCTCACAGGTATCTTCAGAATATTCGGCGCATCAGCAGAGGGTGTTTCATATGCAATCATCATTGGAAATATCCTTGTTCCTCTCATTGAGAGATATACAATGCCGAAGCCTTTCGGAAAGGGAGGTGAGAAGTCATGAATTCAATAGTAAAGAATACAATCATTCTCACTGTAATCACGCTTGTTTCAGGATTCCTTCTTGGAACTGTATATCAGGTTACAAAGGGACCTATAGCGGAGCAGCAGGAGAAGACAAAGCAGGCAGCTTATGCTGCGGTATTTACTGAGGCATCTTCCTTTGAGGATGCAGGTGTGGAACTTGCAGGTGAGAAGGCTGTACTTGAGGGAACAGGACTTTCTCAGCAGGATATCACGGAGGTTGTCAAGGCAGTGGATGGCAGCGGCGAACTACTGGGTTATGTTTTCGGCGTGACAACTCACGAAGGATATGGCGGAGATATCAAGATTTCTGTCGGTGTTTCATCTGATGGAACAGTGAAGGGTGTTGAGATTCTCGAGATAGCTGAGACTGCAGGTCTTGGTATGAGAGCCAACACACCTGAATTCAAGGCACAGTATGCTGACAAAAAGGTTGATATGTTTGCTTACTCAAAGACTGGGGCAACAGCAGATAATGAGATTGATGCCCTTTCGGGTGCGACAATCACTTCTAACGCGATGACAAATGGTGTCAATGCGGCACTTGTATATTTCAGGGAGGTGACTAAGTAATGGGAAGTGCATCTGAAAGACTGTATAACGGTCTTATTAAAGAGAACCCGACATTTGTGCTTATGCTGGGTATGTGTCCAACAATGGCCGTTACCACATCAGGTATCAATGCTATTGGAATGGGACTTTCGACAACGGTAGTTCTTATCCTTTCCAATATGGTTATTTCACTTCTGAGAAATATTATCCCGGATAAGGTGAGGATTCCTGCGTTTATCGTAATCATTGCTTCATTTGTAACTATCGTCCAGATGCTTATGCAGGGTTATCTGCCAAGCCTCTATGCGGCACTTGGAATTTATATTCCTCTTATAGTTGTTAACTGCATCATCCTCGGCAGAGCTGAGAGCTGGGCTTACAAAAATGGTGTCGTTTCGTCAGCATTTGATGGAATTGGAATGGGACTTGGATTTACCTTTGGTCTTACCTGCATTGGTCTCGTGAGAGAGCTCATCGGTGCTGGAACACTGTTCGGTGTTACCGTGATGCCATCCTTCTACGAGCCTGCATCTATCTTCATTATGGCTCCTGGAGCCTTCTTCGTACTGGCCTGTCTTGTAGCAGTTATGAACAAGCTTAAGGACAGAGCGGCTGTAAGGGCAGCTGCTAAGGGCGAGGAATACAAGGATCCCGCGTCCTGTACTAAGGACTGCTCGACCTGCGGAAGCGGATGTGGCGCAAAGTTTTATGATAACACTGAGAAGGTCAATACTTCAGACGAGAAGGGAGGAGAGGCATAATGAGTACTTTATCACAGCTTCTTATTATTGCAATTGGCTCTGCGCTTGTTAATAACGTTGTCCTCAGCCAGTTCCTTGGTCTGTGTCCCTTCCTTGGAGTATCCAAGAAGGTTGAGACTGCATCTGGCATGGGAGCCGCTGTAATTTTTGTCATTACACTTGCATCAGCAGTTGCGGCACTTATTTACAAGTTCATACTTACGCCTCTTGATATCACATATCTTCAGACGATTGTATTTATTCTTGTTATTGCAGCGCTTGTTCAGTTTGTTGAGATGTTCCTAAAGAAGGCAATGCCTCCCCTTTATGAGGCACTTGGCGTATATCTTCCTCTTATCACAACTAACTGTGCAGTTCTTGGTGTTGCGCTTACAAATGTGTCAAAGAGTTACAGCATTTTAGAGTCTGTTATCAATGGATTTGCCACCGCCCTTGGATTTACGATTTCAATCATAATCCTTGCGGGACTCAGAGAGAAAATGGAATACAATGATGTGCCTAAGGCTTTCCAGGGAATGCCCATCGTCCTCATTACTGCAGGACTTATGGCGATAGCATTCTGTGGCTTTTCAGGACTCATATAGGGATAAAGGAGACGAAAGAAAATGGTAATGGGAATTGTAATCGCAACTCTTTGTGTCGCCATTGTCGGTCTTCTGATCGGCATATTCCTCGGAGTTGCTGGTGAAAAATTTAAAGTTGAAGTTGATGAGCGAGAGGAAGCCATTCTTGGTGTGCTTCCGGGAAACAACTGTGGTGGCTGTGGCTTTGCGGGATGTTCAGGTCTTGCAGCTGCGATAGTAAAGGGCGAGGCTCCTGTAGGTGGCTGTCCCGTAGGTGGAGACCCTGTTGCTCAGAAGGTTGCCCAGATAATGGGTGAAGAGGCCGGTGAGTCTGTTAAGATGACAGCATTCGTAAAGTGTAACGGCGACTGCGACAAGGCAGGTTCTAACTACGAATTCTCTGGTAATACCTCGTGTGTAATGCAGAAATTCATGCCTGCAGGCGGACCCAAGAGCTGTGCATACGGATGTATGGGCGGCGGCGACTGCGTTCAGGCCTGCCAGTTTGATGCGATTCATATTGTCAACGGAAAGGCAGTTGTTGACGAAGATAAGTGTAAGGCCTGTGGAAAGTGTGTAGGGGCATGTCCCAGACAGATTATTGAGATTGTTCCGTATGCTTCCAAGGTAAGGGTTGCCTGCTCATCAAAGGATAAGGGTCCTGTTGTAATGAAGGCCTGCTCTGTTGGATGTATAGGTTGTCAGCTCTGTAAGAAGAACTGTCCTTCCGAGGCTATTACAATCACTGACACACTTGCACATATTGATTATGATAAGTGTACCCAGTGTGGAACCTGTGTTGAGAAATGTCCTAAGAAAGCGATTATCAGTTAAGTTTATATGAGATTTGATGATGATTTCTATGGCAAGGGGACTAACAGTCTATCAAGAATCATAATGGGTTGTATTTTTGCCCTCATAGCGGTCACTCTCGTGGCCGCTATAGTTCTGCTTGCCAATAATGACAAACTAAAAAAAGAGAAAAAGAGTGAACTTTATCAGAATGCAAATCAGAACTCATCCCAGAATAAGGATAAAGATGATGAAAAAGACGACTTCAAGATGAGTGAGGAGAAGCGCACCAGCGATGAACTGGATTTCTGGCATATGTATGATAAGCCGGAGGATCAGACGGAGTCTGAAGAGGGCGTGCAGTACTATGATGACTCATCGTCGTCGCGAAAGAAATCCTCTTCCAAAAAGTCCTCATCAAGTAAGAAAGAAAATGAGTCACCTGGGAAAAATGATGTCGGGACAGTGGTTGATGAGAGCGAAGATGGCCGCACGGAATTTGATGCCTCTGACAGCGGTGAACCTGAGATGGTTGAGATATTTGACAGCATACCACTGAACAAATATGATGCAGGCGCCTTCAGGCAGGAGGGCAATCAGCTTCAGTACTACAGTGGTAATAGAAAGGTGTCAACCTATGGAATAGATATCTCGAAATACCAGGGCAGTATCGACTGGGAGAAGGTGGCGGATTCAGGCGTAGAGTTTGCTATGATTCGTATGGGAGTCAGGGGATACAACAGTGGTAAGGTTGTAATTGATGAGACTTTTTCCGATAATATGGCTGCTGCAATAAAGAACGGCATTGATGTGGGGATATATTTTTACTCCCAGGCAATTAACGCTGACGAGGCGGTTGAAGAGGCCAATTATGCAGTTGTGGCTGCAACGCCCTATTCACTTACTTATCCAATTGTGTTCTACTCTGAAGCCATAGTGAGTGATGCGGCAAGAACAGATGCGCTGTCTGCAGATGAGCTTACAGCCATTGCAAAAACCTTCTGTGATACGGTCAGAAGCTACGGCTATAAGCCGATGATATGTGCAAGCAAACATCAGCTTGCGACAAAGCTTGATATGTCGGTCCTGAAGGATTACGATGTCTGGCTTATTGATGCTCCCAAGGTGAAGAGCGAAAAGAAACTGAAAAAGTCAGAATATCCTTACCAGTACATGATCTGGCAGTATTCTGCAGATGGTGTAGTTGACGGAATAGATGGCCCTGTTGACCTCAATATAAGCTTTGTCGACTACAAGTACAGATAGAATCTAGAAAAAAATTATATAGAATTGGTGGAAAAATTGAGCATAACAAAAATTCGAATTGGAATACCATTTAATACTGAGGCTGTGGTAGAACAGCTGCCTGCAAAGGATGTTTCATCCCTTAAATATTTTGAACTTGATGAAACGGAAGACGGCCTTTTCTTCAGATACGAGGACGTAACGGAAAAAACAGCTGTGTATGGTCTTGGCGAGCAGGTCAGGGGAATAAATAAGAAGGGCTGGATTTATGGTACTGACTGTACGGATGACCCTGACCATGATGAGAGCCGGAAATCTCTTTATGGAGCCCACAATTTTATCATCATAGACGACCCAGACAGGGCCATCAGATTTGGTGTGTTTTTTGATTACCCCGGTAAGGTAACATATGACCTTGGATATACAGACAGCACAGAGCTTAAGATTTCTGTTTCTGATAAAAATATTGATATATATATTATTGATACCGATAAGCTCATAAATATCGTGTCTGACTTCAGACATCTCATCGGCAAGTCTTACCTTCCTCCTATGTGGGGACTTGGCTATGGTCAGAGCCGCTGGGGATATAAGAACGAGGCAGATATACTTGAGGTAGTAAAAAAATATAAGGATGCCGGCATACCGCTTGACATGATATATCTCGATATTGATTACATGGAGAGGTATAAGGACTTTACCCTTAATGAGGAAGCATTCCCTGACCTTGAGAAACTTTCGGATGACCTGAAGGCACAGGGAATAAGACTCATCCCCATAATCGATGCTGCCGTTAAGGTAGAAGACGGTTATGATGTCTACGAAGAGGGTGTGCAGAAGGGGTATTTCTGTACAGATAAAGACGGGAAACCATTCGTCGGGGCAGTGTGGCCTGGAAAGAGCTGCTTTCCTGATTTTTTACAGCCCAAGGTCCGCGACTGGTTTGGTAAAAAATATAAGTTCCTGATTGAAAAAGGTATTGAAGGTTTCTGGAATGATATGAATGAGCCGGCTATTTTTTACTCAGAGAACCGCCTCAAGCAGGTAATTGAAAGAACCATTGAGCTTAGCAAGACCAACATAGGCCTTGAGGAATTTTTTGAGCTTACAGGAATGTATGCAACGCTGAATGGAAACAAGCAGTACTATGAAGATTTCTTCCATAATGTTGACGGGAAGCCTGTGAGACATGACAAGGTACACAATCTCTTTGGTATGAATATGACTCGCGCGGCAGGAGAGGCAATCAAGGAGATGTATCCCGATAGGGAGTTCCTGTTCTTCTCGAGAGCCAGCAGCATTGGTGCACACAGATACGGTGGAATCTGGATGGGCGACAACAGTTCATGGTGGTCACATATACTTCTCAACCTGCAGATGCTTCCGTCGCTTAATATGTGTGGATACCTCTTTACAGGCGCAGATATCGGTGGATTTGGACAGAATACGACAGAGGACCTTGTGCTAAGATGGATAGCTCTGGGCGTGTTTGTTCCGCTGTTCAGGAACCATTCGTGCATGGGAACAAGAGAGCAGGAATTATATAGATTCAACAGTATTTCTACGTTCAGGAACTTCATAACTATCCGCAAGGCAATGATTCCTTATATGTATGAACTGTTAAGGAGTTCGAATGAGGAAGGCAGGATGATGTATATTCCCCTTGCTTTTGCCTATGAAGACGACGAGAGAGCCAGAAGCGTGGAGGATCAGCTTATGATGGGCGATGATATTATGCTTGCGCCCGTCTATACGCAGAATGCAAAGGGAAGATATGTGTACCTTCCTGAGGATATGCTCTGCGTGAGAATGAAGTCTGTTGATGAGTATCTTATATATGAGCTGCCTAGAGGCAGTCATTATGTTGAATGTGCTCTTGATGAAATCATATTCTTTGTCAGGTCTGAGGAGACAATAGACAGAATGCTAGGAAAAGCGTGATTTCATCCGGTCATTAAAGTCTGACAGGTCAAGATTAAAATAAATATCGGCATATTCTTTTGCGGGCAGATCTTCTACAAAGTTCTGCCCGTAATTTCTTTTTATGCCAAGTCCTGTGAGGATATCCACTGCCTTGTTGTATGCAATGGCAGCAGTGTTCTCATCTGCATAGGTACCTACTGAATAGGTTGACCGTACATGTATCTGAACCTTGTAGAACAGCTCATTATTTTTCCACACAGGAAATACACCTGTATATCTGCTCAAAATAATAATATTTTCATACCTGTAATCATGCCTGTCACCATTGGCAAATTTATAGTCACGTCCTTCGACCGCAAAGGGCTTGATTCCGTATCTGGTCCTTAGAGTCACCTGCATTCCGTAATCAGCCACAAACAATCTGTCACCGCGAAGCTGAATCCGGTGGCTTGCATAGTAGAAGAGGTCCTCGGCATCAAAGGTAAGAATATAATCCGGGGAGATATAGTAATTGAAGGTTTTCTTCTTAAGATATATGGGATTTGAAAAATACACATCGTTATCCCTAAAATTAATTAGAATTACCCACTTATCAAAGGGAAGCGGAGTGTTGTCAGAATAATCGGATACACTTACCTTAGAAGATAGTATCTCACCGGCTTTCTGATAAGCGAGGGATGCAGTCTCTTCATCGGTATAGCTTCCAAGGCTTATATGCCTGCTCTTATATGTAATTGAGGCTCTGTAATAGATCTGGCCACTTTTCTTTGTGGCAAAATACACACCAGGAAGCATTTTTTTCTCCATTTCCAAACTAAATATAGGGCATAATCCCCACTTTTGGTCTCTTTTTCACTAAATATACCATTAAAATTACACAATTTCAAAACTATTATGTTAACAAAAACGTTGTGAAAGTCTTACAAAAAACATCAGATATGTAATAATTTCTTAACATTTGGCAATTATTATGTTAATATTACCATTGTAAGTGCTCTAGGTGTTTCATTTTAAGAGCAAATGAGGAATTATTTTTTATGAGAAAAAACGTATTTGAAAAATTTGGATTGATGTTCGTATTTGCAGCTGTGCTTGTAATGATGTTTGGTACAGTAAGCGTAATGGCGGAAAATGTTAAATTCGAAACTTTTATCACCAGCGTTAAGGCTGGAGAGTTTGTTCTCTCTGAAGAGGATAATGATGAATTCGTAGATGCTGTCAAGGATGGTAATACTGACAAGGCAATGGAGATCTACAAGGATTACTTCGATATCGATGATGTTGAGGTAAAGGCAACTGATGAAGATACAGATAAAACCGAAACACCTGAAGAAGTAACTGCTGAGACTGAGGCTTCAGAAGAAACTGAAGTTGCTGAACAGCCTGCTGCTTTGCAGACAGCTTCAGAGTCTGCAAATGACGATGCAGTAGTAGAAGATACACCTGTAGCTGAGGAGATTTCTGCAGTAGAGGAGACACCCGCAGTAGAGGAGACTCCTGTTGTCGAGAAGACTCCTGTAGTAGAGCCTGCACCTGCTCAGACTACTGAGCAGACTAACACAAGCGGCCTTTCTGATGCTGAGTACCTTGCCCTTTGCAAGATTGTTCAGGCAGAGGCTCCCAATGAAGGACTTATTGGCAAGATGATGGTAGCCAATGTTGTGCTCAACCGCGTAGCAAGCCCTTCATATCCTAATACAATCTCTGGAGTTGTATCACAGAGAGGACAGTTTACGCCATATAGGAATGGTTCATTTGCAAGAGCGGTTCCGACTGCTGAGACTATTATGGCCGTTGACCGTGCGCTTGCCGGAGAGAATAATGCCGTTGGATGCTATTCATTCAAGAGTACTCGTTCTTCAAGTTCATGGGGACATAAGACACTTGCATTTGTGTATGGACATCACATGTTCTATTACTAATTCTGTAATTTAGGATCATTACTGTATCCTGTAATGCGGAGCATACCACATCAATCAGTATTTTGAGTACAAAGCTATCGCTGGGTTTTCGCCTGGGTGATAGCTTTTTCTTGATAGAGAAAAAAATATGTGCTAATATCTATAGGATTATTTCATGTAACAAAAAGAGGAGATTATGATGGCAGAATTATTTTATACAAGTACACGTGATTCGTCGGTAAAGGTACTGGCCTCACAGGCAATCCTTAAGGGTCTTTCAGATGACGGTGGATTATTTGTTCCAACAAGCCTTCCCAAACTCTCTGTTTCACTCTCAGAGCTTAAAGGCATGAACTACCAGCAGGTTGCTTACACAGTAATGAAGGAATTCCTTACAGATTTTACTGAGGATGAGCTCATGAACTGTATCAATAGAGCTTATGACAGCAAGTTTGATACGCAGGAGATTGCTCCTCTTGTTAAGGCCGGCGGTGCATATTATCTTGAACTTTTCCACGGTTCAACTATTGCATTTAAGGATATGGCGCTTTCTATTCTGCCTCATTTAATGATTACTTCTGCAAGGAAGAATGATGTCAAGAATGATATTGTCATTCTTACAGCTACTTCAGGCGATACAGGAAAGGCTGCACTTGCAGGGTTTGCTGATGTCGAGGGTACAAGAATTGTTGTATTCTATCCCAAGAATGGTGTATCTCCAATTCAGGAGAAGCAGATGGTTACCCAGAAGGGTGATAATACATACGTTGTTGGCGTTCATGGCAACTTCGATGACTGCCAGACTGGTGTAAAGAAGATTTTTGGTGATAAGGAATTTGCGGCAGAACTTGATGCCAAGGGCTTCCAGTTCTCATCTGCCAACTCGATCAACATTGGCCGACTTGTTCCTCAGATTGCTTACTATGTTTACGCATATGCTAAGCTGCTTGCAGAGGGTGAGATTGAAGAGGGCGAGAAGATTAACGTTACTGTTCCTACAGGAAACTTTGGTAATATTCTTGCAGCATATTACGCTAAGAACATGGGTCTTCCCATTGACAGACTTATCTGCGCTTCCAACGAGAACAAGGTATTATTTGATTTCTTTGACACAGGTGTATACGACAGGAACCGTGACTTTATCCTGACAACATCGCCATCAATGGATATACTTATCTCTTCAAACCTTGAGAGACTTATCTATCACATTGCAGGTAATGACGCAGAGAAGAATAAGGAATTAATGGCAGCACTTAACTCTGAGGGTAAGTATGAGATTACTGAGGAAATGGCTGCAAAGCTTGATGATTTCTATGGCTCATATTCTACAGAGGATGAGACCGCTGATAAGATCAGTGCACTGTATAAGGATACAGGATATATCATCGACACACATACTGCAGTGGCAGCAAATGCTTATGACAGCTTTGTGGCTGAGACAGGAGATACCAAGAAGACAGTTATTGCTTCCACAGCATCACCTTTCAAGTTTACCAGAGCCGTCATGACAGCTATTGACCCTGCATATAATGAGAAGGGTGATTTTGAGCTTGTTGATGAGCTTTCAAGAATTGGCAATGTTGCAGTTCCTAACGCTATTGAGGAAATCAGGACTGCGCCTGTGAGACATGATCACATCAGTGAGGTCGCTGACCTTGAGAAGACAGTAAGAGAGTTCCTCGGACTGTAATATCGAAAATAAAATGAGGGCTGCCGGTCGGAATAGACCTGGCAGCCCTTTTTGCTGGAAAAATTATTTCGGAAAAATTAAGTATCAGAAATACTACATCTCGGAAAAAACGAAATTCACAGTTCCATAATCAAACTCAACAGGAGTGATATAGGTATCCTTCAGAAGTGGTACGATGGCACCGTCTGAAAACTCAGGAACTGAAAGTGAACATTCTGCCTCAAAGGTATCAGAGAGTGATACAACAAAGGAGCCGTTGTTCATGTTAAGAAAGTCCGCAAGAATCTCGCCGAGAATATCGTCAGTAACTTCAAACTTGGCATATTGGCTGGCGAACGCTGCAAGAGCATCGTGCTCGCCAAATATAGCAGTGACAGCAGAGCAGTCACCGGTTACCTGCTGACTAATGTGGCATTCAGAAGGAAGACTCTGCACCTGAATAGTAGGCTGAGGAATTACGTCTTCGCTTACATGCTCAGCAAGGCTGAAAACCAGTTCAGCCAGAAAAATATCCTTATAAGACATAATCTACCTCTTTGTTATAGCCTGTGTTACAACATTTTTAACCTGGTCAGTTGTTGCGGGTTTCTGCATGAAGTCGCTGGCACCTGCCTTGATAGCTTCCTTAAGGTGTGACTGTGTTCCAACAGAAGAAACCATGACAACATAAGCATTGCTATCGTACTCGCAGATTTCCTTGACTGCGGTAATACCATCCTTGACAGGCATTACAATATCGAGAAATACAATATCAGGATTCTCGCTCTTATATGTGTCAACTGCTGCCTGACCATCAGTAACTTCAATAATGTTCTGACAATTTAAAGTCTTAAGTGTCTCACGAAGGTTCTTTCTTGCAAGAAGAGAATCGTCACAAATCAAAATTTTAAGATCGTTTTCAGCCATTACATTCACTCCAAAATCAATTAATATATTATCTGTTACAAAATATAAAATAATTGTATAATAAACCTCGTGTAATTGCAATTTAAAACGAACTATAACTCACCTGAAAGGAGTAAAAAAATGGATTACGATTTATTACTTGATGTGATTGAGATATTTGCTGGAGCATACCTTTTGTTCATGGCCTTCAAGATGAAGACAACAGGGTCGCTTACGGATAACGGTCTTATAAGCAAGGGTCTTGACCTGAATAAGGCTCCAGAACCGCAGAACTACATCAAGGTCATGTTCCCCTGGAGCTGTGTTGTTGGAGTACTGCTTATTGTATGCGGCGTAGCATCAAGAATTCTTTCAACCACTGATTACTATGATAAGTGCGTACTTGCAACCACATCTGTATCCGCAATCCTTGTTATCGGTTATGGATTTATTGCAATGAAATCCCAGAAGAATTTCCTTGAGCCGAAGGGGGGTTCTTCAATTAAGAAGAACAATAAGAAGTTTTAATATTTGGAATAATAGAAAAATCTATTGCGTTACTTACATCATGGGCGAGGTGTGAAATGGACAGACTAGATCTGCTTCGTAAAAAAATGAAAGCCGACAATGTCGACTACTATATGCTGATGACGGGTGACCCTCACGGCTCGGAATATACAAGTGAGTACTATAGCGGTGTAAAGCTCCTGACAGGGTTCTCGGGCGGAAGCGCAAAGGTGCTTGTCGGAATGGATACTGCGTATCTGTGGACTGACGGCAGATATTTTATCCAGGCGGAGCATGAACTTGATATTGAGAAAGTAATGCTCATGAGGCAGGGAGAAAAGGGCGTAAAGACACTTTCCGAGCTGCTTGGTGATGTCCTGAAAAAGGGAAATACCCTTGCTTTTGATGGGATGTGTGTCCCTGCTGCGATTGGTGATTCCATCAAGGCTGTGTGTATCAAGAAAAAGGCGGTTCTTCTTGATGATAAGGATTATATTTCTTCAATATATGAGGATAGGCCGGAGCTTGCTGCGGGTAAGCTGACAGTTCTTCCGTTGGAACTTAGCGGCAAGGCTTTTGACAGTAAACTTCGAAAAATAAGGAAGGAGATAAAGGCAGCAGCTGCGACGGCGCTGCTTCTTACAGACCTTGCGGATGTGATGTGGACCTTTAATGTCCGCGGTACTGATGTGCCCTACAGCCAGGTTGCATTTTCCTATGGATATATTGATAGGAAAAGGGCTGTGCTTTTTGTGCAGGAGATGGCCGTTAGTAAAAAGCTTAAGCTCTATGCGCAGGGGGCGGGATTTAGTATTAAACCCTATGAAGAAATTGTGGAATTCCTGAAGGCAAAGCTTCCTGAGGGAAATAAGGAGAGGATTATAGTGGATAAGTCCACTACAAACTACGCACTTAAGGAGCTGGTGTCAAAAAGGGCAGCGAAAATAATCGAGAGGCAGTCGCCTGTATCCGTGTTAAAGGCTGTAAAGAATAAGCGAGAGATTGAGAATCTTAGGCACTATTTTCTTATGGATTCTGTAGCTGTCATTAAGTTTCTCTGCTGGCTTGATACAAAGGCTGAAATCGGGAAGACAACAGAGATGGAAGCTGCGGACAGACTTCAGAAATACAGGCGTAAGATTGATGGATATCTTGAGGACTCATTCTCCTGTATTTCAGCGTACGGTCCCAATGCCGCGATGGCGCATTATGAACCTTCATATGAGAAGCCTGTCACGATAGAGAGCAAGGGTTTCCTACTTGTGGATTCAGGCGGACAGTATAAGTGTGCAACCACGGATATAACGAGAACGATTGTTGTTGGTGAATTATCTGAGGAAGAACGAAAAGCCTTCACTCTTGTAGCTGCAGGCTGGGCTGACCTTATGTATGCCAGATGGAATGCCGGGTGCACAGGCCGTAACCTTGACATACTTGCCAGAGGACCGCTGTGGAATCATGAAATGGATTTCAATCATGGAACCGGCCACGGCGTTGGATGCAGGCTCAGTGTTCATGAAGGACCTCAGGCTATAAGGTTCCGGCCCACATCCTTAGATAATGACGGCGTGCTTAAGGCAGGAATGCTTGTTACAGATGAGCCAGGCATGTATGTGAAGGATAAGTTCGGTATCAGAACAGAGAATACGCTTCTCGTATGTGACGATACGGAAAATGAGTTTGGAAGCTTCATGGGATTTGAGTCACTCACATTTGTACCCGTGGATTACCGCGGACTTGATCTTGAGCTTCTTTATGAGCGCCAGATAGAAGAGATTGATGAGTATCACCGCACTGTATATGAGAAGACAGAACCGTATCTTTCTTCAAAAGAGCGTAAGTGGCTTGCCAAAATGTGCTCACCCCTACGCAGCAGATGTGAAATTGTATAAAAAATAACAATCTTTTATTAATAATGTATTTATTTTGATAATTTTTGAAAAAAGTTGTTGGTTTATCGCGTAGAATGGTGTATTCTATGTGCGTATGTGTTAACAAATTAACTTTATCATAATCTAAAAGAAAAGAGGTAAATGCAAAATGGCAACAATTGATTTAACCAAGTATGGCATCACTGGAACCACTGAGATCGTTTACAACCCTTCTTATGAGCTCCTTTTCGAGGAGGAGACCAAGGCTGGTCTTGAGGGCTACGAAGTAGGTCAGAATACTGAGCTTGACACAGTTAACGTTATGACTGGTGTGTTCACAGGACGTTCACCTAAAGATAAGTACATCGTTATGGATGAGAACTCTAAGGACACAGTATGGTGGACAAC
>DCHL01000030.1:10558-18077 GCA_002317595.1 Lachnospiraceae bacterium UBA1753 | reverse complement strand
TTACCTTGGCGATGAGGTGAGAATAAAGCAGGTAATCACGAACCTTCTGACCAACGCAGCAAAGTATACTGAGAGCGGAAGCATCACCTTCACGGTAAAAAATCAGGGAATAATAGATGACGAAATCAGTCTGTATTTCTCTGTTCAGGATACAGGAATTGGAATCAGGAAGGAAGATGCAGGAAAACTGCTGGATTCCTTTGTCAGACTTGATGAGAAAAGGAACAGGAATATTGAGGGGTCTGGACTTGGACTCTCTATTACTACGCAGCTCCTGACACTGATGGGTTCTAAGCTTGAGTTCTCCAGCACCTATGGGGAAGGCTCTAACTTCTATTTCATCCTCGGTCAGAAGGTTGTGGATAATTCTCCGATGGGCTCCGTTATGGATAGAGATGATTATAAGCAGAGGAGAATCGGAATTACTTTTTCTGCGCCAAGGGCTTCTGTTCTTGTGGTTGATGACAATCCCATGAACCTGACTGTGGCAAAGGGACTTCTGAAACCAACCTGCATTCAGGTGGACACCTGTGAATCTGGCGAACTGTGTCTTGAGATGTGCAGGAAAAAATATTATGACATAATCCTTATGGACCACATGATGCCTGGAATGGATGGTATTGAGACGCTAAAGCGTCTCAGGGTAGATGAGCATACGATGTGCATATCTTCAATGGTTGTGGCCCTTACTGCAAATGCCATCTCTGGGGCAAGCGAACTTTATCGGGAAAGTGGTTTCGATGATTATCTGACCAAGCCGATTGAACTTGGTGAGTTTGATGCCTGTCTCAGGAAGTATCTGCCGGCTAAACTGATTGAGCCGCTGATTGAGACCGCTCGGGATGACATTGATAATGAGAAGGAGCTTCTTACGGAAGTATCACAGGACGAGGCAGCTTCCGACAACGCTCCGCTGACAACAGAGTACATTGACGGTGACACAGCCATGAACTACTGCGGAGGGAATATGGGCAATTATATAGATGTCCTTACGTCGTACTACAAGCATGGAATGAAGGTGATGAAGCAGTCATCCTCTGAGAGCGGAAGATTGTTTGGAGAGGTCAACATCGATCAGTTTACAATCCTCGTGCATTCGTTCAAGTCAAGCTCAAAGACTATTGGTGCCGTGAAACTTTCACATATGGCCGAGAAGCTTGAGAATGCTGGGCACAACAAGAACAGTGAATACATTCAGAATAATGAGGCACCCTGCAGATACATGTACGACGTGGTGCTTACTGAGATTGGTGCATACCTTGAGGAGCGGGGGATTATCAAGCCTGAGGTAGCAGGTAATGGTTCTGGCAGTGAAGGTGCATCGGGCTCCGGGAATGCAGAGAACGCAGCTGGCGGTATATCGCCCAAGGTTCGGGAAACTCTTGAGCAGGTTCTTGATGCCCTTGATGATTTCGAGTACGACGAGGCCATTGACCTTGTAAAGAGCATTATCAATGAGTGACAATCGTTTTTTGGAAAAAATAAAAGAGATGACTACCGAGGAGAAGGCGCGGCTTGTGTGCGGCTTTTCCCTGTTTCGTACCTTAGGGAATGATGCTCACGGCATACCCTCTATGCAGCTGCTTGACGGCGGTACGGGAATGAATTTTGAGCAGCTCTTCGGGGACTGGTTCGCTGACCTCGCAGCAGCTGATGGGTTTTCGCGGGAAGAACTCGATAATGTGGCCCATTATTTTTTTGACAAAGAGGAGCTGTCTGAAAACGAGAGAAAGTTAAGGCGCAGGATAGAGGCTGGGCTCCTTGAGAGACTGGGGCTTGATGAGGTTCCTGCACCTGGCTGTTATCCTCCTGGAATACTTCTCGGTTCAACCTGGAACAGGGAAGTGGTAAGGCAGGTCGGTGATGCTCTGGGAATGGAGGCGGCAGTTTACGGAGTGAACTGTCTGCTGGGAACTCCCAATATTAACCTTCTCAGGGAGCCCCGTAATGGAAGATTCTTTGAAGGCTTTGCAGAGGACCCGATGCTTGCAGGTGCGCTGGGCCAGGAGATGGTGAAGGGCGTTCAGGGGCGGGGCGTTGCTGCCAATGTAAAGCATTTTGCCGCCAACAATCTCGAGATCAACAGGATTGGAATTGACCAGCATATTTCCCGCAGGGCACTTGAGGAAATGTATCTTCCGGGATTTGAGGCCTGCGTCAGGGCGGGTGTTGCGACAATCATGACCTCCTACCCTTCGATAAATGGAAAGAAGTGTACGGAGGATAAGTGGCTTCTTCGCGATGTTCTTCGTGAGCGCTGGGGTTTTGATGGAGTTAACATGACGGACTGGTGGGCCTGCACCGGAAAGACGGGCGACTGTGTAGAGGCAGGAATCGATCTTGTCATGCCAGGGCCCTGGCCACATGAGGATATAGTCCTTGCAGTGAACGAGGGACGGCTTTCTCAGGAGCATCTTGATGCGGCCTGTCTGAGAATGCTGGAGTTTGCAGAAAGGTATGGTGTCGCTTCTGCGAGTTGCACAGATTCAGGTGAGACTGAAGGTGCTTTAGATAAGACAGAAACTGCTTCAGATAAGACAGAGACTTCTTCGGCCTTTGATGACATGTATGCACTTGGAGATAAGGCTGCGTATGAGGCGGCTTCTCAGGGAATTGTCCTTCTGAAAAATGAGGGCTCATGCCTTCCGATTTCTGAGGATGCTCCGCTGTTCCTCTGTGGTAAGTCTGATATCAAAATATATGGTGACGGCTCGGCTCAGGTATTCACCTCGAGAAAAAAGGAACTCTCGGAGTGTATCGAAGGAATCAAGGTCTGCGACGGGCAGGCATTCTTTGAGGATGAGAAGGCTGCTGAAGATGGAATGGCTTATAATGTTAAGCAGGCATTCATCGAGGATGAGAAGGCTACTGTGCTTGTCATGTGCACGATGGGTTCAGGCGAGGGCAGGGACAGGCCTGATCTTAAACTGGACGCGTCAACCGAAGAACTTCTGCGTCATCTGATTTCGCTTAAGGAATGCGGCGCGAAGGGAAAGATTGTGCTCATTCTCAATGTGCCGGGGCCTGTGGAACTAGCGGATTATATTGATGGGATAGATGCGGTAGTGGCCATATTTTATCCAGGTGGGCAGGGTGCCAGGGCGCTTGCAGATATTCTGACGGGAAGGGTGAATCCGTCTGGACACCTGACTCATACCTGGCCTGTGCGATATGAGGATACGCCGGCATATCTGTGTTATCCGGATGGATATAGCTGCAATTACGGCGAGGGAATATACGTCGGGTACCGTGGCTATCAGAAGCGTGCATTAAAGCCAATGTTCCCCTTTGGGTGGGGATTGAGCTACACGGATTTTAAACTGTCAGAGGTGAGCGTCGACAAGTCCGAATGCCTTATGGGCGATGAGCTTACTGTGGAATTCACCCTCACGAATGTTGGTGACAGGGATGGAAGTCAGGTGGTTCAGCTATATGTGTCAGATCCTGTCAGCAGGATAGGAAAGGCACCCCGTGAACTCAAGGGCTTCAATAAGATATCTGTGAGAACCGGACAGTCTGTCAGGAGCAGCATCAGTCTTAAGGTCATGGACTTTGCGGCTTACGACAGTGATCTTGAGAAATGGGTGGTTGAGGACGGAGAGTACATCCTGTCACTAGGCTTTGATTGTGAGAACATGATTGAAAGCCGCTCAGTGCGGGTTACTGATGGCACTCCGGAGTACCGTCTGGGAATCCATATGACTGTGATGGAACTGCAGAAGTATCCTAAGCTTCGCGAGGCTCTTCTTATGGCTGCCTGGGCTGCGGGAGATGACAGGATGCAGCTTATCCTGTCGGAGCGGTACACGCCTTCCGACACCATAATAAAGATATACGAGCATGCCGAGAACTACGAGGGGTTTGTCAGCGCATGTGCGGGATATAGAAAGCAATAATTTCAAGCATATATTTTGACATAATCTGAAAGCGGTGTTATTATAATGACTACAAAAAGGTGCTACCGATGACGGTTCGCCTGATATAAGTGATTAAAAAATAACCGCTTCGTTTGTCAGACTAGGGCGGTTATTTTTTTGTGGTCTTATTGCTATTACAACCAATTGCATAGCCAAGACCAAAAGAGGTTAAGCAGAGACTAAGCACTGCAATCAAGTCTATTATAGCAAACATATGTTCGAAAAGCAATTATCTGAATGATTTTTGAATTAAAAAATTAAAGCAAAAAAGAGGGGAATAAGAAATGGACAAACTGATTTATCTTATCTATCCGGTGATGATTCTTGTCATCGCCATCGGCGCACGTTGTTTTGGAAGGGGAGAGTGGAACGACGAATTCATGTCGCTTCGGCAGACAAAGTACATCCAAGGGTATATGGCAATCTGCATCATGCTACATCACATCGGTCAGGAGACCTGTGGCAGCTGGCAGGAATATCCGCTTATCCACGGGCTGGATTTCTTCATCAGACTGGGATATCTCTTTGTTTCAGTGTTCATGATGTGCTCGGGCTACGGTCTGTATAAGAGCTATAAGAACAAAGAGAACTACTTCAGTGGATTTTTCAAAAAGAGAGTGCTTCCCATCGTCTTCACATTCTATACAACTGGAATTGTATTCCTTATCGTAAGAATAGTCATGAAGGAAAAAATGAATGCCTGGAAGCTGTTTTGCTATATCACAGGACTGATGCAGGCGGACAATTATGCCTGGTATGCTATCACAATCACGATTTTCTATGTTCTGTTTTTCCTGTGCTTCAGATTCTTGAAGAGTGAGGGTGCGAAGATTACTGGTGTTGTAATAGGTACCTTTGTGTATACCTTCATTGGCACCTGCGTTAATCATAACAGCTATCTGATGTGCGGTGAGTGGTGGTACAAAAGTGTCCACCTGTTTTGGATTGGAATTATTCTTGCAAAGTTTGAGAAGGGAATCCTTCAGAGTGTCAAGAAAAAATATCCTCTCTATTTTGCAGTTGTCGTTGTAAGTATGGTCTTGTTTTTCCGGATTAGTGAGCTTCTTTCTGACATGGGCTTCTACTACGGACAGTACAATCCCAGTTTTTCCTTCTGGGAGGTTGTGAGGAACCGGTGGATAGTTCTTGTGGCCCATATGATGGCATCCTTCAATTTTGTGATGCTTGTGCTGCTGCTGAATCTGAAGATTAAGATAGGCAATAGATTTCTTGGTTTCATGGGTACAATCACCCTTGAGTTCTATCTGATTCACGGACTCATCCTTGAACTGTTTTCATACAAGTTCCTCGATATGGTTCCGAGTATTGTGAGAATTACAAATGTGGCACTGCTCGTGCTTGTGGTATTCCTGCCAACGATACCGCTTGCTCTGGGACAGAAGAAGCTTACGGATATTGTGTGCAAGAGGGGTTGATTAGCCATCGCACACTCATGACTTTTGTTGTGTGAGGCTTCACGTGTGATAGAGCATTATTTACAGCATCTGATTTTACAAGGAGGGAAAATGTTCGGTTTCAAATATTTTACACCCACAAAGGTAGTATTCGGTAAGGATACTGAGAAGCAGGTCGCAGACCTTGTTAAGGAGTTCGGCGGTAAGAAACTGCTCATTCATTATGGCGGCGGAAGTGTAATACGATCAGGACTTATGCAGAGAGTCACGGACACTCTTGATGCAGCAGGCATAGAGTATGTGATGCTTGGTGGTGCAGTTCCAAACCCTCATCTTGGTCTTGTGTATGAAGGCATTGAGCTGTGTAAGAAGGAAGGCGTTGATTTCATTCTGGCAGTTGGCGGCGGAAGTGCCATTGACTCAGCCAAGGCAATCGGATACGGTGTTGCAAACGGCGGGGATGTGTGGGACTTTTATGACCGTAAGAGAAAGGCAGAAGGTTGTCTGCCACTTGGTGTAATTCTCACCCTTTCGGCTACTGGAAGCGAGATGAGCGATTCTTCTGTTATCACGAAGGAAGATGGTCTTATCAAGCGCGGATACAGCAGTGATTTCGGAAGGCCAAAGTTCGCAATAATGAACCCCGAACTTACTATGACACTGCCGGATTATCAGACGGCATGTGGCTGCACTGATATTATGATGCATACTATGGAGCGCTATTTTTCACAGGGCGGAAATATGGAGATTACAGATGCTCTGGCAGAGGGGCTTCTTCGCACAGTTATGAACAATGCCAGAATTCTTGTTAAGGACCCTAAGAACTACGATGCAAGGGCTGAGGTAATGTGGGCTGGAAGCCTTGCGCACAATGGTCTCACCGGCTGCGGAAATGACGGCGGTGACTGGATGGCTCACAAGATTGAGCATGAGCTTGGTGGACTTTATGATGTGGCTCATGGCGCAGGCCTTGCAGCCGTATGGGGAAGCTGGGCAAGATACGTATATAAGAACTGCCTTCCCAGGTTCAGAAGATTTGCAGTCAATGTAATGGGCGTGTCCGCAGAGGGTTCAGATGAAGAGATAGCTCTTCGTGGCATCGAAGCGCTTGAAGATTTCTACCGAGACATTAACATGCCTACCAATCTCAAGGAGCTCGGCGTTGATGCATCCGATGAGGATCTCGCACTTATGGCTCACAAGTGTGCAGTAGGACTCGGCGGCTCCGGCGGTTCTGCCAAGGTGCTTTACGAGGCCGATATCCTTGAGATATTTAAGGCCAGCAGAGGGTAGGAGCCTTGAATGGGTTGTTAGGGTGTTGCGCTTTGTATTGATTGATTTCTGAGTTTTGGATTGATTGATTTTTGAGCTATGGATTGATTGATTTCTGAGCTATGGATTGATTTCTGAGCTTTGTATTGATTGATTTCTGAGCTATGGATTGATTGATTTCTGAGTTTTGTATTGATTGATTTTCTGGGGCTTTGGGTGGAATATCTTGCGAAAATGGAATTATTCCACCTGCCTGTTTTGAACTGATTTGAGTTGATGGTGGAATATCTAAGAAAAATGGAATTATTACACCATGTCGTGGGTGTAAAATAGCGATAATCACGTCCTATTCCACCACTTGCTACTAATCAGGGTGGAATAGAGTAAGAAATGGGAGACTATTACACCATACGTTGAAAACGCCATGGTGTAAAAAGTTTGAAATAGTAGAAAGTTACACCATACACCCAGACGCTATTGGGTGTAATATCCTGAAGAAAGATGATTATTACACCGTGCATCAAAATATGCACGGTGTAATATTGTGAGAATCAAGGAATTTTACACCTATTTGGTACTCGTTCAAACTAAAATAGTGGTAATCGTGTTTGCAACTGAGAAATAGAGCTGTTTCTCAGAAAGTGAAGGGTGGAATATCAGAGAAAAACAATATTATTCCACCCAGCCATGATAAGAAGAAACCATCAAACATGGTGAGAAGAAACCACCAAAACCGTTGCTCCGCCAGTGCTTGAAAAGCAAGTGAAGGGAGTGAGAGGCAACGAAGAGAGAAGAAACCATCAAAACCGTTGCTCCGCCAGTGCTTGAAAAGCAAGTGAAAAGCAAGTGAAGGGAGTGAAAGGCAACGAAGAAAGAAGAAACCATCAAAACCGTTGCTCCGCCAGCGCTCGAGAA
>DCHL01000030.1:1039-10386 GCA_002317595.1 Lachnospiraceae bacterium UBA1753 | reverse complement strand
ATCAAATCCGTTGCTCCGCCAGCGCATGAAAAGCAAGTGAAAAATAGCAGCCACAAAAATAGCAGCATCAAAAATGGCTGCCACGAAAAGTGGCAGCCACCAGTCTCGATGCAATTTGTTACTCAGTCACTGATTCGCAGTATTGGCACTGGTAAGGGCCACCGTTGCCCAGGGCGATTGTCCTGCGGCAGTTCTGGTACTCCCAGGCACCGCACTCGCAGTAAGCCTTGTGGGTATCGTTGAACATGTACTCATAGTGATGGTTGTATCTGTGAGCTGTGTAAGCATCATTCAGATATGTCAGATATGAGTCAAGATACTTGGTACCAGGGGTCTGTCCATTGTAGGAAGCGAGATATGCCTGGTAGGTTGTATCTGTGTTGCCGTATACCTCAGCGTAGCCTGAGAATCTCTTTACGAAAGCCTCGTAGTCGCTGGTCACACCATAGATGTCGCGAACGCTCTTGTAGGTGTCCGGTACGAGCGGTGTAACAGACTCTGTCTTGCCACCGTTATTTGTGTCAAGGTAAGTTGTGATGCCGGAAGCCTTCACACCATCCTGGTTGACGATGAAGTTGGGAACCACGTTTCCTGCCTCGTTGAGATAGTAGTATGTGTTTCCTTGCTTAACCCATGATGACTTGACCTGAACGCCGTTAAGATAGTATGCAGGAGCACTTGCTTCAACTGTCCAGCCTGTGAAATTAGGTGCAGGAGCAGCTGCGAATACGGCGCTTACATTAATAAGTGTAAGGATCAGGGTTAAGGCAATAATTCTATTAACTGATTTTCTCATGATTATCCTCGATTTCTATTTTCCTGATAAAAAGTTTCCTTGTGAACAATAGTTATCATTCAACTCAACAATAATCATCATTCAATCGAACAATAGTCATCATTCAATCGAACAATAGTTATCATTCAACTCAACAGTAGTTATCATCCCACAAAAGAATAGAATTAGTGGTCATCCTCCCAGTGGTAGGTGTGGTCTCGGAACTTGTAACGTGCGCCGCAGTAATGGCACTTGTAAAGTCCCTTATTCTTTTCCTTGATGTCGGCACATGCACACTCTTTGATGATGTACTTGCCACATGCACAGTAGCTCTTGTGGGTTCCATCGTAGTTGGGTGAGTAGCTGTAACCGTACTGGCACATATTTGTGTAGGTGTCTACATAGCAGTCAAGAGAGTCAAGGTATTTGTCCTTCTTGTCGCCGTTGTGATATGTGGAAAGATAGTACTCATAGAGCTTATCAGATGAAAGTGTCTGAACATACTGGGGATACAGATACTGGAACGCCTCGAAGTCATCCTTTACATTGAAGATGTACTTTGCGGCAGAGTAGATGTCGCCGGCATCCTGTCTGAAAGGAACATCGTACTTTACATTAGTTTCTGCAGTGATGTAGTTTGTGATGCCAAGTGCAGAAGCGGCACTGACGTCGACAGCCTGAGTGTTGTCGAGAATGCCATTGCCATCAATGTGGTGAAGTGTGTTGCCCTTGAGCACCCAGACGTTGGTCTGCTTCACACCATTTACATAGTATGTGACCTGCTCGTTGTCCAGGCTCCAGCCTGTGTAGTTATCTGCCATTACTGGAAATGCGCAGATAATTGACATCAGCATGACTGAAACTGCGATAAAAATAATTTTCCTCATTTTTCCCTCCCATAAAATGAATTGCGTTGATTAGGTTTTAGCCTTATGCCAATAGGTTAACCTGTAATCAGGTCGCCACAGTCGGCGATTTCCTTCATCATAGCATAGGTTGACATAATTTATAAAGCATTTTTTTCAAGAATCCATTTGCGAGCGGAGCAGAGTCAGAAAAATGTTCTCAATATGATGCGGATTATGATATTATTGTCTCAAATCTTTAGAATTCACTCATTCTTTACAAAAGTGTGTCCTTACATATTTTATTGAAAAAGCACGATTTCTGTAAGTGCGGGACAAGAACATGAGTATTCCCTGGGCAACAGGACAGGGAGATTACAGTAACTGCAAAGGAATAGAATAATGAAAACTGGAAAAAATATATTTAGGAACAGCATGCTGATTTTTGCAATCTGTCTGTTGGTACATGCAATCGAGGTGCTTTTCCTCAGAACGGATGAAACGATATTTGCGGAATGCTTTATAAATAAGGTGTTTGGAATAATCCTTCTCTTTGTTGTGTTAAAAATGTGGGGCCGCAGCTGGCGTGACATCGGGTTTAAGAAGGAGAGTTTTCTCCCAGGCTGCGTTAAGGGCTTTGTAATCTGTACAATTTTTTACGCGATAGGATTCCTGGTAGAATTCGTCATGCTTGGAATGCAGGGCAATCCAGGACACATGGAGTTCTTCGTGACGGGCTTTTCGCTCACGGGGAATGTGGTTAAGCAGACGGGTATCGGATTTGTCCTTATGTGCATCGGCTTCAACATCATCAATGTGTGGATGGAAGAGGGCCTGTTCAGAGGCTTTTACATCACTTATCTCAAGGAAAAATATTCAGTGAGGTTTGCGCTTATGACAGCTGCAATCCTGTTTGGCGTGTGGCATCTCGTTACGCCGCTGAGAAGTGTGATTGACGGAGATATGTCTCCTGCTGTGTTTGCAGTGATGAGCGTGGGGTACATCATTCTCTCGGCGCTGATGGGAATCAAGTGGGGACTTCTCTTTGAGTATTCCGGCAGCGTGTGGATTGGACTTGCTGACCATTTTTTTAACAATTGTGTAGTGACAAATCTGTTGCATGTTGTGACGTCAACTGGAGTTGATGAGATGCAGATTCTGCGGGTTCTGATCGGCGAACTGACATCCTTTGTTGCGGTCCTGATTTTCGTGAAGAAGAAATTATAAGCAGAAAAATTATTGGCAGAACCAATCAATAGAACCAATCATAATAGTTCCACTATCAGAAAAGGATTGCAATTTATCATGATATGGTAGTATAATCCCCTTTGACATTATAGTTGGACTATATTTATAGGTGGGGCCCCATTGGGAGGCACTACCACAATCAAAAGGGAGGAATTATTATGAAAAAGAGATTAATGTCACTTATCCTTTGTGGAGTGCTTGTTGTAGCTTCACTTTCTCTGACAGCATGCGGAAGCGATGCGGGGGAGAAGTCAAGCGCACCTGCAGCAGCTGAAGAGGCAGACGAAGCAGAGGACGAGGAAGAGGTTGAGGAAGAGGCTGCAGATGAAGCTGAGGCTGGTGACGATGCAGTAACTGACGAGACTTGGACTAAGCTTCAGGAACTGTATGCAAAGCTTGTTGAGGCAAGAGATGCAACAGTAGAGTTCTACAATGATGAGTCAGTTGCACAGAGCGATGACATCGAGAACGGACTGCAGACAGCAGACGAGCTCATCGAGCAGATCGGAAATGTTGAGCGTGCAGACGTATTGGAGTCTGAGGCAGAGGATTATATCAATGCAATGCTTGCAGTAAATGACATCTTCGCAGCAGTTCTTGACAATGCACAGGCAGCTGGTGATTCAGCAGATGCTGACTACTCTCAGATGTTTGATGAGTGCTATGCTGGAATCACAGATGACGAGAACACATACGCATATCTCGCATTTGGCCAGATTGGTGCACTTATGTTCTATAACACAGCGACAAATGAGTCAGGTTCTTTCGTTGGTGCATACGAGCTCGACGAGGAGACAGGTGCAATCACAATCACAGACGAGTCACTTGGCGTTACAATGACCTTCACAGTAGAAGAGGGTGACGACGGATACTACCTCGATATGGGTGATGTAGGAGCTGCATTTGTTCAGTCTGTTTCAACTGAGGACTTCACTGCTGCAATGCAGGCTATCGCTCAGGGAGCAGAGCCTCAGTTCTAAGGGTCAGAATTGTTCTGACTGTGTAACCAATAATTCGGTTGCAAAAAAACTATAATTGTACATGAGCACTTCCTGCTGAATTTTTGGCGGGAAGTGCTTTTTGCTTCCTGATGAATTATTTATACCCGGCAGTAATAAGTTCAATAAACAGCTCTCCGAGTTTTGTCTTGTTTTGGACATTGAACTTGTTAAAGAGCTTCTCATACTTCCGCCTGACAGAATATTCAGGTATGCCAGTCATCTCAGATATTACCTTGTTGCTGAGTTTTCTTACTGCATAATTCATCAGCGCCCGTTCCTCTTCTGTTAGATCAAGAAGCCTGTTTATATATATGGCATTGGAGCCTATGAATGCCTGGATATTGCTCGCAATAATCTGACTGTCATGCCTTATTTTTTCAGATAGGTCAGTGTCATAATCCGTTAGTATCTCATCATAGTATCTCTGAGTGTATAGGTAACAGGTGGATACAATATCATATGCTTCAAATCTCATTCCCAGTTCGATTACTTTCCTGAAATGAATAAGGGCCGCATCCTTCTGATGCGTTCCCGCGTAAAGTAGGCCAATATACTGGTGGAGTCTCTGTGCCACGAAGTGGTAACACTGGTGCTCATAGCTGTTACACACTATTTCAAGGTGGAAAGGGGAGTCGCTGCGACGCTGCTTTATGTCCAGAAGCATTTCCCTGTAAGTTGTCTGGAGCATAATCAGTGGGATGATATCCGGTAAGTATTCATATTCGGGATCAACACTGAAATCTTTAATTAACACCTCGTTTCCAAGATATAGAGAATGTATGTCAAAAAATATGAAAGCGTAGTCCTTCTTATATGGAAAATCCATGGAGAAAATATCAGACAGCTGAGTCAGCGAAGACGTAAAGCAAGCCTGGTTATTGCAGGCGGCACTTGCAAGGCACAGGGTATAGAGCGCTCCGATTTTCGTGTATATATTTCTGATGGAATTTACTATTTCCATAAGTAAGCTGATACAATGCTCATACTCGCTTCGGCAGTGGGCAAGCTGTGCCATAAGCAGTATCTTCTCGTCTTCCGAAAGGGCTGCCATCAATTCATCATCTGGGTATGGACCGTACATGAACAGGGAAAATCTGTGTTCGTACTCAAATTCATTTTTCTTACCATGGCGTCTGTCTGCAGGCTTCAAGGCATTCTCCGGAATCAGCCAATTATTGCCGGTCCTTTTTACGCCCGATATCCTTCCCTCTTTTGCAAGGACTATTACTCTGGCCTTGGTTATTCCCCATTTTTTCGCTGTTTCGCTTGGTGACAGATATTTCATAGCTTCTTCCTTCTAAAAGTATCACGACTATTTCGTATACGAATGTATATAATAGATAAACTTAATAATATCACAATAAGTGCGAAAAAGTCGACATTTTTACCGAATGATGCGGAAAAATATAATTGGAATATGTATATTTTGCAAAAAAAGAAGTGTACCAGAAATGGTGTGATGAGTTTAGAAAAATGATAAAATAAAAATTCAGAGGAGGGATTTTTCGTGAAAGAAAGAATAGTAAAGCGGACATTCGCAATCCGATTCGCTACTTGCTCATGAACGCAGACTGCTTAGCGTGGTACTTACTTTGGCAATGGTGGTTACGCTTATCAAGGAGGTGCAAGTGAATAACAATCATTCAAAGATAAAATATTTCTTCTTGCGATATCGATGGGCTTTGTTATCCATTTTGCCTGGTATCCTGTTTGTAACGTTGTTTGCATCATGGTCTAGTCCGTTGTTTGAACGTGCCTACGGGGCTGACTCAACCTTGTACTCTATGATGGGGCGTGCTATTTTAGCGGGGCGCTTACCCTATCGGGATTATTTTGAT
The DNA here is from genome assembly GCA_002317595.1 of Lachnospiraceae bacterium UBA1753. Taxonomy (GTDB): domain Bacteria; phylum Bacillota; class Clostridia; order Lachnospirales; family Lachnospiraceae; genus UBA1753. The sequence goes on along the minus strand of DCHL01000030.1, from coordinate 4,679 downwards.
CTCAAAGGACCAATCCTCTTCTTTTGGGAAGCCTTGGGCCAATTACTCTGTCGCGATAGAACAGGAGTGTTTCTGTTAGAAGTCTTCTGCGGTGCTTTTTCATCATATTATCTCTATAAATTATGGGAACTGTATGCACTCAATAGAAAGCAGCTTATCATTTCATATTTTGTGTTCTATTTTTGCTACGCTGCAATTCTCTGGGGTGGCAATACTGCTGAGGAGTTTATTCTGCCGTTGAATCTAGCTTGCATCTACCATGCGCTTCGTTTTTGTAAGGGACAAACGAAACAAGTTTTTATGTTCTTTCTATACGGAATTACGATTGCGCTGGCGTTTCTGTCAAAAGCTACGGTCTGTGCACCGATGATAGTGCTGATACCTTTGCTTTGGGTTTTGTTGTTGCAACAAAAAAACTATAAAAAATGTGCTACTTCGGCGTTATTGCTTGCTGCAGGTGTGTTGACGGTAGCTGTGCCGGTGTGGTGCTATTTCATCGCAAAAGGGGCACTGGACGATTTCATCTTCTGTGTGTTCCAGGGCGCCACCACTCGAGCAGGAGATACCGGTGGACTTTCCATCGACCGTGAGCTGAATCTGTTGCCGTGCTATCTATCCTTCATCTATTTTTTCTTTCAAATCAAGCGCAAACGCATTGAAAAATGGATGATTCTTGGCATGGCAATCAGCTGCTTTGCAGTACTGCATCTGGGAGGCGGTTATGATTTCTATTTCATTATCCAGTTGCCGATTGTGGCATTGCTACTAGGCTGCACCTGGCAGGATTGGAGTGAGATGTTGCAAAACAGAAACGATAAAGTGAGCTTTGAGCGTCTGTATTTTAGTTTCAAGATAGGTGCAATCTCACTGCTTGTTATTCTCGTGAAATACTGTTCACCAACCATTTCGAAGATGAAAGAAAACGTTGGTCTTATGGACAGCGCGTATGATAAAGCCATTTACGAAGCTTCTGTGGAAGCCTTTGAATTTTTGCCGGAGGATGCTCGGGAGAACATCTATTCTTTGGAATCGGGAACGATTTTCTATGAGATCAATCAAGTGCTGCCTGCACAGAAATACTGCTATAACATGCCATATTTCTGCTCACTCTATCCCTTCATAGAGACGGATGTGATGAACTACATTGATACAAAGCAACCGGAATACATCCTCGTCCAATGGCTATCCTACTTTGATAATGACAACATCCGTCAGCACGTGGTGGATAACTATGAAATGGTGTTCCATAACGATATGTATGAAATATGGCAGCGGAAGGGAGGCTGAGGGGAATCTTTAATATAATCGCTCATTATACATGGAAGAAAAAGATATAGGAGGAGAGAACAAATGAAACAATGCAAAAAAATAGTAATGAAACGGCTGTTTAGCGAGCTGCTCTGCCTTTGTATGGTGTTGTCGCTTTTTAACGGCATAGCGTTACCTGTGTTTGCGGCGGATGCGCCGTCTGCATTGACAGAAAGCAATTACATCGTAGCAGCGAATCTCGGCAGCTACAATCTGAACAATGGTATAGAAAGTAGCAAAGCTATCCTGTTCGGCAAGAATACAAAAAAGAATAGTAAACAGAAATGGTACATCGCCGGGAAAAATAGTGATGGCTCTCTTGTACTGTTTGCTGATCCTAGCATGCCACTTGGGCAGGCAAAGTGGTCATTTACAAACACACCAGACTCTTTTCCAAGTTTTGATGTAAACCATAATCCTGGGTTTAATGCTACCGAAGGACTTTATGAATTTAATGAAGCATATAATGCACTGAATAATCCAAATAATGAAAAGTATAATTATAATTTCACGGATGCTGAACTGGCTGTAATGAAGGAAGCTGTAGTTCATCAGTACACGTTTTATAATTTTGAACCATGCTATGATCCAGTAGCAATCGCACAAGAAATATACGGATATGATTTGCTGATTGTGTCTGGCACTAATCAAGACGATGCAAAGAAGGTGAAGATGTATCTCCCTTTCGTTAATGGTGCAAGTGATGATCGAACTAAGATGATTGTTGGTAATACATCGTTTACTCCGACAAGTAGCGAAGAAGACAGTAAGTACGGCTATGAATATAAGTTGACCGGTATCGAGGTTGACCCACTAAATTATAAGGCTGTCGGCGACGGCTATTGGATGCGCAGCGGCTGGACTCCATACGGCTATGGGGATGGGGGTTTCTTTGCCGCTGTTACCAGTGCAGGAGCAATCGAACTGGTGGATGCAGATAATCGAATAGGGGTAAGAACTTATAGTCCCGCTAAGGATCTTGTTCCCTTATTCCACCTGGATATGAACAAGGTAGCCTTTGTTTCCACAGCGAAGCAGGATTCCACCTTTGATTCAAACGGCATGACTGTCCGCTACAAGGATGATGGTAGCAAGATTACCAGCTCTTTCACTGTAAACGCCACAAAAGTAAAGATTAACAATCCGACCTCAGGCGAGTATCTGATGGTGTTATGGAATGATGGAACAGAGGAACACATCAAGTCTGTTGCTTTAAGTGATACAACAACCAGTGTTTCTGTGGCTGATATTGGTGTTACCGCGATAAATGATAACTGCAAAATCTGGATAGAAAAATACGTTTCTGATGACAATATGATATATGCCAAGGACCGCGATCCAATCACTCATTCGCATCAGTGGTCGTACGGAGCAAATGGTGCAGTTATTACCGCAACCTGCACCTGTTCGGACGCAACCGATGGATATGATGATTGTGAATATAAGGATAAAACCGGGGCAGACAGACAGGTGTCATTGACACTAAATGCTACCTCGCCGACCTATTCCGGCAGTGCAGTTACAAAGAGCGATGTGTTCTCGTTAGTAGGCTTTGATGCTTTCAAGACAGCAACGGGAGTGCCGGATGTATCGAAGTCGGATGCGATTTCTGCTATTAAGATTTATGCAACAGATGAGGATGGAAAGAAGACTGGAAGTGATATATCTTCATCAGCCCTGAATGTTGGTGACTACATTGCAGAACTTGACATTACAGTAGCGACAGATCCTTCGACAGTAACGAAGACAATAAGTGTGCCCTTCTCTGTTGGCCAGGCGACGGCATCCGTATCAGCGGCACCTGCTGCAAACACCCTGACCTATTCTGGGGAGGACCAGGAGCTCGTCAGCGCGACAGGCACAGTGACAGGAGGCGTACTCAAGTACTCCCTTGAGGAGAATGGAACCTACTCAGCAGATGTTCCTAAGGGAAAGAATGCAGGAAGCTATAAGATCTACTACAAGGTTGTAAGTAACAGTGATAATTACAAGGATTCAGAGGCTGCATATGTGGATGTGACCATCGGGAAGAAGATCTTTGATGGAACGACAACAGTATCAGGAAACATTCTTGCAGGATATGCATCTTCCGGTTCCCTGACGCTGCCTGAGCTTCCTGAGAATTCACAGATGATGTACAGCACTCCTCAGACAAAGGAAAGCGCAATCAGTGAAAGTGACCTTAGTATTGCAGGTGGTAAGCTGCTGTTTAAGGGAAGTACAGACGTAGCTGATGGAAATACCTATGTGGTAAAAATCCGTATTGAGCCGAAAACTGGTGAGAATGGAAACTATGAAAATTCAATACTGACTGTGAACCTCATTGGAAAGA
>DCHL01000030.1:359-935 GCA_002317595.1 Lachnospiraceae bacterium UBA1753 | reverse complement strand
AACGAAGGCATATTCAACCTGTGATTCCTGTGGTTCAGTCTTCGTTAATGGGGAAATCATTGAATCACCTGAGGACCTCATCATCCATGCGCCAGGCCATGACTGGAAGGTCAAGGCTGATGACAACAAGCTTGTGGCTTCCTGCAGCAGGAAAGCCACCTGTGAGGCCACAGACAAGACACTGACACTCAGCATCGAATCGAAGGTTTATGACGGCGAGGCCCATGCGGGAACATCAATTTCAGAGGATGAGAAGACTGCCTGGGAGGCAATCGAACTTGAAGTGCCAGAAATTGTGTATGTCGGCGTTGGTGGAACCTCTTACGAGAGCGCTACACCACCTACTGAAATCGGATCGTACGAGGCAAGAATCTCCTATGGCACGGGAGAAAACAAGAAGACTGCAAGGGCATCCTTCATGGTCAACTCACCAATCACAGTGACCTTCGATCCGAACGGTGGAAGGTTTGAGTCAGAGATGCCACCTGTGTATGTAGTGGAGGGCGGCAAGGTAGCTGAGCCCACCATACCCGTTACTAACGGCGGAATGATCTTCTACGGATGGTATAAGGATCC
>DCHL01000030.1:0-271 GCA_002317595.1 Lachnospiraceae bacterium UBA1753 | reverse complement strand
CCCGCAGGCGTTGAGACAGAGGCGGCAGAGATGAGCGTTGCCAGGGTGAAGGACTTCTACTACACAGGTAAGAAGATCACACCTGACGTGAGGGTTTACTTTGGAGGAAAGCTTCTCACAAGGAACATTGACTACACAGTAAGCTATAAGAACGTTGTAAACGCAAGCACGTTGTCAGTAAGTAACAACCTTATCATCAGGGATGACGGAACTGTGGATTACTCAAATGTGGACACAAGACAGCCCTCAATCATAATCAAGGGAAAGGGCA
>DCHL01000109.1:3029-9574 GCA_002317595.1 Lachnospiraceae bacterium UBA1753 | reverse complement strand
GCTTCCTTGGAAGAATGCTCTTCCCCGGTGAGGACGGTGTTAAGAAGGTACGCATCCTCTCAGGAGGAGAGAAGGTTAGATGCCTTCTTTCAAAGATGATGATTTCAGGTGCAAACTGCCTCATCCTCGATGAGCCCACCAACCACCTTGATATGGAGTCGATCACTTCACTTAACAACGGACTTATCAAGTTCCCTGGCGTAGCACTGTTCTCCTGCCATGACCATCAGTTTGTGCAGACAACAGCTAACCGCATCATGGAGATACTTCCCAATGGTATTCTCATCGATAAGATTACGACTTATGATGAGTACCTTGAGTCTGATGAGATGGCAAGAAAGCGTACAATCTACACAGCACAGGTAGAAGAGGACGAGAATTAATATTTTTTACGGAAACGGTACGGCAGATGGTATTCAGCATCAATATTGAATTTCAGATAGTGGCAATGATACTCCTGATAATGGTGGCAGTGCTCTTCGTTGGAAGACGCAAGCTGCGAATTATCAGGGAGTCTGTCTTTGCGTTCATGATGGCTCTTTGCTTTGCTTCGCTGTTCATGGATGTTGCGGCTGTCATTGAGATTGAGATGGTAGATATCCTGCCAGATGCATTTGTGGAATTTGCCAGAAGGATGTATCTCATCTCTGTTGTGGGAATGGCCTTTCTGGTGCTGGTCTACACTCTGGTTGAGACTTATCAGACAGATGCTTTTGAGAATACGCGGCATTATTTCTATTTTATAATTCTGGCAGTTTCTGTCATGCTTATTCTCAATCTTCCAATTAAGGCCGCATATGTGGAAGGGTTCTCATTTGGCCCAGCGGTGTATATGGCGATGATTGCCACCGTCATATTACTCCTTATTTCCTGGGGGTATGTGTTCGTCGTGGGCAAGAACATACCGCCGCACAGGCGTGGCGCAATCATTCTGGCTGGTGTTGTTTTCTTAGGATGTGGTACCATCCAGCTCTTTTTCCAGGATTTGAGAATCATGAGCCTTGGTATCAGTATTCTGACTGTCTATATGTATCTGTGCCTTGAGAATCCAGATGAGTATGTGGATAAGTCGCTGGATATTTTCAACTATGATGCCTTCCGTGTATATCTGAAGAACCGCTGCAGCAGAAGAAAGCGTGTGTCACTCTGTGCTGTGACCATCAGAGAGTTCAACTATGTGCGTGATACGACTGGTGCGGATACTTCAGAGCAGCTCCTCAAGGAATTGTCAGCATATCTCCAGTCTGCTGCAGGTGGACAGGTATTTAGAAATGGTTCATCAGGATTCATTGTGGCCTTCGAGCGGTCTGAGCATTTCATTGAGACCGTTCAGAAAATCCGGGAGCGTATCGGAGAGATATGGTGCGTAGAGGCGGATGACAACATCATTGAGCTAGAGATGAATGCATCCATAGTTGCATTCCCGGCAACGCGTATGTCCACATCACCGAATGCGGAGGAGATAATTCAGATACTTCAGTATTTTATCAGAAAGCTTTACAACAGTGATAGTGGCTCATACATATGCGTGGACAGGCGTGAGCTTCATGAGAGCAACGCTGTCAACCATATCAGGGAGACCCTTGATAATGTTGTTGAGGAGTCGAGGCTCGAGGTGTTCTATCAGCCGATTCTTTCCGTATTTGATGATAAGTGTACCAGGATTGAGGCGCTCATGCGCGTCAAGGATTCGAGGGATATTACACAGGATAATTCGCTGCTCATTCCTGTTGCTGAACAGAATGGCGATATTGTGGAGCTTGGATATGCAGCATTTGAGCAGGTCTGCAGATTTGTTGCTACCCATGACCTCAGGTCAGTTGGTATAACCAAGGTCTGCGTCAATCTGTCTGTAATCCAGTGCCAGCAGCATCATCTCGCTTCGAAGCTTATTGAGATCATGGGAAAATTCGGGGTTTCTGCAGCGGTATTCTGTTTTGAGATTACTGAAGGAACAGCGTCGTACTCGACACAGAACCTAAGAAGGAATATGAATCAGCTCATTTCCCAGGGCGCGGAATTTATCATTGATGATTATGGAACAGAGAGCATCAACCCTGATGTAATCACTAAGATTTCAAAGAACTATATCAAGCTTGGAAGGAAGACTGTGGATGGATATTTTTCCGGCAGTGTTTCAAAGCAGTCCATGAGAATTCTCTGCAGGACTCTCCAGCAGCTTAAGATAACCATTGGAGCGGTTGGCGTTGACACCCAGCAGCAGTACACCGAGCTTAAAAAGCTTGGAATAAGCCAGATGCAGGGCAATGTGTTCTATCGTCCCATGGACGGTGAGACACTGATGGCTACCCTTGAGAAGGACAAGGCTGTCGGACTGGGAGAGGAGGTTCTCTATGAGCGCGTCTTATAGAGGAATTATGATTGTGAATGCGTTCCTGCATTCGGCAAAATTTGATGAGATATATGAATGGCTGAAGGAAGCCTCGCAGAAAGCGGGGCTTCTTCTTGATGTATGCGTCAATGCGGACGCAATTACGGAGGAGGACGATAGGGCCCTCTGTGAAAAATATGACTTCTGCCTTTTCTGGGACAAGGACATCCTTCTTGCAAGGCGCCTTGAAAGAGCAGGACTTCGCTGCTTCAACAGTGCCAGGGCCATTGAAATCTGTGATGACAAGGCACTTACCTACGAGCGGCTCCTTGGGAAGGTTGCTATGCCGGATACCATCAATATTCCATTCACCTATTCAGTCATTGGGTATAATGAGAAATTTTTTCTTAGAAAAATTGAGAATGCCTTTGGATATCCATATGTGATAAAGGAAAACAAGGGTTCCTTCGGTGCCCAGGTCTATCTCGCAGGAAGCTTTGACGAGGCTGCGGACATCCTTCAAAAGACAGAAGGCCGTCCGTCAATCGCTCAGAGATTCATTGAGGAGAGTGCAGGTAAGGATGTCAGGATAAATATGGTGGGAGGCCAGGCGGTTGCTGCCATGGAGAGGTTCAATGATAATGACTTCCGCGCCAATATCACTAATGGCGGGAGTATGAGACCTCACAACGTATCTGATGAGGAACTCGCTGTTGCCAGATGCGTGATGACAGAACTTGGACTTGACTTTGCGGGAGTTGACATCCTCTATTCGGAGGACGGACCGATGCTGTGTGAAGTTAATTCAAATGCACACTTTAAGAATATTTTTGACTGTACAGGGGTTAACGTTGCCGACTACATTATGAAGTATATTAAGAAGTCCCTGGGAGATGAGAGTTGAGAGCCATTATTTTGTACGAAAGAGCGGTGGCGGTAGAGCGGACCTGGTATATTGGCAGATACATTGAGGCCTTTAAGCGGTGCGGTGTTAAGGCGCAGCTTGTGTGCACGGATGAACTCCCTGAATATCTGTCGTCTGAAACACCGGATATCTGCGTGGTGAGGGTTATTGACCCGTCGCTTAGCAGGAGCCTCGAGGAACGAGGAATCAGGGTTGCAAACAGTTCGGTGGTAAGCCAGATAGCGAATGACAAGCTTGCAGCCTATGAGTTTGTGGGAAGTAAGACACCAGTTCCCTTCCCGGGAGTGTACAGTTCAATTGACTCTATCGAGTTTCCGGTTGTGGCCAAGAAGAGGGATGGACACGGCGGAACCGAGGTGTTCTTCATCGAGTCATCAGGCGAACTTGAGAAAATGATACCACCTGAAGAAAGGGACTCCTATGTGTATCAGAAACCCTGCAGCTGTCCTGGAAGGGACGTGCGGGTTTACGTGGTTGGAAGCAGGGTAGTGGCTGCCATGGAACGGCGCAATACATCCATGGCGGATATGGATGTTCCCTATGGCGAGAGATTCAAGAGTAACTACTGCCTTGGCGGCACGGCTACAAGGTATGACATAGAGGCCGATGAAGTGATGAGCAGGTATGTCGGGCAGATACTTGACGTGCTTCCTATGGACCATGCCGGCATAGATTTTATCTTCGACAATGATGAACCCGTGTTCAATGAGATTGAGGATGTGGTCGGCTCGCGGATGCTGTATACACACACGGACATAGATATAGTCGATTTGTACGTTAAACACCTGGTTTTCGGGAGTAACTGAGGTTATTTTTTATAATTGTCTAAAATCCAAACTGGAATTATAATATAACGAAAATGACTTATTTTTTCAGGGGCAAAGGGAATGGCAGAAGAGAGACAGAATACTGCGAAGGTTTCTTCGGCGGGAATTGCTGACGAGGAATTTCAGAAGCGGGAAGAAGGAAAATTAGTAATCGATAACGGTATGATAGAGGCGGTTCAGGAATACCTGAGCCCTGAAGAGCTGTTCGAGGACCTGATTGGCCGTGTAAAAAAATATCATCCTTCAGCTGATATAGCTTTGATTGAGAAGGCATACAATATCGCTTATGAAGCCCATAGGGATCAGGTGAGGAAGTCGGGAGAACCCTACATCATCCATCCCTTATGTGTTTCGCTTATTTTGGCTGACCTTGAGATGGATAAGGAGACCATAGTGGCTGGTCTTCTCCATGATGTGGTGGAGGATACCATCATGACGGAGGAGGATCTCACCAAGGAGTTTGGCGAGGATGTTGCCAAGCTTGTCGAGGGTGTGACCAAGCTGTCCAAGCTCAAGTATAAGGACCAGGGCGACCGCCTTGAGATGCAGGCTGATAACCTGAGGAAGATGTTCCTGGCGATGGCAAGGGATATCAGGGTTATCCTTATCAAGCTTGCCGACAGGCTCCACAATATGCGTACGCTCAAGCATATGCCTCCTGAAAAGCAGCAGTATATTGCCAGGGAGACAATGGATATCTATGCGCCTATCGCTCAGAGACTTGGTATTTCCAAGGTCAAGGTTGAGCTTGACGATCTGTCCCTCAAGTATACAAATCCGGAAGTGTACTACGACCTTGTTGACAAGATTGCTCTTCGCAAGTCTGACAGGGAAAAATATATCGAGGATATTGTCGAAGAGGTTTCGCATCACATCGTGAATGCAGGTATTAAGGCTGAGATCGATGGACGAATCAAGCACTTCTTCAGTATCTACAAGAAGATGAAGAATCAGGGCAAGACCATTGACCAGATTTATGACCTCTTCGCAGTCAGGATCATTGTTGATGATGTCAAGGACTGTTATGCGGCCCTCGGTGTAATCCATGAGATGTATAAGCCTATTCCGGGCCGTTTCAAGGACTACATTGCGATGCCTAAGTCCAATATGTATCAGTCGCTCCACACGACACTGATTGGACCTACTGGTCAGCCTTTTGAGATTCAGATAAGAACCTACGAGATGCACAGGACTGCCGAGTATGGTATTGCTGCGCACTGGAAATACAAGGAGGCTTCCGACGGAAAGCGTCCTGAGATGCAGGAAGAGGAGAAGCTTTCATGGCTTCGCCAGATTCTTGAGTGGCAGAAGGACATGTCAGATAATCATGAGTTCATGAGCATCTTAAAGTCCGACCTCGACCTCTTCTCAGACAGTGTTTACTGCTTCACTCCGACGGGAGAAGTAAAGAACCTGCCCGCAGGCTCCACTCCAATCGACTTTGCCTACAGCATTCACTCTGCTGTGGGACACAAGATGGTCGGAGCCAAGGTCAATGGACGAATGGTCAACAAGGATTACATCATCAAGAATGGTGACCGTGTTGAGATTGTCACATCGCCCAACTCAAAGGGACCTTCAAGGGACTGGCTCAACATTGTCAAGTCGCAGCAGGCGAGATCGAAGATCAATCAGTGGTTCAAGAACGAGCTCAAGGATGACAACATCCAGCGAGGCAAGGAGGCATTTGCCAACTACTGTAAGGCAAAGTCCATTAATGTCGGCGACATCATGGTGACAGAGTATATGGACGCCGTGATGAAAAAATATGGCTTCAAGGGCTGGGATGCAGTGTATGCTGCCATCGGCCACGGCGGTCTCAAAGAGGGACAGATTATCAACAGGATGCTGGAACTCTACAATCAGGACCATAAGAAGGAAGTTACAGACGAGGACATCATCACTCAGGTTGCAGATGCGGCAGCAAAGCGTGCCCAGCATCCAGCTGCGCAGCCCGCATCGAAGGGCAATGGAATAATCGTAAAGGGTATCCACGATGTGGCAGTGAGATTTTCAAAGTGCTGTTCGCCACTTCCAGGTGATGAGATTGTCGGATATGTCACACGAGGACGCGGAATCTCAATCCATCGTGTGGACTGTGTCAACATCAAGGCCATGAGTGCTGAGGAATACGACAGGCTCATTGATGCTGAATGGCAGAGGGATGATGAGAACGAGCCACAGGGCAAGTACATCGGTGAACTCAATATCTATGCGACCAACAGAAATGGTCTCCTCGCAGATGTGTCAAGGACCTTCACGGACAGCGGAATCGACATTAATGCCGTGAACTCGCGTACTTCAAGACAGGGAGTTGCCACAATCTCAGTTTCCTTCGAGATTAGCGGCAAGCAGGCCCTCGTGGCAATCACCGAGAAGCTCAGAAACATCCCGAGTGTTATTGATGTAGAACGCACCTCATCCTAAGGGGGACCGCGAAGCGGTGGATGCCTTAGGATAC
>DCHL01000109.1:280-2986 GCA_002317595.1 Lachnospiraceae bacterium UBA1753 | reverse complement strand
GGATGCCTTAGGATACGCGAAGAAATGCTTGCAAACAAGGAGAAAATATATGTCAAATATCAAAATCGGCCGCATCGTTGCAGGAATGGTGCAGACAAATGTTTATTTTGTATACAGAGAAGACCTAAAGCAGGCGATAGTATTCGATCCTGCAGACCAGGGACAGCAGCTCTTTGAGGCACTTAAGAACAATGGCCTCACTGTTGCAGGCATCTGTCTCACACATGGCCACTTCGACCACATTCTTGGCGTTGCCAAGCTTCGCCAGCTTTCGCATTGTGAGATTTATGCGTCGGCACTTGAAGAGAAGGTCCTTGGAGATGAGAAGCTAAACTGCTCTGCAGATACAGGAAGAATTGCTACTGTTACAGCAGATCATCTTCTCAAGGATGATGAGGAGTTCGAGCTTGGCGGAATTAAGGTAAAGCTCTTGTCGACTCCCGGTCATACTGAGGGAAGCTGCTGCTATTACATCGAGGAGGCTGAGGCCGTGATAAGTGGAGACACACTTTTCGAGCTGTCTGTTGGAAGAACGGATCTTCCTACTGGAAGTATGTCGACGCTTGTGCGCAGCATCAATGAAAAACTCATGGTGCTTCCCGATGATACAAGGGTATTCCCTGGACACGGCGGAGATACAACCATTGGATATGAGAGGACGAACAATCCTTTTATGTAAGTGATTTTTGAAAAATAGGGAAATAGCAGGGATGATTATTTTTTCAACAAATATAGAGAACAACATACCTGACATTCAACCGCTAATAAAGGCTTTCTATCCGGGAGAGGAGGTTCTCTCGGATAGGGAGATTTCAGAAGACGTTTCAGGGGAAGCGATGCGCATTCGCGTGGAGTTTCCGGAGGACGTCTTTTTTCCTGTCAGGATTTCGGTGAATGGAAACTGGAGTGAGGAATTACCAGTGAAGGGCGAGACTAATGCTTCTGGCCTTGATTCTTCAGACCGGGTGGCGATAAGAAACTGCGGAAAGAGGCTTCTTTATAAGGTGCTTGCGAGGGAGAGCGGCAGGGAACTTCCCTGGGGCGTATTAACTGGAATTAGGCCTACAAGGATTGCGCAGACCAGGCTTAAAAAGGGGATTCAGATGGCTGAGGCGCAGCGGTTCATGCGCGAGTCATACTATGTGTCTGAGAAGAAGGCAAGGCTTGCGACGGAGATTGCCCAGAGGGAGCTTGATATCATTGCACCCATCGACTATGAGGAGGGATACAGCCTTTACATTGGCATTCCATTCTGTCCGACGACCTGCCTGTACTGTTCCTTTGCTTCGAATCCGATTTCTGCCTTCGCTGGAACTGGAACGATTGACGGATATCTTGATGCTGTAGAGAAGGAGCTTGATTTCACTGTCGCATGTATGGAAGGAAGGAATCCTGACAGTGTGTATATCGGCGGCGGAACCCCTACGGCTATTTCTGCTTCTGAGATGGACAGACTTCTCACTATGCTGGATGAGAGATTCGATATGAGCGCTGTGGCTGAGTTCACAGTCGAGTCGGGACGCCCTGATTCTATTTCCAGGGACAAGCTCGAGGTTATGAAGGCGCATGGAGTAGGAAGGATATCCATCAATCCGCAGACCTTCTCGGATAAGACACTTAAGCTGATTGGAAGACACCACACTGTGCAGCAGACAATTGAGGCATATGAACTCGCAAGAGTGGTGGGCTTTGACAATATCAACATGGACCTGATTCTTGGCCTGCCTGGTGAGAGTGTAAGTGACGTTGAGCATACGCTCTCAGAGGTGAAGCGGCTTAAACCAGACTCCCTCACTGTCCATTCCCTTGCAATCAAGCGTGCGTCGAGACTATCTGAGTGGATGAAGGAGAATGATACAGAGTTCATCAACACGGATTCCATGATGGATATGTGCGCAGAGACTGCCTCTGAGCTTGGACTTCTCCCTTACTACCTGTATCGCCAGAAAAATATGGCAGGAAACTTTGAGAACGTTGGCTACGCCGCCGAGGGGAAGGCGGGGCTTTATAACATCCTCATGATGGAGGAGGTTCAGACCATCGTTGCGTGTGGTGCTGGAACGGTTACCAAGAGGGTATTTGGCGACGGCCACATCGAGAGGTGTGATGATGTGAAGGATGTCGGGCTTTACATTGAAAAAATCGATGAAATGATAGAACGAAAAAGGATACTTTTTTCGGATGAAAGGGAGATTGATTCATGAATTTTACAGCGATAGGAGCAAGCGATGAATCACTAGCTTCAGATCTTCCCGTGCTACTGAGCATGCTGTGAAGTGTAAAAGTTGATTGACAAAATTATATGGACGCGATTGCTATTTTGAACGAATGGTACTAATTGCATTTTTGAATATTGAAATAATGGAATAAAGTATTGAAATATTGAAGAAATGGTAATATAGTTAAAAAACATTTTGAAGGAATGGTATAAAATATAAATGCTGAGGTGATGAAAATTGTTTAAAAGAAAAGCATTTGAGAAACTGAAAGAATGGAAATCAAAGAAAGCCCCAAATTACTCTGTACTTTTGGAAGGTGCGAGACGTGTTGGTAAATCTACGATTGCAGAGGAATTTGCAAAGCAAGAGTATAAGACGTATATAAAAGTTGATTTTGCCAACATCAATAAAGAAATACTCGAAGTATTTGACGACATTTCCAATTTAGATATCTTTTTCCTTAGGTTACAAGCTGCAACAGGGATTA
>DCHL01000109.1:0-123 GCA_002317595.1 Lachnospiraceae bacterium UBA1753 | reverse complement strand
AAGAAATGAAGATACCAATATACCCAATGGATTATGAGGAATTTATGTGGGCAACCACAAATGATAGCTATCAGATCTTAAGAGATTTATATAGGCTGGGTAAACCTGTTGGTAATTCCTTAA
>DCHL01000005.1 GCA_002317595.1 Lachnospiraceae bacterium UBA1753 | reverse complement strand
GGACATTCGCAATCCGCTTCGCTTCATAGCTCTAACGCAGGGTGCTTTTCAGCTTAACTGCGTTCACACTATCCGACTATTTTCTTAAGATAAGCTTCAATGTCATCGACATTCTTGCCGTTCTCACTTGCTTCTGTCACAACAAAACTTCCATCCTCATATACCATGAACACAATCTTGAATGGCACGTCGATGTTATCGATCTGCTCATTTCCATCGTCGTCGGTATATGACTCCTGCTCTACATGAACACCCTCGTAAAATACGCATATATTGTCAGATACATCCTTTATTCCATGCCAGCTTCCTGCTCCATATGCCTGAAAATATGAGTTAACTGGCTGGTTAGTTCCCGTGAAATAGCTGCACAGCTCCATGGCACTCTTAGCAGAATTAATCTGGCTGGCGGAATTGCCCGCCTGTGTCAGGTCTACTGCAGCCTTACCCTCAGTTACGTTAAGGCCCTTGCTCATGTCAATGGCACTCATCATATCGGTAGCCCCCTGGAAGCCTCCAGTGACGCCAGAAGCCTCGGGTGATGAAGCAGAAGTACTCTCCTCCATCATATCACCATCGCCATACACAGCCCGGCTCTCACCGATTGCAGCTCCAGCTGTAGGTAGTCCCTCTGCTGCGGCTGCCTCAGATGCAGTATCCTTGGATTTTCTATTTTTTACCACGAAAAAAATTATCAGAATCAAAAACAGCACGAAAAGAAGCAGATAAAACTGTCTCTTTCTTTTAATCTGCGCCCTTCTCTTCGCACGCTTCCTTGCTCTGATTCTTTCTTCCTTTGTCATCTCACGAGCCATAATGCTTCCTTCCCCCGATTATTGCCAAAATTCTGGCGACAGAGTCTATCTGTCCCCCATTATTTCTCTCTGTTATATACCCCCGCATAAAGAGAGATTTTCTGGTCTGATATAATTGTAATCTTCTCCGCATCAAGCATGAATGTCAGGTTCTCATCATCCGCAGTTCCCGTAGCCTTCACATGTGACTGCTCGCTTGCATATCCGCTTCCAAGCTCCGTGTCTCCTCTGACAACAGTGAAAGCAAAGCTGCCTGGGTCTTCCTCTTCGATGATAAGCTGATATTCATCCTCATTCATGTACTTTCCTGACCACACAATATTCTCATCCTTTCCGGGATTGTATTCAGAGAACGAGCTGTAGGGAAGTATTTCGCCTGCGCCCTCATCATAGGCGAAGGGATATCCCGACTCCGCGTGGATTGCCAGCAGATCATTGTATTTCACTCCCTTTTTGCTCACGTAGAAAAGATAATATATGTCGTCGTCCACATCCTTTGCCACATATGAGTAGCAGGAGTAGGTGCAGCCTGTTCCTGTCAGGAGATCTGCCACAATATTTTTTGCATCATCAAGTGAAAGCACGACGTCTGTCACATCATCGCTCAGTGCCTCTGACAGATCCTCATCAGAAAAATTGATCTCCTGAGGTGGCAGCTCATCGCCGGCTGCAACCGCTTCGTCAAGTTCTTTATTTTCCTCTTCCTTACCAGGAGCTGTTGCCGCTCTCTGCCTGGATATTTTTATCACGGCCGTTCCCGTGATTAACACAACTGCAACTATCCCCAAAATAATTGCAACTAACGTCTTCCGGTCAAGCTTCCTAATTTTTTCAAATAATCTATTCATATTCCTTCACATATTCCTGCCGTTTCCCTAATAGGAAAACAAAAGCGCGCAAAGAGCCAATCCCTGCGCGCCTTGATTTTACTTGTAGTGTGCGTAAATACCGTTGGCATTTCCTTCTGCTATTTTTTTGAGATTGCTTGAATTACTCAGATACTTGTAATCATTACTTCCATTAATGAATCCATTCTCCATGATTACACCTGTCATACTGTGCTCTCTTGCATATCTGATAATTCCGTAGTAGTCCTTACCTGCCGTTGTCTCGCTCTTCCTTGTCTTGCTTCCTCTGTTTGTAAGTCCTGTCTTACTACAGGTGTACTTGCACATTGACTTAGCAAGATTTCCACCAGTTCCATCTACTGAATAGTAGCACTCAACACCGTTAGCCGCGCCTGAGTTGATATGCTGGCTGATGATTGCCTTTGCCTTCTTGCCAGCAGCATAACTTACTCTGTCTGCTATCTCAACCTTTGAGTCATCACTTCTGGTCATATAGATCTTGAAGCCCTTATCAGTCAGGTATGATTTAGTGTAGGTAGAAATCTTGAGGTTCATTTCCTTCTCCTTAAGATTTCCATAGGTGGTTCCGGAATCGCTTCCGCCGTGACCCGGATCAAGTACAAGTATCGTACCGTCAACACCGCCTCCATCGTCATCGCTTGTGGCCTTCTCAACGACCTTGATTGTCGCCCACGCTTCTTCGCCGTTTGCAAGCTGAACCAGGATGTAGGTTTTTCCAGCCTTCTTTCCTTCTACTGTAAGCTTCGTGCTGAGCATTGAGGGCATGTACTTGGCTGCGTAGAAATATCCCTTTGTAACCTTCAAGTATGAATTCGAATAGTTCTTTTCAGGCTTCTGGTACTTCGTACTATAGTCATCATCGAACTCCATTGCATCCTTGAGATCACTCTTATTGGTTGACTCCGCAATGTAGTAGTTCTCAACCTCTGTCATTGTAGCGTTCGAAGGTGAGCACTTGAAGGTGATGTCCTTAGTCTCTCCAACACCAACCTCTACTGTTACATTCTTAACCTCTGTAGCCTCGCAATATTTAATCTCGGCCTTCTTTGCACTCTTGATAGGAGCATCCACTGTAGAAGGGAAATTTGGATTCTTCACAACTGCATAAACCTGATACTCGTATTCCTTACCCCTGGTTACCTTAGAAGTATCGGGAATCTCAAGATAGTCCTTCTTGAAGTTCCAGCCCGTTGCCGGTCTGTAGAATGCATTAAGCAGTGTATAATCATCGTCGCCCTTCTTCTTACGGAGAATCCTGTATCCCCATAATGTATCCTCATCCTTGTACTTAGTGATATAGGAATTGCCAGGCGACTTAACAACGATTACCTGTCCACCACCGTCATTTGAGTAAAATACATTGTAGATTGAAGGCTTTGATGGTCTTAAATATGCTTCCTTTACGGCTGAATTTCCATATTTTTCATCTGCACTGTCAATATCATCCAGGCAGACTGTAGTAATCTCAAATACTACGGGTACACCAAGCTTGACACCTTCAACCTTATACTGAGTAGTATTTGGTCTGTTCTCGTATTTTGTAATGGTCTTTGTGTCATTACCAATCTTACAAACAATCCTGTATCCGTCAGCCTTCTTAACCTTGTTCCACTTGAAGATCAGGTCATCCCCATCCTGTGTAACAGTAACTGTAGGAGCTGCAATCTTGGTTTCGATTACAACAAGGTTATCACCAAGCTTATCTCCTGAGGGCTGAGGGTTAGGTTCTTTCTTCTTATGTCCATTTCCAAGAGCGACTACCTTAAAGCCATAGTACTCTCTATTCTTAAGTCCCTTCTTTGTATATGTAACAACGCCCTTGCTGGTATGGGTATTCTTTATATCCTCATATCCGTCAAATGCTGTTTCCTTATTCCAGCCTGCAGGATCATCAGCTTCTGCCTTTGTCATTCCGAATGTGTAGTAAATTCTGTATCCAAGTGCTCCAGGAACATACTGGAAGGTAAGTGTAGCACTGTCGAAGTTCGAATTTTTCTTCTGGATTTCTGTTACATCAGTGAGCTCTGTATATGTCGAAAGAGTAGTTCCGACACTGAGTGCTCCCTGAATACCTGACTTAACTGCTGCAATCTTGAAAACATAATCCGACTCTGAACGGAGTCCCTTTAGTGTATACTTAACAGCCTGGTAATCAACCAGTCCCATTGCGGGATAGTCTGTACCATTGTGTGCTGCAACAGTCTTGAGGTCCGTGGTTTTCACATTCGCCAGCTTCTTGAACTTGCCGCCATTACATGATCCGTAAATATTGTAGGAATCGCCTCTTCCTAAAATATCTGCAGCCTTGAGATCTTCCCACAGAAGTGTCACGGACACGCCGTTCTCAACCTTGAGTGTTGCCTCTCTGGGGGCTCTGACAGTTGCACGGCCCTTCTTAACTGTTGAATCTGCAGAATAGATTGTCTCGGGCTCGTCGCCCTCAGTTACATCGAAAGCAGTTCTGATCTTGTAATTATGATATACATTCCTTGCGATGTCTTCCTTATCGATGTATGCATTCTGAGAAACTGTCCTGCCATCTCTAGGTGTCAGGAGATTTCCCTTGTAATCAGGACCTGCAATGAGATTAGCATTGCCATCAATTACGAGCTTCTCATCATTAATCTGTGCAAACTTCTTCTGAGAACTTCTCTTTCTGTAAATCGCATATCCCTTGGCTCCGGGAACCTTAGTGAACTGTACGGTCATGAAATAATCGTTATCTGCGGAACCATCATACACTCCACTATCGTATCTCTGGACAATAGTAATAATAGGTGCTGCTACAACATACTTGGGATCTCCATATCCCTCATCGCCGTACTTATCCTTACCATAAGGAATAATCTTGAAAGCATAGGTCTTTCTGTACTCATCATTTGCAGCCTTGTCAGTAATCACGTATCTTGTGTTTTTAGTCTGCGCAACAAGCTCACCCTCTGTACCATCTGCCTTCATGCTGTAGATGGCATATTCCTTTGCCTTCTTAGCCTTAGACCATGTGAGTACGATCTGGTTGCTCTTACCAATCACAGCCTTTGCTGTCTTGGGAGCATCAATTTCAACGTCGCCGCCGTGGATTCCATTCGGAGAAACGGTACTAACTCTTTCCTCGCCCTCCGAATCGTTGTCATAGTCGGAATCGTCAGCCTCATCCACATCAACCTCATCTGTGTCTACATCGTCTGTGTCAATGTCGTCCACATCATAAGAAGCTTCTTCCTCAGCTGCGGTTGCGTCAATTTCCT
>DCHL01000092.1:2177-12600 GCA_002317595.1 Lachnospiraceae bacterium UBA1753 | reverse complement strand
GAACCGATGATATCGAAACCACCTGTATTTCTGTAAGCATCGATGAAAGCGTCATCAAACTCAACATAATCGTTCTTGAGAAGTCCGTCAGGGCCGCCCTTGAATCCAAGAAGAACATTGTCCTTGTTTGTTGCCTTGAGGGCATCGTAAAGACCGCTGATTACGTTGTGTCCGCCGGGAGCCTGTCCACCTGAAAGGATAACACCTACAACCTGCTTCTTAGCTGCAGAAGTGTTCTGTCCCTTCTCAAATGTGATCTCGGGCTTTCCGTATGTATTAGGGAAAAGTGCAGCGATCTTCTCCTGATCAGCTACGCTTGCTGTAGCAGCGCCTTCCTTAACACAGATTTCTGAGATACCATTTCTAAGCATTCCAGGAAGCTTAGGGCTGTACTCGTATCTCGCCTTTTGAAGTGGTGAAAGATTCATTGTCTTACTCCTTTGTTGAAAAATTAATTTTTTATATTTGTATCTGTCCGGTTCCATATCCCAGACAGCTACGCTCAATATTTTACCCCGAAGTTATTTTTTGCCACGGGCAAATCTGCTGCTCTCACGGCTCTCAATCACAAGCCTCTCAGCCTCCTCAGAAGGAGCTGAAATCACAGCAGTCTTGTATACCTCACAGGGAGGCATGGCCTTCACTCTGTCAACAGCCTCTGTAACAGCTGCAACATTGCCGCTCACAAACACAGTCGCATGTCCGCCGCATTTTGTGTTCCAGGTCTCAAACTCAACCTCTGCGGTCTTGAGCATCAGGTCGACAACCTGAATTGCATCCGCGCTTCCATTAACTTCTACAAGTCCAAGTGCACTAAACATATCAGGTCCCCCTTACTTATTAATTGTCATGGCAATAGCCGTCTCTGTATCTGTCGTCGGTGAGGCAATAATAGTGTGGGAAAAAATAACCGCTCCAGTCTCTTCCCCGGCCCTAAGTGCAGCCTCCATGGCAGCCGTGACATCAGCCACCTTTCCACGCATCTTGACACATGCACCGCTCTTAAGTCGGTTCCTCTCAATGCCCTGAATCTTGACATCCGCAGTCTTAGCCGCCACGTCAAGCGCTACAAAGCAGGACACATAGCTGTCCATCTCAAAAATACCGATTGCCTGATTATCGTACGCTCCCATTACTCCTCCTTACTGCAGTTTTTCAATTGCAGCCTTAATACGCTTAACTGTCTCTTCCTTACCAAGAATCTCCATAAGCTCTGTCGCACCACCAGGTGTAGACTGCTTGCCAGAAACAGCCGTCCTCACGGGCCACATTACATATCCATTCTTAACACCCTTGTCAGCTACATACCCCTGAAGCATAGCGTAGAGTGCATCGTTTGAATAGTCCTCCTGCGCCTCAAGAAGAGGAAGCAGGTCCTTAAGTACCTCAAGGGAAGTCTCTGCGTTTGTCTTCATCTTCTTGTGAGTGTACATCTCAACATCGTACTCAGGTACTGCATCGAAGAAGTCAACAAGTGCAGGAATATCAGTGAACACCTCGATACGAGTCTTCACAAGAGCTGCAATCTTGGTGAGGTCATAATCACCCTTTACTGCTTCCTTGAGGACAGGAAGTGCATGCTCAAGATATGCATCAAAATCCATCGCCTTGATATACTCACCATTCATCCACTTAAGCTTTGTGTAGTCAAAAACAGCAGGACTCTTTGAAATCTTCTTGTAATCAAACTTCTCGATAAGCTCCTCAAGGCTCATAATCTCCTGGTTGTCATCGGGTGACCATCCAAGAAGGGCAACAAAGTTGACGATTGCTTCTGAGAGGAATCCCTGCTCAAGAAGGTCCTCATATGAAGAGTGACCGCATCTCTTGGAGAGCTTGTGATGCTCCTCGTCAGTGATAAGAGGACAGTGGATATACACAGGAACCTCCCATCCAAAGGCATCATAGAGCCTGTTGTACTTAGGTGTTGAAGAGAGGTACTCGTTACCTCTTACAACATGTGTGATTCCCATGAGATGGTCATCAATAACATTTGCGAAATTATATGTAGGATAACCATCAGACTTGATGAGAATCATGTCATCAAGCTCAATATTGTCAACGGTGATATCACCGTAAATATCATCATGGAAAGTTGTTGTGCCTTCCTGAGGATTGTTCTGACGGATTACGAAGGGCTTACCTGCTGCAAGATTAGCCTCAACCTCTTCCTTAGTAAGGGAGAGACAGTGCTTATCGTACACAGTAATCTCCTTGTCAGTTCCCTCAATCTGTGTATGAAGAGTTGCGAGCCTCTCCTTGTCACAGAAACAGTAATAAGCCTTGCCTTCTTCAACAAGTTGCAGAGCATACTTCATGTAAAGACCCTGCTTAACTCTCTCCGACTGAACATAGGGACCAACTCCGCCATCCTTGTCAGGTCCTTCATCGTGGATGAGTCCAGTTCCTGCAAGAGTTCTGTTAATGATATCCACAGCACCCTCAACCTGCCTTACCTGGTCTGTATCCTCGATACGAAGCATGAACTTACCACCCTCGTGACGAGTGATAAGGTATGCATAAAGTGCAGTTCTTAAATTGCCCACATGCATACGTCCGGTGGGACTTGGGGCAAATCTTGTTTTTACATTAGACATTTTTCTTACTCCTCTGGTATTTTTTCAAATATATCAGTATCAGGGATGTGCTTATCAGCGGCATCCTTGAAGCTCTTCAGATTCTTACCTGCCTTCTCAATGGCAGCATTTGTTCCTGCTCCGGCAACGCAGCCGCCAGGACATGCCATACCCTCAATCAGACATCCATTCTTCTTACCAGCCTTGGCAAGCAGAAGCATCTTCTTGCAGTCAGCAAGACCCTCAGCATGCTCAATGTGAACCTCTGTGCCTGGGTAATACTCATTAATGCACTCTTCAATAGCAGATGCGACACCACCCGCAACACCGTAGCCTCTTCCGGCTCCTGTTGCATCATTCATAGGGTTGATGGGTTCTACAGCCTCAAGGACGATACCCTTGGCATCGAAAATACCCATCAGTTCCTCAAAGGTAATAACAAAATCCACGTCGGACCTGACCGTTCTTCGGCTGGCCTCAAGCTTCTTGGAAGCACAGGGCCCAATGAATACAACTGACGCATCGGGATGATCTCTCTTGACCACTCTGGCCGTCGCAACCATGGGGGTAAGCTCATTTGAAATGCTGGAAATAGTCTCAGGGAAATATTTTTTCGCAAGAACAGACCAGCTGGGGCAGCATGATGTCAGAAGGAAGGGAAGCTCTCCCGTCGCAACCGACTCCACATAGTGCTTGGCCTCAGCCATACATCCCATATCAGCACCGATGGCAACTTCATATACATCGTGGAAACCAAGCTGCATAATAGCCGTCTTCACCTGGTCAGGTGTAACTCCGTCTCCAAACTGACCTGTAAAGGCAGGTGCAATCTCTGCAATAATCTTGCGTCCTGACTGCATCGCACGGATGAGCTGGAAAATCTGAGACTTATCCGCAATCGCACCAAACGGACAGCTTACCATGCACATTCCGCAGGATACGCACTTATCTGTATCAATAGATGCCCTTCCGAGTTCATCAGAACCAATCGCAGCTACTCCGCAGGCATCAGCACAGGGTCTTGTCTTATGCGCGATTGCATCATAAGGACACACCTGCTTGCACTTGCCGCACTTGATACACTTCTTCTGATCGATGTGGCTCTTGCCATTCCTCATCTCCATGGCACCGCGGGGGCAGACCTCACGGCAGGGATGAGCCACGCAGCCCATACACTGGTTACTTACCTTATACTGGTTGACAGGACAGGCATTACATGCAGAGGGAATAACCTGAAGAAGTGGGGGCTCATAGTACTTCTCGTCTATGTTGGTCTCCTCAATGCCCTGACTCACGTGAACCGGCTGGTTCTCGGGGCGAAGGC
The DNA here is from genome assembly GCA_002317595.1 of Lachnospiraceae bacterium UBA1753. Lineage (GTDB taxonomy): Bacteria > Bacillota > Clostridia > Lachnospirales > Lachnospiraceae > UBA1753. The sequence continues at coordinate 8,700 of DCHL01000092.1, read as the reverse complement.
TCATTCCCATCGCAAGCCTTGCACGCTCTCTCGTAACGGCGCGTTCTCTGTAAATATTCTCCCAGAATTCAGGTTCATCCACGTTGCACAGCTTGTAGGGCAGCGCTTCCATGTCATCGACAATATTTGTTGAATTGTATGCCATGTCGGCGATTGCAGCAAATATCTTCCTTCTGTCCTTGCGCACATTAGTATCCAGACCACGAACCATAATCCTGTTTCCTTTCAAACACAGTTTCATGTAACCATTATCCGTGATATTTTACCATAATAATCAGCAAAATAAAAGTAGAAACATCTGTTGTGAAGATGGCTGTTATTCAGCAAATAATCTGTCACTTATCAGCTTGTTCTATTTTTCGTACAATTTCCATATACCGTACAGTGGATGAAAAATATGCTATAATTAAGCATTGACTATAGCATCTATATTTCGCTCAAATTTAGGAGACAGAATGAAAAAGGAAAACAGACGAGTCAACATAGCGCATCTTCGTATAAGGGTCTTATTTTTCTATATACTAATCATGTTCATTATTGTCAATGTACTCACAAGTATCATTGTTAGTTCTGCCGGCAGTATCATGTCCCAGGAAGTATCCAGCCTTATCGCAGCCAATTCAAGACAGATTGAGCTCAACATCAACAACTATCTTCAGAATATCGAATCGACGGCAACGCTGATGTTTTCTGACGAAGCGTATTATAAATACACGCCCGATGCCGAGGGGCTTGATGAATACAGGCGCATTAAGGCTGAAGAAAAAATTGCCGAGAGAATTGTTGACCTCGGTCTCATGCAGAACTTCACTGACTTTTCCATCGTATACGACACCGGCAACAGGGTTGGCTGGACCTCCAACAGAACCGCCGGACTCTTTGACTCAAAAACCCTCTACCGCGAACTCGGAAAATGCATCACAAATGCGCGCACGCTTGATGGCTGGACCTATGGACTTGGCGGCACGACAGACAGAATCTACTATGTAAAGAGATTAAATCCCAAGGCCATCCTTATGGCTTCCTTCTATTCAAGGGAGCTTTCTTCCGTGTTCGAATATCCCGAGGAGCTTACTGGAATGACCATCAGCCTCGTAAATGAGGATGATACTGTGCTCTACTCTTCTGACCCCGACACCATTTCAGGCAAGCTTAATCCCACAGTTGCTGCAATCCTTGCAGGTTCTGAGTCCAACGAATATATTGCCAATGCGAATGTATGTGAGAACGGCTGGCGGGTTGTATGCCAGATTCCGACCAGTGTCATTCTGAGCGAAGTCAATATGCTTAGGTTTAATTCCTTTATTATTGCCTCCATACTTTTTGCCCTCTCAATGCTGATAGGAATCCTCATTATCAATGTATTCATGCATCCTGTCGACAAGGCTGTTGCCGACCTGCAGGACGAAGCAGAGCTCGATGCCCTCTCCGGACTGTACAACAAGAACAGTTTCAGGTCCTCCGTGGTCAAGTTCCTTACCGATAACGGTGAAAATGAATCACAGATTTTTATCATGATTGACATGGACAATTTCAAGAGTATAAATGACAGTCTCGGCCATATATATGGTGACAAGGTCATCACCAGAATGGGAGGTCTGCTGAATTCCAATTTCAGGGGTGAATACACTATCGGAAGGCTCGGCGGCGATGAATTTGCCATGTATGCTTCGTCTGGTGACCTTAATCGCGAGAAGGCAATCGCCAGGATTAATTCTGACATGGATAAGCTCTTTACTGCCTTTGACAGCGAATTTGCCATCGAGCGTAATCAGCTGAATGTATCGCTCAGCGTAGGTATTGCGGTGATCAACAAGGAGCGTCGCTTTGATAACCTTTATTCAGCTGCTGATGACGCATTGTATGAGTCAAAACGAGGTGGAAAGAATAGGTTTACCATAAGCGGCACAGAGGAGGTAGCAGACATATGAGAAAAATAACAGCAGCACTTCTGTGCACAAGCATATTACTGACTGGCTGCACTGGCGTCGCCACGCCATCTGAGTCCGTCCCCTCCCAAACCACTGGAACTGAGATATCCTTCTCCTGGTGGGGCAACGATGTCCGGCACGAGTACACCATGAACGGTGTTGATGTGTTCCAGAATCTCAATCCCGACATCACAGTCAAGAATCATTATGGCGTATGGCAGGGCTACGAGAAAAGGACGAACGTGGCCATCGAGTCCCACACTGAGACAGACGTAATGCAGATAAACTATGCATGGCTCTCAACCTATTCCCCGGACGGAACTGGATTCTATGATCTGTACTCTCTCTCTGATGAGCTCGGACTCAATAACTTTGATGAGGATGATCTCCAGTATGGCATCATCGAAGGAAAATTGAACGCCCTGCCGATTGCCTTCAACACCTATGAAGTTTTTTACAACACTGATCTGTGGGAAAAATATGGCCTGGAAAAGCCTGATAGTCTTGATGACTTCTATGAGGCTGCGAAGGTCATGAGTCCCGATGGAATATACCCTCTTGGAATGGTAAAAAAGATGGTATTCCTTCTCATGTGTGCAAACTATGAGCAGACCCATGGAACATCTGTCTTTTCAAGTGATGGACAGCTCCTCATTTCAGAATCAGACGCTGCTGATATGCTGTCGCTTTACCGTGATCTGATAGACAATAAGGTGCTCATTCCCGTTGATGACTTTGAACGTTCAAAATTTGGTGATGGTACAATCGCATCCACCATGTGCTGGGTGAGTGACGCCGGCAATTACTGTGGCTCCCTTGCAGACAAGGGTGGCAACCCAGACATCGCCGGATTCCTGATTCCAGAAAACGCCGCCTCTACTGGCTGGTATATTAAGCCTGCAACCATGTATGCCATATCTGCATACACAGAACACCCTCATGAATCTGCCAGGCTGCTGAACTTCCTGATAAACTCTCCTGAAATGGCAGCGCTTCAGCTCTCTGAGAAGGGTGTTCCCGTAAGCCGAAGCGCTCTTGATACAGTAAACAATATTCCTGACGCCATGAGCGGTTTCGAATACGCTGCCAGCCGATATATGAACGAAAATCGTCAGCAGCTCTCTATCATCAAGCCCATCATGGAGAAGGAGGAAGTGATCGATATTTTCAAAAAGTATGGCGACGAGTACATCTACGACCAGCTTACGCTGAAGGAAGCCTCAGCCGCCATGCTTGTTGAGATGAAATCCGCAGTTCATCAGTAATCTTCTATTTTTTTCTGCGCCTGATCCAGATTACAAATCCAAAGATCAGTACCGAAAGCGGAAGCACCAATACAACTAAGATACCCACAGAGATTGCTGATGATCTCGCAACGGTAATATTGGGTATGTCATAGTTCTTAACTGGAATGGAAATGCTGCTTTCCTTACTGCCTACCATCTCCGTTATGCCGTTCATCACAAGCTCAGTATTCGCTCCGCCCACCATCTCATCAGCGGATTCGTTTATTATTGAGACAGAAGTGAAATAAAGGATTTCTGACCCATTGTCCGTGTCTTCAATCATCATTCCGACCGTAAACGGCCCGTCCACATCGCCCTCTTCCTTCTGGGAGGTCTCCACAGTAGATACATCCGTCTTCGCATAGGATGAGTCTGTTGTCGTGAGCAGCTTTGTGATGTTCACATTGTCGGCAGGCTCCGCAGGAACAACTGCTCCTTGCGCATAGGGCACAATTACAAGTCTCTTATCTGCCACGATTCCGGCCGTGGTTGTATCTGTTCCAAGCTGCGGCAGCAGGTAGTACGGACTCTGATAGTAATGTTCATCATCGCCTTCAGCCACAAGACCCTCCTGAAGTGACACTCCGTACCTTCCTACAATCGACTCAAAGTTCTTAAGTCCCCCCTGCGTATAAGAAGAAACCATAAACGCCTTTCCGCCTTTGTCAAGGTATTCAGTAACCTTTGCGAGGTCATCAGAAGAATAATCTACAGTGGGTGCAACCATTATTATTGCCGCCGCATCCTCAGGTACTGCATCAACGCTCATCAGATTGAGGTCCTCTGTCTCATAATTTCCTTTTCCAATAAGCGAAATCATTGATGCTGACAGTTCAGCCTCATCGTGACCTTGAATCACGTAAAGCCTTGGCATATCACCAGAGAGCACGTAGTCGATGGCACTTGTAATCTGACCCTCGCCATCAAATCCAGTCGCTTCCTCCTGGTATGTCTCATAGTTGATCTCTGTGCTGTACAGGTCATCATAATTGATATACTTTGAGCGCTTGTCCGATACCACGATAACAGAACCAGTTCGTGCATCCTCAACGCCGTAGGATTTAGCAAAATCAGGCGCTGTCGCAGGATTCTTATACACGACCTTGACCCTGTTTGAGTATGCTTCATATCCATCCAGCGTCTTTGATATCGTGCTGTCGCAATTCTCCTTACTTATCAGTACATAAATTGTAATATCGTCATTCAGATTCTTTAAGTATTCCTTCGTAGTGGAAGTAAGCTCATACAGCTTATTGTCCGTCACATCAATATGTGTGTAATTCGTCGGTATCTTTGACGCCCCAAAGTTGACAAGAACTGCCGCAGCAACTGCCACAAGCACCATTACAGACGAGAACACAGAAAGGCTGAGTGTCTTTCTGCTGACCTGATAGCGACGCTTCTGTATCACTTCATATGTGAGGAACAGCATAAGCAGCGTCACTGTCAGATAGTAGAGCACACTCGTCAGATTGAGCATTCCCTGCATCAGGTCGTTCATAGGTGTCATGATATCAAAGATGCTCATGATTTTTGTCAGGAGATTCCCCTCCTGCGACACAATACTTTCAATCCCCTGCATGAGATATCCAAGAAGGAGAATTGCGAAGGTACCAACCGCAGCAATAATGAGATTATCCGTCAGCGATGACACAAATGTTCCAACTGCAATACAGGCCATTCCAAAGATAAGATAGCCTAGGATTGCTACATAAGCCTCTGCCATAGGCACACTTCCATAGTGGCTCAAAAACAGCGGATAGAGGCACACAAGAGCCACTGGAATCATAAATACAGTTAGCATGGCAAGGTACTTGCCCACTACAATTTTTCCGATAGAAACAGGTGCCGTGAGCAGGAGCTGGTCCGTCTTCTGTCTCCTCTCCTCAGCCAGCGACTTCATGGTAAGGATTGGTGTCACCATGAGAAAAATAAACAGGCTCGACTGCACGGTATAAGCAATATACGGATACCCGAAACTCAGGTGGTAGGCTGTAAAATATATTCCCAGGAACAGCAGATTAACAGCTGCAAAAATAGGGCCAGTCATGTTCCTGAAGTAACTAAAGAGTTCTCTCTTATATATCGCTATCATCGCTCTTCACCTCCTCGCAACATGCATCTTCGCTTTCATCCACAATACCTGCGTCTCTCGTATCTTCTTCCTCGTCCCCGCTTTCTGCTTCACTGTCAGTGAGTTCAAGGAATACTTTCTCAAGTGAAACCTTCTCAATGCTGAGTTCAAGAATCGGGGTCCGAAGCTCCGCCATTGCAAAGAATAATGCCTCCCTAATATCAACATCTGACGCCGAGGTAATCCTGTAGGTAACGCAGCAATCATTCTCAGCAGTTGCTCCTGCACTCTCTGTAGTCGCCAGCTCTTCTTTAGCGTCAGTTTCTACACTGTTCACACCCTCAATTGCTTCCATCGCAGCCATAACAGCCTCAACATGACCCTTTACGGTCACCTTTACTGTAGTCTGTCCACTTAGTCCCGTCTGAAGTACTGACGGCTTATCACAGGCCACAAGACGTCCCTTGGCAATGATGATTATCTCATCACACACCTCTGCGATTTCCGATAGGATATGAGAACTAAGAATGACCGTATGTTCATCCTTAAGGCTCTCAATCAATTCCCTGATCTCAATTATCTGCTTAGGGTCAAGTCCCACAGTAGGCTCATCAAGAATGAGTATCTCAGGATTGCCCACCAACGCCTGGGCAAGACCAACCCTCTGCTTATATCCCTTCGACAGATTTTTGATAAGCCTTCCAGATACATCCTCAAGGCTGGTACGCCCCATCACACTGGAAGCCTCGCCCTTTTCATTTTTCCCCTTAATACCTTTAAGTTCTGCAGCAAATAACAGGTACTCTTCAACCGTCATATCCTGATAAAGCGGCGGAATTTCAGGCAGATATCCAATCTTCGCCTTCGCCTTTTCCGGATGTTTCTGCAGATCGATTCCATCAATGAGCACAGTTCCCGCAGTCGGAGCCAGATAGCCAGTGATAATGTTCATTGTCGTCGACTTACCTGCTCCGTTAACACCAAGCAGACCATATATCTTACCCTTTTCTACCTTGAATGAGAGATCATTAACCGCAGCATGGTCCCCATATTTTTTCGTAAGATTCTGTACTTCTATCATATATCCATTACCCCTTCCAGACATTTTCGTCCGTCGTCAATTTAATTCACCATAAATCTTGCATAGAATAATATCATTATGTGTCAAAACTGTGATTTATCCATATCATTTCCCTGAACAAAAGCAGGCGCTCTGGTTCTTTGTGGGCGCT
>DCHL01000092.1:0-2085 GCA_002317595.1 Lachnospiraceae bacterium UBA1753 | reverse complement strand
CTGGTTCTTTGTGGGCGCTCTGGTTTTGAATGCTGTACAATTGATGCCCTGTCATTTTTTTGTCATGTACTATAGGCTTAAGAGCGTTTAGAAACGGACGCCTATATCCCATTTTATAAAAGTATATTGGGTACTAGTCGGAAGTACGTGTCAGCCGATACAAGAAGTTTCTCATGGATATAGGCTATGCCTTAAATCTCCTTCAAAGCCTATATTATCCAGAAAAAGGTTCTGTTCAGATTATTATGGCTATCTGACTAGATCATTAATGCGCCAATATAATTTACAAACTCACGATATAGGGCAAAACAGAAATAGCAGGATAGCCTATAATCAAGCCGTTACAAGCACAAAATGGCAGCACAAAATGGCAGCACAAAAGAGCAACCATGTCGCAATTTGCGCTGTTTAGACCATTAGTCACAAAAGACGAAATAAGAAAACGCCGCAAGGATACCTTGGCACATACCAAATATCCTTGCGGCGTGAAAACCCCATCGAATTTTTCGATTCAAAACTCAATAATTGCTTCGCATTTTTTCATTAAAGAATTGCAACTTCGTTGCGTATGCTTCGGGGAGTGTACCCCGAAGCAACAAGCTTCACCCCAGAGCTAAAGCTCAGGGGTGAAGCTTGAATTCTTTATATGCTACTGCTTTCCGGTGCTTCCGTGTCCACCTCTGTCCTTATCAAGCAGATGCTCAACCTCGACAAAGCTGAAGGCTGGCTGGTGCTCCATAATCCTGAACTGGCAGATGCGGTCATTCTTCTTAATCTGAGTATCGCGAAGCGCATATGCAGGGAAGAACCACTGGTCATTATCCCCACAGTAGGTCTCATCAATAACTCCCTGCGAGTTAGTCTGGATGATTCCATAGTTCTTGAAGGTTGAACTCCTCGGAACTACATGTGCCTCATAGCCGGCGGGAAGCTTCATCCCAACGCCCAAAGGGATGAGCTTAAATTCCCCGGCTCGAAGTTCCACGTCCTTTGCAGCACGCAGATCTATCCAATCAGACTTGCCATCTATATACTTAAGGGGTTCCATCCCCGCCTCAAAATACTTGATCTGAATCTCCATAATCCTAAGTTCCTCTGTATATTACACATCTCAATATTGCTGCACTATACGTCTCTATATTGCAGCGCTATACGTCTCTATATTGCAGCGCTACTCCACGTCACATTTCGGTCCATCAGGTAAACCAAGATTGGTATCCTCAACCTTGTAGTAGTCATCACAGTGAATCACAACACTGCCGTCATTACTGTTAAGCGATGCAGCAACATCAATAACGCGCTGGTTCTTAGAACCCTTCCACATAAGCTTGACATCCTTAAGCTCGTTGACAAACTCACCGTCAACAAACACATCGACAAATTTCATGACCGGAAGTTCCTTAGCCTCTTCCCAGGTCGAACCAGAATAAAGCCAGATTGTCTTCTGGGGATACTTCTGCTTAAGCTCCTGTGCGAGAGCCGTAACTCCATCAATATTTGCAAAATGAAGAGGATCACCGCCGGAAAAAGTAATTCCAGAGATATAACTCTTATCAAGCTGATCAAAAATCTCCTGCTTGGCTGTATCATCAAAAGCAAGACCACCATTAGGGTCCCAGGTCTGGGGATTCTGACATTCCTTGCAGCAATGGCTGCATCCTGCCACCCAGAGGACAACGCGAAGACCGTCGCCGTTCTTCATATCATCCTTTGTTATGTCATGATATCTCATAATCCCTCCAAACTACATGCTCTTTCTCTCTGCAATCTCTGCCATCTTGGCATCATTAAGTCTTGTATCTCCATGAACTCTTGAGTATGACAGATAACCATTCATTCTATCAATCTTGGTCAGGTTCTTGCTTCCACATACTGGACATACATCCATCTCGAGTTCCTGATGTCCGCAGTCATCACAATATGCCAGAGACAGATTAACACCCTCATAGAAGCCCATATCCATTGCCCTTCTCACAAGGGCCTTGATTGCCTCGATATTGTAATCGATAGGATACTTTACATACTGAATCTTGCCGCCGTTTGAAAGCTCCCAGAAACGGTACTCAAGGTCCTGCTTCTGAATAG
>DCHL01000001.1:4007-18579 GCA_002317595.1 Lachnospiraceae bacterium UBA1753 | reverse complement strand
CAGGTAACTTTTATGCAACGGAAGGGATTAGTTTCTGCCTCCTCCGTTGCACTCCTGGCGACACATACTTTTATTGCAGAAAAAAAGCAACGGAGCTGGTGTTTTCGTCCCTCTCCATTGCTTTTCAATTAACTATGTTTCTAATATCCTATATTACTAATATGCCGCATTTCTGATAAGGTCAAGAAGCTCTGCGGCTGATGCGGCATGTATAGTCCTGATTCTGGAGTTCCCCGCAGTTGTATCCGCTACAGCCCCGGCAGCTGTATCTGCGACAGTTCCTGCAACGGTCTCAGCCGCCTCTTCATCATTTTCCACGGGCTCGTCCTTCTTGCCAGGGCCGTGCACAGGATTCATTTTGCCTTCCTTGTACATTGCCTGGAGACGCTGTGACATTCGCTGGGCTGCCATCTTCTCGAGCCTCAGTTCTTCATCCTCTTCCAGCTCTTCCTTCTTCTTGGCTTTCTTGTCAGCCTTTGCCTTCTCGTCAGCCGCAGCTTCCTCTCTTGCTTCCTTGCGGTGAGCCTCGATGCGTTCAGCCTGTTCTTCTGTACTTTCCTTGAGTCTTGCAAAGAAATCAAGGGTTCCGTCTGCTCCGATTCTCACGCCGATGCTGTCAATCTTGCCTGCATCCTCGCCGAGGTTCTCCATGAGCTCATCCATCTGTGCAGTGGACTCCTCAAGGGATGTGAGACACTTGTTCTTAAACTCCTCATCAGCCGCCATTTTCTCAAGAGTGTCAGGGTCAATCAGCACGCTGTACTCCTTCGTTCCCTGAGACATTATTCTGCTTGCCTCTTCATCGGAGCTTGTCTTAGCGACAAAGAAATCCATATTGGAATACTTCTCTTTAAGTTCCTCAAGAAGTGCCTGTGCCCGCTCCGATAGCTGGGGCTGGTTATCCGCAGCTGCCGAAGTAATATTTTTTCTCCTGACAGCAATTGAACTGTCATAGATTCCGGCTGCATTCTGAGATACATTCTGAGCCTCTCCCTTTGTATACTCATACTCAGAGCCTGCCCAGGAATTCTTATCAACATCTTTAGGGAGATGCTTTTCAAAATCCCCATCTGCTCCCTTTGTGTTTCCTCTATTTCCCATCTTGCCCATGTAATCCTTCATGGCGCCATCAAGCATTCCACCAACCTGAAAACTCATAATCTACCTCCTACTCGTATATTGCCCGCGCAGGATAATCCTGCAGTGGAGCAATGGTTTCATAGTAGTTTTCGGCAGTGTTTAAGGAAAAGTAAACCCTTCAACATAAAAATCCCGTATAATGTAATTCCCGTGAAACACCCTGTAGAAAAAAAGGCCATCGCGTTTATAGCGCGACAGCCACTATATTATGTGCTATCCACCAAGAACCTTCCACCGCACACATTCCCAAGCAAGCTTCTTATGTGCCATCCGCCAAGACACTTCCACCGCACATATTCCCGAGCAAGCTTCTTATGTGCTATCCGCACAGATGCTTCCACCGCACATATTCGTAGGCCAAAATCACAATAAGAACCAGCTCCTTCCCCCTTAATGCTCCACCCCTGCCCTTAAGAAACCTTATGAATTTACTCCTGCCCCTTGAGCGCCTCAACCATATCGATGAACTTGACCTCCCGCGACATCACGCGGTTAACGGCCCACGAGATAAGAAATGTAAGCACAAAGGTATACAGGTATGTCTTCGGATATACCACTATCGAGTAGTCCATACTCTCAGGCATGTCATTAAAGAGTACGCCCAGAATTCCAAATCCCGCTGGGAAGCCAAGCACAATTCCAATAAGTGTAATCCAGGTGTTCTGCTGCGCAAGGATCGCTCTCACACCCGAAGTCGCATATCCAAGGACCTTAAGGGTTGCCATCTCCCTTCGTTTCTCAACCATGGACAGCACCCCGAGATTGTAGAGCACTACAACGCCAAGAATGATAGCCGCAGCAATCAGGATGCCAGCCATCGTGTACATCATTTCCATCATTGACTTTAACGAGTCCATCATCGCGTTCGTATTCTGCACACCGATGATTTCATCCTTATCAGCGAGACTTGAAGGGACCGTCATGTTGGTAAGAATTTCCGTCGGAACAAACTTATAATTGAGTTTCTCATAGGGCTCTCTGTACATCGTGATGCCCTGCACTGACGGGTTTCTGTATATCTGTCCCACCCTGAACTTATGAATCTTGTCATCTCCAAGCACGTGCCAGCAGACCAGCGACCCCTCTTTGACGCCGAGTGACTCTGCCATTTTATAGGTCATTGCAATCTCGTTTTTATCGAGGGTTATATGCTCCATGTCCGCATCCTCATAGTGCATAAAATTACCGCGGTCAAGCACCGTAAGAGTGCCAGTCTTGCTTATCACCCCGCCTCCCATCGAAGCGGACGAACCTGTCGAAGCAGACGTGCCCATCGAAGCGGACGAACCTGTCGAAGCAGACGTGCCCATCGAAGCAGACCCAGCAGATATCCCCGAAGAAACACCCTCATCAGGCGAGAGCGAGATTGCCACGCTCTGAATCATCTGGCCGCCATATTGTTTCGCATAGTCTGAAGCGGTGCCGTAGTCAATATCCTCAGCAAGAACTATTCTGTTCTTCGCTGTATTCAGTTCTCCGTACATCCAGGTCGTGATATGGTCGATGGAATCAAGGCATCCGAATGCGCTGAAAAGAAGCATCGAGCAGCCCACCACTCCGACAATTCCCATGAGGGTTCTCATCTTATTCCTGATGATGTCACGCAGGTTCCACTGGGTTGAGAATGACAGAAGTTTCCACACGCGGCTTCTCTCAACAAATGAAGTCTTCATCACCTTCGGTGCGGCCGGTCTCAGCGCCTGAGCAGGAATGAGCGCACATTCCTTTCGGCAGGCCACAAAAGTGATAAGCGTGGAGACAGAAACCATCATTGCTATCATTGAAAGGGACATAAGCGACAGCCCCTTGTGCATATACGGAAGTATGTAAGAACCAACGAACATGCTGATTATGAAATCCGGAAGGGTGTAGTATCCAACCACAGCCCCGAGTACGCAGCCTGCAAGTGACAGCACAAATCCGTAGGAGATGTAATGCATCACGACATCCGCCGTCGAGAAACCAAGTGCCTTCATGGTTCCGATCTGCACGCGCTGCTTTGCCATCAGTCTCGTCATGGTAGTAATTATTCCAAGAAGTGAAATGAGCACGAACACGATTGGGAAGGCAAACGCCATGGACTTATGCTGTGCCATCTCTGACCTGTAGGTCTGATATGAAAGCTGGTCATCCTTTCCTGTAACTACTATGCTCTGGTCGTCAAGAACGTCCTTTATTTGGGCGGCGAGCTGTGACTGGATTTCCTTTTCAGTGTCGCTGACCTGTGCTGTGTTATCAATTTTTTCCGCGTCAACTATTATCTGATTGTAGATGATTTCCTCGAAGGGATACTCGCTCTCATCAAGGAAACAGAAGCCATACGCGCCGTAATCAGGCATCATGGCTGCGACATCCTCAAGGTAGTACACATATTCAGGGTTGTGGAAGATTCCCGCAACCTTCACATCAAACCTTGTACTCTCAAGCTTCAGAGTAATGGTGTCTCCAACCTTGTAGCCTCTTTTTTCGGAGAAAAAATAATCGAGGTAGACTCCTCCCCTTCCTGCCTTGTAGGGTTCTCCCTCAAGCAGATACAGTTTTGAGATCTCGTTTGACTCAACGAAATTCATCTGCATGGAGACCTCTTCCTCGCCAGATGTCTTGTCTCTCACAATCGCCTTGCCGTCAACCTGAAGCCGACGTTCCGCCTGCTTCATTCCGGGAACAGATTTCACATAGGTGAGTGAGTCAAGCGAGAAGCCCGATCCCTGCACCCACAGATCTGCAAGGTTACACTCCTCGTAATACTGCTCCTCACAGGCAGTCATCCCTGTCGATTCAGAGTCAATTCCGACGAAAACATAGATACCAAGAAATGACATCAGGAAAATCGAAAAAAACTGGACAATATTCTGTTTTAAGTCTCTCAGTAATTTTCTAAATAACATTATCTAACATTCTTATTAAGCGCTGATGATGGCGCGCTGATGATGCGCTGATGATGTGCTGATGATTCACCGATGCTGGTCCTACCACGATATCGTCGATGCATCGGCAGGATTCTCATTTTCAGTCACAGACACAACAGTTCCATTTTTCACACGGATTACACAGTCGGCGATATCCGCAAAGGATGAGTTGTGAGTTACCATCACAACCGTCCTGCCAGCGGTCTTGCTCACGTCCTGAAGAAGCCTTAAGACATCGCGGCCAGTGTCGGTATCAAGAGCACCTGTCGGCTCATCGCATAGCAGGATGCTGGGATTCTTGGCAAGTGCACGGGCAATCGACGTCCTCTGCTGCTCTCCTCCCGACATCTGCGAAGGAAACTGGTCCATATGTTCCCCAAGGCCCACCGCCCGAAGGGCCTCCGCCGGGTCCATCAGTTCTCCCAGCTCGCTCCTGTTCTTGTAGTATCTGCTGTGAAGTGCACGCTTCCTAATATCCTTCATCAGCGCTACATTCTCGTAGGCCGTCAGCGTAGGCACCAGGTTGTAGAACTGGAACACTACTCCCACAAAGAATGCCCTGTACGCCGTGAGCTCATCGTCAGAGAACTTCGCGATGTCCTTATCGCGAAAGATAATCTCACCGCCCGTCGGCGAATCCATTCCGCCGAGAAGATTGAGCAGCGTACTCTTTCCCGCGCCGGAAGGTCCAAGGATTACGACCATCTTCCCCTCTTCAATTTTGAGATTCACATCCTTAAGTGCATAAAATGTCCTGTCGCCTCTCTTGTACGAGCGCTCAACATTTTTAAACTCAATAAGCGTTCCCATGACTCATCCCTCTTCAGCCTTCCTCAGCCTTCTTCAGCCTTCCTCAGCCTTCTTCAGCCTTCCTCAGCCTTCTTCAGCCCTCTTCAGCCTTCTTCAGCCTTCTTTCCGACCTGCTCATCCGTGACCGCATCAACAATCACGCGCTCACTGCCTGTGAGGCCGTCAATCACCTCAACATAATCCTCGCCCACAATACCCGGGGTGAAATACTTCTTTGTCACAACACCGTTTTCGATGCAGTAGCAGCAGCTTCCACCATCGTCGGTGTAATATGCAGCAAATGGAATCTTTGCAGCATCCTCGATTTCCTCCGTATACACGGTGACATCCGACTCGATTCCAAGAATCACATTTTCATCTGGGTTAAAAATATGGACAGAAACTTCCACCTTGCTCTTATCACCCGAATCCTTGGTAGCCAGATGCTCAATCTCACTGACCTCTGCCTCATATTTTTTCCCAGCGATATCTACCGATGCCTTCTGTCCGACCTTGATGCTTCCAATGTCATATCTCGATACATTGATAACAGCCTTGACCTCATCTGTGGATTCCACTGAAAATAGCGGCGCTCCCTCCTGAACGAAGGCATCGCTCTCTACAAGTCTCTCTGTGACTACACCGCTAAAGTCAGACACAACTCCTGCCTGGGCCTTGGTGAGCTCCTCGCTCGCTACCGCCACAACCTCATCTGCCTTGTCGATGTCCTTCATAAGGGCTGCCTTCTCGTTCTCGTTGAGATATGAACTCTCATAGTTCAGCTTATTGGTCTTGGCCTCCTCCCAGTTTCTGGTGATGTCCTCCATCACATTCTTGTGATCATTTATCACCTCATTTTCAGCAGGCGTGTATCCATCCACGTGCTGATATGTGAGTTCGGTCTGGAGAGCCGTAAGTTCATTCTGAAGTTCGTTATACTCATTCTGCAGATCCTTCTGCTTGTTCTTCATCTTCTTGGTCGCATACTCTCCCGCATTTGCCACCTTAGTCTTCTGCTTACTGAGTTCCTGACCCTTCTTAGTGATTTCCTCCTGCTTCTGTGCGATTTTTGTGGTAATTCCCTCATAAGCACAGTTTGTGTAGTAGTCTTCCGCGTACTGGTTCTCAGTCAGTGCCTGCGTGCTTTCGCGTTCTGCGGCATAGAGCTGGGAATAGATTGCATCATCTTTCGTAGCTGCCTTGTACTTGGCATAATTGCTATTTGACTTATCAATCTGACCCTGAACTGACACCTCTGCCTGTTCCTTGCCAAGAGTTGCCTGCGTAAGATTGTGGACAAAGTCCGTATCATCATACTCGGCAAGCTTCTCACCCTTTGTAACCACGTCGCCAACCTCAATTCCAATATTTTTCACAGGAGCTGATACGGCCGCATAATACGTCCTGGTCTCTTCACCATGGATATCACCAGTCTCCGCAACCACTCTTGCCACCGACCCGCTCTCAACACCCGCGCACCTGTAGGTAGCCGGCTTTCCCATGAATGCACTGGCCGATACCACCACGGGGATCGCCAGCATTGCCACTCCAATTTTTATTCCGGTACTCCTTGAAATCATAATTCGCTCCTCTATACGTAAAGACATTACTATTAACGCGAAAACTGTATTAGTGCACCTAAGGCGCACAAACAAAAAACCGCGGTTAGTATTCGCTAACCACGGTTAGAATATAACACTTTGAAAAAATAATCAAGTCAACTCATCTGCAAAATTTAGCATTTCATCGGTTCATCACTCGAAAAGGACGTTATCCTCTTCAATGCAGCGCTGCAGGAACTGAAGGAATCTCTCATATCCGAGAGGTGGACAGTAGTAGTAGCCCTGAATGATATCGCAGTTGATTTGGCGGAGGAACTCAAGCTGCTCTGCCTGCTCAACACCCTCAGCAACAACCTTCATGTTCTTGAAGTGAGCCAGTTCAATAATGTGCTTCAGCATCTCATCTCCGCCCGCATCACCGATAAAGTCAACCAGCGACTTATCGAGCTTTACAACGTCAAAGGGCAGAATGTTAAGGCTGGCAAGGGATGAAATACCTGCGCCGAAATCATCCATGTGAAGCTGGAAGCCGGACTCCTTAAGAGCATCCGTAAAGTTCTTGATCTGAATACTGTGAAGAGCTGCACTCTCTGTCAGCTCAAGGGGCAGATACTTAGTTGGAACGCCGATCTCCTCCGCTATCTTCTTATACCTCTCAACAGTTCCCTCCCTGTGCAGTGAGAGCCTTGAGAGATTAATGGAAATAGGAAGCAGCTGATATCCGCGGTCCATCCACATCTTTACCTTAGTGCAGACATTCCTGAACATATACTCATCAAGCCGCACGATAAGCCCATCCTCCTCGAAGGTTGGAATGAACTCACCTGGTGATACAAAGGTGCCGTCCTTCATTATCCAGCGAACAAGTGCCTCTGCTCCAACAAGCTTGCCTGTCACAGCATCAAACTTAGGCTGAAACCAGGGATAGAACTCTCCAGTCTTAAGTGCCTCCTCAAACCTGCTCTCAAAGAGCTGGTCCCTCTGACGCCTCTGACTAACAGGTCCGTCATATTTTGTATACACAACCTCAAAATTGTGCTTTATACTCTTAACGGCAAGAAGCGCCCTGTCGCACATTCCCGAAACAGTCAGTTCACGGTCGACATTCGTGTACACACCATATTTAACAGTGACATTGGGTATCGGACAGTTCTTTTCAAGCTCCGATGCCATCTCAAGAAGCCAGTCACGCTTTCTGTCCTGAGCAGCAGGAGCGATTCCAACAAACTGATCTCCTCCATAACGGGCACAGATACCATTCAATGTATTCGTCTCAAAGAAGGATGCCATGTAACGGAGTACCTCATCACCCTTGGCCTCTCCGTAAATACTGTTGATGAGCTTAAAGCTCTGAACATCAGCAATCGTCATATCAAACTCGATTCCTGGATTGGCATCGAGAAGAGCCAGGGCATGCTGATAGAAGGCCTGTCTTGTATATATTCCCGTCAGTTCATCATGCTCAATGTTGCCCACAAGGGAAGCAGACTCTCGCATCCTTATGATATTCCTGATGCGGCTCATCACAATCACCGGATTATAAGGCTTTGGCAGGACGTCAACGGCGCCAAGGTCAAGACACTTTGCTTCCTGCTCATCACGGTTTGAACTTGTAATGACAATAATTGGAACAGAAGAAAGCGACGGACTGTCCTTCACTATCTCAAGCACTTCAAGTCCAGTCTTGTTAGGCATCACAAGGTCAAGCAGCACAACCGAAAGCTCCCTGTATCTGCCTCTTAGTATCTCAAGTCCCTCATCACCATCGCAGGCCTCTATCACCTCGTACGTCGGCTCAAGAATCTCCCTGAGCATGGCCCTGTTTATGTCATTATCCTCTATGACAAGAACCTTCCTCCGCTGCTTTCCAGTACCAGTCGCGATTGACTGCTGCAGTATCTCGCGCTTGATGTCCTCTTCATCCGAAGCGAAGGCATATATTATCTCTTCAAAATTATCTCCGTCCCCGATTCTTGCGCACTTCAGGTGAAAATGACAGATTGTATTATTTCTGAACACCCTGTACCGGTAGATGAAGCTCTCATTTTTTTTCAGAAGTTCACAGACGTTGTAAAACGAGAGAGCCCTGCGCATTTCCTCGCGGTCTTCATGATAGACATTGTTATCAATATAGGTAGAAATCGCAACATCGTAATGAGCCCCCATATTAATTTTTTCATTTACCCCCACAGCCTCGCCTGCCTGCCTGAACACTGTAAGGCCGCCAGTCTTCACATTAACCCCATAGAGGTCGCTAATGTTATTGCTGAGAATATGGATAATGCGCATATATCTTGCGACATCTGCATCAACATTCCCATCATTGACTCTATCAAGCAAATCGAACTGCTCATACTCAGTCTTATGCAATTCTATCCCGCCATTTTTTCCCATCAAAATATAATCCCCATACATATAGAACATCTATTAGAAAAATATAGTTATGAATATTTTACTAAAAAATGCATTCTATATCAACATCAAGATATAGTATTATGAACTGGCTGTGATATAGTATTAATACAGCAACATGGTTTATGTCACAATTTTACAGGGCTAATTTAGAAAACATAGGATCCAAGGAAATGACAGGACACGGCGGAGACATCTATAATGCCAAAAACAGAATAATTCACGACTTCTCGGTGAACCTGAATCCATCAGGTCCAATGCCGGAAGTGATATCCGCAGCCGTTAATAGTTTACATAATATCGATTCATACCCTGACACGTACTGCACAGAGCTTAGAACTGCCCTCGTAGATAAAATAAGGAGCACGCATTTTGTCAGGCCCACTTCCAGCGCCCCTGGCAATTTCCACGATGCTGCTATCATGCCTACTCCTGAAATGATAACCCTCGGAAATGGTGCCGCAGAGCTCATAATGGTGCTGTGCCGCGTGCTTCCTCTTCTAAACGGTAGAACCGAATTTCTTCTCCCAGCCCCCGGCTTTTCTGAGTATGAGCGAGGCGTTATTGCCGCTGGCTGGGAGGCAACTTTCTACAGTGCTGATGATATGCTCTGCAATTCTGATGTGCTTTCCATCTCGGAGGATACCTGCGCTGTATTTATCTGCAATCCCAACAATCCCACAGGACGGCTGACGGACTCTGGTAAGCTGCTTTCACTTATAAGGAGATGCCACGACCTTAATGTGTATGTCGTTGTGGACGAATGCTTCCTTCCCCTATCAGATATGACAGAGGGCTATTCAAAGAGCATGATCAGATATCTTAATGACTTTTCCAATCTTATCATTCTCCGCTCCTTCACCAAGACCTTTGCCATTCCCGGGCTGAGACTTGGCTATATGCTTACAGCAGATTATTCAGTCAGCCACGCAGTCGCAGAGCAGCTTCCCTGCTGGAACATCTCAGTTCCTGCGCAGGCCGCAGGACTCGCAGCGCTTTGGAACATTGATCCTTACCTTGCCGACTCAAGGAAAAAAATCCAGAGAGAGCGGGAATTTCTTGCGGATGAACTAAAAAAAGATGAGTACACTTCCCTCATCAGGAAAGTATACCCATCTGACACCTGCTTTATCCTTCTTGAATGTTATGTAAACTTATATGAATTACTTCTGGCGAAGGGATTCCTCATTCGTGACTGCTCCAATTTCAGGAATCTGCCAAAGGATACCTACCGCATTGCAGTTAAATCCCACGAAGAGAATCTCGCTCTGCTTGAAGCGCTAAAATCCTGTGCCAGGTAAGCGATGACCTTCTACATCATTCAAGCGGCACTTCTGATATTATGTAAACCTATTCCCCATCGGCATTATGTAAACCAATCGCTTCATAGATGGCTTCAATATCCATGCTCTCCCTGAGCACGCTGGCCAGCTTATCAAACTGCCTGTTTCTGTACTCTTCGAGAGTTTCGGACTTCTTCTCAGTAGTTTCAGACGCCACGCCAGCAGACGCCGCTCTTTGCTCTCCCTTCAGCAAGTCACGCCCGTCTCCCTTCAGCGCCGCGACAATTCCATCGACAACCTCAGGAGAATCAAATATTCCATGGATGTAGGAGCCGTATACATTTCCTGCTTCCATTCCCTCTCTCTTTTCTGCCCCAGACACTGAATCCAGAACCTCAGTCAGGAACATCCCCGACTCGTTTCCGTTCCCAGCTGCCTCGACACATGAATACTTCTCTTCAGCCTCAACACGTGAGCAATTCTCTTCCTCAGCACGTGAGCAATTCTCTTCCTCAGCGATGAAGCTCGCCCCCATGTGAATTTCATAGCCTTCTATTTTTTTCCCAGAGAGAGCTGACAGGATTCCGTGCACTTCCCCGAAGCATCCGCTCACCCTTGCGCGCATCTTGCTCGTTCCGAATTCTGTCGTCATCGGAAGAAGGCCCATGCCCTGCATCACGCCGCCTTCCTCCATACCCTCTGGGTCACTTATCGACTCGCCCAGCATCTGATAGCCGCCGCAGATTCCAAACACTACTGCGCCTCTGGCGGCTGCCTTCTTAATTGCGGCCTCCATTCCAGAGGTCCGAAGCCACTTGAGGTCCCCCATGGTATTCTTGGTTCCTGGGAGAATGATCATGTCAGCTGCCTCAAGCTGTGATGGGCTCGTTACATATGTTATGTTAACCTCGTCGTGGTTTTCAAGCATCAGAAAATCCGTGAAATTAGATATCCTTGGCACCTTAACAACTGCCACATTGACAGACTTAATGTACCTTTCACCAGCACAGTTCTCTCGATATTTTTTCCCCGACTGAACGCGGTCAAACCGTTCAGACAGTGAGTCCTCGTCTTCCACATCTATCCTCTCGTAGGGAACGACACCTACCACGGGAATTCCCGTGATATCCGTGAGCATCTCAACTCCCGGGTCAAGAATCGTCTTATCACCCCGGAACTTGTTGATGATGAGTCCCTTCACTCTTGCCCTCTCACTTTCAGTGAGCAGCTGTACAGTACCGACAAGCTGGGCAAAAACTCCACCTCTGTCAATATCCCCGACAATCAAAACAGGGGCATCAGCCATTTCGGCCATGCCCATGTTTACAATGTCATCATTTTTCAGATTAATCTCGGCAGGAGAACCAGCGCCCTCAATGACGATAATGTCATACTCCTCTGACAGGCTGTTAAAGGCCTTCATAATATCCGGAATGAGTTCCCGCTTCTTCGCAAAATAATCCCGCGCTGACATATTGCCAAGCACTTCACCGTTCACAATCACCTGACTGCCAACATCATTAGTCGGCTTCAAGAGAATCGGGTTCATGCGCACATCGGGCTCAATCCCACAGGCCTGTGCCTGCATCACCTGTGCACGTCCCATCTCAAGACCGGCCTCGGTAATATAGGAATTGAGAGCCATGTTCTGCGACTTGAAGGGGGCCACTCGGTATCCATCCTGTTTGAATATCCTGCAGAGACCTGCCGCCAGGAGACTCTTGCCTGCATTAGACATCGTCCCCTGGATCATTATTGTTCTTGCCATCATTTCCTGTGCCTGCGTCTCCTGCTCTTTTTCTTAGCATTCATCACAACCAGAGCCGCAATGAGAACTGACGAAAGGACTGCAATAATAGCGATAAGAATACCAAGCAGAATACCATCATCATCCTTATCAGCCTTAATTCCATGCTGGGCTGATCCTTCTGCAGCATCTGCCTTAGCACCAGTATCAGTCGGAACAGATACTTCTCCTGATGGTTCAGTTACTGTCTCTGCCTTTGCACTCTTTCTTGTTGCAAAAGCATATGTTGAGAATCTGTCAGTCTCAAAGGTGATGGTCTCATCCACAGAGTCCTCATCCTCAAGAACTGATACCTCGCCATCGTGAAGCCTCACCACAACGACCTCGTTGCCATTTCCTAAGAGTTCCTCTGGAACGTTCATCACAATCTGCATCGGCTTATTGATTTTTTTCACATACTTTGTCTCTCCGTTCATGTCAACCAGGAAAGACACATCAAAATACTTGGCCAGCGTGACATCATCACCGGAATTGTCATCCATCTTAGCGACTTCATCATCCGTGACTTCATCATCGTAGTCTCTTATGCAGAGGTTGATTCCAACGGGCATTCCAAGGAACATAGCCATCTTGGTATCCTCGGGAAGCATTGAGTCCACAACCTCAGCTAGGTTAGGAACACTGGCTATGTCATAATAGCTCTCCTCCGTGGTCTCAAGCGGATTGTCAGCGAAGCTGTTCTTTACCGATACACTGAGGTCACCATTGTAAAGAGCAGCCTCCATAAGAGGTCTGTCGTCACCATTTTCAATGACGTCCCTCGCCTCATCCTCGGTCAGGTTTGCAGCCTGGAGCACGCCGCCAAGGTAAGTGATCTCCTGCTCATCATCACCTATTTCGCTGATGACCTCACCCTTTGATTCACTTGCAACCTTCTTGGCATCTTCTTTCTTTTTTGCGGCTTCCTTATTGTTCTCTTCCGTGCAGCTGTTCTTCTGTCCGTTGGTTGTATAATCCTTAACCAGATTGTTGTTAACCTGGGCAGCATTCACCTCATTCTTCACAAATGAAGCAACAATCGAATGGTTGCTCTTAACTGATCCAAAGGTATATCCGCTCACGGGTCCAAGGCTGACTCCATCCACCTTGACATCGGAAATCCTGTATCCGTTCTTGGCTGCAACAGTGAATGTAATTGCTGTTCCTTCAGGAAGTGGAAGTTTTCCGGCAGGCGAGATTACTCCGTTCTTGGAGTCAGTTCCTGCGTCTATGGTGTAGGTCTTTACCTTCGCCGCCTCGGCCTGGAAGATGGCTGTGACATCATAATCCTTGCTGATGTCCTTTACCACAAGCTTCTTATCAGTTCCAACAACCTTTGAGTTGCATACCCACGAAACAAACTTATATCCCTTTGCAGGATTGGCTGTAAGTGTAGCCTTCTCTCCTGACTTGTACTTTCCCGTTCCATCGACAGAGCCACCCTCAGCAGGACTTGATGATGCAGTAACTGAATACTTCTCAGGTCTGAATACAGCTGTCACTTCCATATCGTAGGTGACATCGTCAAGTGTGAATTTTTCCTTCTTTGACAGACGCTCGTCATCCTCATACCAGCCGTCGAATACATAGCCGTCATTAGTGGTAGCCTTAAGGGTAATGCTTCCACCGTAATCGATGGTCTTACTGTCAGAGACCTTACCACCGTTCTTGTTGTTTCTCTTAACGGTCACGCGCACCAGCTCCTGACTGAACTTTGCAGTCAGATTGACATTCTCTGTCACTACAAGGGTGTATTTCTGTGTAGTCGCAACGCGCTTACTACCCACGTACCATCCGTCAAACTCGTAGCCTCCAGTGGGATTTGCTGTCACTGTGATACACTCACCGGCGGTAAAGCTTCCGCCTCCTGCAGCAATTCCTCCGCGCGAAGGTGCTGTCTCAGTCGTTACTGTGTAGGTTGATTTTTTCACAGTGACATTGGCCTTGCCCTTGAAAGTACCATCCTGCCTAGAGGTAGCAACAACCGTAAAGCCAGATGCGCTCTCATCCTTTGCAACCTTCAGTACACCATCAGCATCAATATAGGTATCGCCAGATTCAGCACCCTTGATGCTCCAGTCGACGCTTGAATCTGCGCCATCCCCGCACTCAACCTCTGCATTGAATCCAAATGAGCTTCCAGGAGAAAGGGTCTGGGTCTGAGGAGAAACCGCCACATATTTTATCCAGGGCGCCGATGCATAAATCGTGACAGACAGCTTGACGGTCGCAGCCTCAGCAGCAACTCCACCGATCTGCTCGGTCACAAGAACAGATCCCTTATAGGTACCGTCGCCCTTGTTGGTATTGGGGAGCACAGAGAATTCAAGCGTCTCGCCCGGCTTAATCAGATTCGTGTCAGGGGCATCCACATACCATGCCGCATCGGGGTCATTGATGCTGTAGGAGAGGACATGCTCCCTCTGTCCCACATTTGTTACGGAAAAAGATTGGAAATCAAGTGCCTTCTCGCCCTTTGACACCTGGCCAAAGCTGAGCTTGTCAGTGCTTGTCTTCATCCAGCCGACCTCAGGTGCAGCAGGTGCGGGGGCTGGTGCTGGTGCTGGATCTGGTGTAGTCTCCTCAGACTGCTGAGACTCCTCCGATTTTGAGCTGCTGCCCTCATCAGTATATCCGCCGACATCCTCGAAATCATCGTGATCATCGAAATCGTAGAGTTCTCCGAGATCC